>JADJLQ010000003.1:300000-540723 GCA_016709995.1 Saprospiraceae bacterium
TTGTATCAAAAGCGAACACACTTAAATACAATTTATACTTATAATCCTCACAATATCAGTGATATACATTTTTGGTACGACCTGTGCATTCTTTTGGATAAGATCCTGGATCGGCTATTTCTTTTACGGATGAGCATTGTTACATGGATCTAGTAACGGCATATGATCGGAAATCACTTTAAATTAGCCTGGCGCAACCTGGTGCGAGATCCCAGCCAATCTATTATCAATGTCAGTGGTCTTACCCTGGGATTGGTAGCATTTATATTCATTCTCCAATACATCAGTCTTGAAAAAAGTGTCAACCTTTTTCATCATAATCTTGATCAGGTCTATAGATTGATCAATGAAGACCTTAAGGGAAATACATGGACAGAGATCGAACCGGGCTATGGGCCGACTGCCAAAGAACGAATTCCGGAGATCATCGACTACTGCCGTTTTGAACAAGGCATCTGCAAAGGAGTGGTCCTGAATAACAAGACCAATACTTCCTTCAAAGAAGAAAATATTGGTTATGCCGATGGCAATTTTTTTGAATTTTTCAGCTTTAAGGTTTTGACTGGCGACAAAGCTGCCCTGAAGCGACCGGATGTGATGTTTTTATCCCGGTCGTCAGCCATAAGATATTTTGGTACGCTCGACCCGGTAGGTCAGTCTCTTTCATTGTTCAATCAATTTGGCAATAAAACATTTACTATTGGAGGTGTATACCAGGATATTGGTGACGAATCCGATATCCAATATGATATGGTGTTTTCACTACAAAGTTTGCAGAATCCTGATCAGTTGAATGGCAATGATTGGGCGCGCCTTGACAATTATGATTCGCAGTATATCAATACTTTTTTTCGTTTGCGATCCGGGGCCTCCGCTCAGCGTGTAGAAGCAAAATTGACAGATCTTAGAAATACCTTAAATGACGACAAGGATGGTGTGATATTTAGATTGCAGCCGTTGAAGGAGGTTCACCTGGCCAGTACGCTGGCAGATACATATACTCATACTGCTCAGCTAAAATATCTCCTGATGATGGGGGCCATAGCTTTATTGATATTATTGATAGCCTGGTTTAATTATATCAATTTTAGTACGGCTAAAGCACTGCAACGAGCCGGAGAAGTAGGGGTGAGAAAAGTAATCGGTGCGACCAGGGCCAACCTGGTAGCTCAGTTTTTAAGTGAAGCTTTTCTGACCAATCTAATCAGTTTTATTGCAGCTATCATTTTGGTGGTCATGATACAACCATTGTTCAACAATCTTATTGGCAAAAATTTGTCTTTGTCAGGTATGATGTATCAGTCGGGTTGGTTGACAGGTTTATTGCTTATAATCCTGGGGTCGTTCATTTCGGGAGCTTATACTGCTTTTATCTTATCAGGTTTCAATCCAATCACGACCATCAAAGGCAAGCTCTTAAAGGGCCAGACAAGGGGATTATTGAGGAAAATCTTGGTAGTAGCCCAGTTTGCTATTTCGATCATGCTGATCATAGCCACCCTGGCGATCGTGTATCAATTGAACTATATGCAAAAAAAAGACCTGGGTTTTGCCCACGAGCAACTGGTGGTCATCCCGGGACCGCAGGTCGGCAAAGACAGTACCTATAGCTTCCGGCAGGAAGGTTATCTGAATACCATTGCGCAACAAAGTTTTGTCAAAGACTATTGTAATTCTGGAAGTGTACCCGGTAAATTTTATAATTTCCAGACCTCCGGATTTACGCAGCCTCAGTCAAAACCAGGCGATGAATTTACTTCCTATGCTTTTGCAATCATTGGCGAAAAGTATTTACCTGCCTATGAGATTCCGATCGTGGCAGGTCGCAATTTTACTGCTGCCGAATGTAAAGTGGAATGGAATGATAACAGCAAAGTGATCTTAAATGAATCAGCCATTAAAAAATTAGGCTTTAATACTCCACAAGAAGCGGTAGCTACCCGGATCAGGTGGGATGAAAGGTTCCTTGATATCATTGGAGTGGTCAAAGATTATAATCATCTGAGTGTGCAAAGACCTATTGATCCTATGATATTTTACCCTGAATCGAGTACAGCATACACTACCATCAGAATAACCCCGGATCAGTTTCAAGACAAAATCAGTGGTCTGCAAAAAATATATCAATCCTATTTTCCTGGCAATCCCTTTGAATATTATTTTATTGATGAAAATTTTGAAAAGGCTTATGCAAGTGAAAGGCAATTTGCAACCATTTTTATGATAGCTTCTGGTTGGGCCATCTTTATCGCCTGCCTGGGATTATTTGGCCTGGCTACTTATTCGATCCAAAGCCGAACCAAAGAGATCGGTATCCGCAAGGTGCTGGGTGCTGGTGTGGGATCTATCCTGAGCCTGATCTCTAAAGAATTTGTCATATTAATCCTGATAGCTATAGTGATCGCTTCTCCCATTGCTTATTTTGGAGTCGATCACTGGCTACAGGAATTTGCCTATAGAATCAAACTTGAATGGTGGTTATTTGCATTGGCTGGAGGATTGGTGCTGAGTACGGCACTCCTCATCATCGGGGCACGTGCGCTGCAAGCTGCTTTGAATAACCCTGTAAAAGCCTTAAGAACAGAATGATCAGCTTTAGACCAGGAGTATCTGATACCGAATCATCGGGATCTCCCACTTCAAAGCTGATAGCTCAAAACTAAAAATTATGCTAACCAATTATTTCAAACTCGCACTTCGCAATCTCCTCAAAAACAAAATGTACACTGGTATCAACCTGGTTGGATTATCTATTGGGATCGCAGCTACTATCTTAATCTACCGGATCATTACCTATGAACTATCTTATAATAAACATTTTAAGAATTATGATCGCATCGTCCGGGTGATCGTCGATGGAAAAAATAAGATTACAGGAAATCATTACCAGAATCAAGGCATGACCTTACCGGCAATGGATGTGATTAAAAGATCAGTGCCCCAATTTAAGACCACTACTAAAATTAAAGAATTTTGGCCTACGATCGCTGTGCCCAATCCTTCCGGAGGAGCTCCTTTGAAAAAATTTAATACCGAAGAACCATCCGTCGCATTTTTTGTAGAACCTGCATTTTTTGAGATTTTTGATTACCAATGGCTCGCTGGCAATGCCCAATCTGCATTGAATGAAGTCAATACCATCGTTCTGACTAAAAGCCTGGCAGAAAAATGTTTTGGAGATGCCACCCAGGCGATTGGCCAGACGATCATCATGGACAATTTAGAACCTTATCTTCGGGTAGAAGGTGTCGTAAATGATCCGACTCCGACTTCCGATTTTCCGATCACGGCTTTTGTGTCCTATCCCACATTCAGAGCGCACCCCGAATTTTATTTTTATAGTGATGACTGGGGTTCTACCAGTACCAATAATCAATTTTTTGCGTTACTGAATGATCCTACTCAGGTAGATGCCACCAATCAGGTGCTGGCCGGAATAGGACAAGAACATTATGAAACGGACAGAGGTAGCAGGAAACATATGCTGCAGCCGCTGTCAGACTTGCATTATAATGAAGACCTGGGTACTTCAGGAAGCCATGTAATGGACAAAAAGAAACTGTGGATCTTGGGCATGATTGGGTTCCTGATCCTTATCATGGCCTGTTTTAATTTTATCAATATGGCCAATGCCCAATCCGTCACCAGGATAAAAGAAGTCGGCATCCGTAAGACATTGGGTGTAAGCAATGGCGCTTTGATGTCCGGGTTTTTATTGGAGACTGGTCTGCTGGTCCTATGTGGCATTTTATTAGGAGCGGGTATAGCGTTTGTCACTACACCTGTATTGCAGCATATATCCCCATTGCCTGCTGACATTTCTTTATTTAGTGATTTTGGGTTGATTTTGTTTTTATTGGGCTTGTTCGTTGTCGTGACTTTGCTTGCGGGATTGTACCCTGCATCTGTGCTTACATCTTTTCAACCTGTTAAAATATTCAGATCAGATTATGACAAAGGATTTGGATCTGGCGTGATGTTGAGAAAGGTCCTCGTAGTTATACAATTTGTGATAGCTTTTGGGCTAATAATCAGTACCGTGGTGACATTGAGCCAGTTGTCCTTTATTCAAAATATGAATCTTGGCTTCAATAAGGATCTGGTCTACACCTTTGGCTATAACAATGATAGCCTGACTCAATCCCGGCTTGGCACTTTAAAAAACAGGGTGACAGCTATCCCGGGTGTGGAAAACATGAGCGTCAGTAGCGATATGCCATCCTCTGGCAATACGTGGAGCTCCAATTGGTCATTGAGCCAGGGCAAAGAAGATGCACCTTTTAGTATCTCTATAAAATATTGTGATGAAGATTTTCAAAAGACCTATGATATAAAATTATTGTCAGGAAGATGGTTAAATCAATCTGATACTGCCCGGGAGGCAGTACTGAACAGGACAGCATTATTAAAATATGGCATCACCAATGTCGATTCGATGATCGGGAGTCCTATCAGGCTGGGTGGTGGTCAACCAATGATACTGGTGGGGGTAGCGGAAGATTATCATAGTCATTCTGCCCATGAACCACTGGAGGCACTTTTAATGACTTCTTATAATAAGTTTTATTTTTTGGCTAGCGTCAAGCTCAGAGATGCCAATATCCATGCAACGACCGCTGCGATAGCAAATATTTACAATGATATGTTTCCGGAGCAGGTGTTCAAGGGTACATTTTACGATACAGAGATCCAGCGGTTTTACGAGACAGATACCAAGTTTACCGCTTTATGCAAAGGCTTTGCCCTGCTGGCAGTGCTCATCTCCTGCCTGGGATTATTTGCACTGGCTTCATTTGCTATTTCCAGGAGATTAAAAGAAATAGGTGTCAGAAAAGTATTGGGCGCTACGACCGGTAACATAGTAGGTCTCATCAGCAAAGATTTTTTAATATTGGTCATGGTCGCATTTTTTATCGCAGCGCCGCTCTCATGGTATTTTATGAATCAATGGTTGCAGGGTTTTGTATATCGTACGGATATTTCCTGGTGGATGTTTGTGGTAGCTATGGTATTGGTATTAACGCTGGCTATGGTGACTGTATCTACGCAGGCTGTCAAAGCTTCATGGACCAATCCTGTTAAATCACTGAGAAGCGAATAAATGGTTTGGAAACTATATTATTAGATCAATTAATTTTTAACCATAAAACCTGGATATTATGTCCATAATCTCATTTAAAACAGCTTATCGCAGTCTGGTCAAAAGAAAGGGTTTCTCACTGCTCAATATGCTAGGACTGGCTATCGGTATGACTTCATGCCTTTTAATATTTCATTATGTGTCTTTCGAAAGAAGTTTTGACAATTTTTCTAATCAGGGAAATCAAGTGGTTCGGTTGAGATTGGACAATTATCGACAAGGTACCTTGTCATGGAAGTCTGCTACTTCTTATCCTGCAATTGGTCCAACGATGAAAAAGGAATTTCCCGAAGTGGAAGATTTTTGTCGTTTATATGATTATGCCATTATCTTAAGCAATCCCGGCAATAATGTCAAATACTCCGAGACAAAGGGATATTATGCGGATGCGTCAGCGATTCCTATGTTGGGTGTTGATATTATCGCTGGCACTTCCGTTAATGCATTGAGTGAGGTCAAGCAAATGGTCATTTCAGAATCAATGGCGAAAAAATATTTTGGGCATGAAGATCCCATGGGGAAAAGACTTTTGATCGGTGATGAAGACCTTGGTGCCGACAATGCTTTGATGATCACCGGGGTGTTCAAAGATTTTCCTGTCAATTCGCATTTGCAATTGAATTATTTGGTGTCTTATAAAACCTTCCAGTACCGGCTCAATGCGCAGGGAGATACTACTAATGCCAGTGAAACGGAGTGGGGGTGGTATGATTTTTACACTTATTTGCAATTGAAGAAAGGTACGGACCTCAAAAAGTTTGAAGCTAAATTTCCGGCTTTCTGTAACACGCATATGAATAATGGGGACTACAGTAAAAAAAATAATATTATTGATGCTTTGTCATTGATACCATTGAAAGACATTCACCTTTATTCTAACTATAACCAGGAGGCGGAAGTGAATGGCAATGGACAGGCTGTCTCTTTTTTATTCCTCATCGCTTTGTTTATCCTCGGCATAGCCTGGGTCAACTATATCAATCTGTCTACTGCCCGTTCCGTAGAAAGGGCAAAAGAGGTAGGTGTTCGTAAGGTGATGGGAGCTCAACGATCCTCATTAATTCAACAGTTTTTGACCGAGAGCCTGCTTTTGAATCTATTGAGTTTTATTATTTCATTGATTGTGTTTTCTTTAATACTACATCCATTCGATGTGTTTACGGGCAAGTCGTATCTATCCTATACTTTGATGAGTGCACAATATTGGATTTTATTCAGCATGATGTTTATTGTTGGGACTTTACTCTCAGGAATGTATCCGGCTATTGTATTGTCTGGATTTCAACCGGTCACTGTGTTAAAAGGTATGTTTAAAAATTCAAGCTCCGGTGTCTTGCTACGCAAATCTTTGATTATCACTCAATTTGTCACTTCCGTCGTATTGATAGCAGGGACGATCATTGTTTTTAATCAATTGAAGTACATGAGGTCGCATGACCTTGGAGCCAATATCGATCGGACGGTAGTATTAAGTGGAGTGCAAACAGTCACTGACTCTATGTATAATGATTTGTTTTCGCCGTTTAAGTCAGCAGTGTTATCCGGTGCTCAGGTAGCCAGTGTATCTGCTTCCACCAGTGTGATGGGTAAAGAAATCTACTGGACCAATGGTGTGCAAAGAGTTGATGTCCCAGAAGCCAGCGCACACACCATGTATAATATGGGAGTAGACTATGATTTCATTCCTTCCTACCAAATAAAAATGATTGCCGGACGCAATTATGCTAAAGAATTCTCTACAGACAATCGGGGAGTCATCCTTACTGAGAATGGAGCACGTGAACTTGGGTTTACAGACATGAATGATGCGATCAATAAAAAACTTAAAAGAGGTAGAGATACGCTTACCATCCTGGGGATCGCTGCGAGTTATCACCACCAGGGATTGCAAAAATCCTTGGATCCCATGATTATCCTATTAAGACCAAATGCCAGAAATTATTATTCAGTCAAATTAAAATCAGGCAATACTGCTCAGGCATTGGCCCAAATTGAATCTGAGTGGAATAAATTTTTCCCAAAAGATCCATTTAATTACTTTTTCCTTGATGAGGCTTACAATGAGCAATATAAAGGGGAGACTTTATTTGGAAAAGTCTTTGCCATTTTTGCAATCCTCGGGATATTAATCGCTTGTTTTGGTCTATTGGGCTTGTCTGCTTACAATGTGATACAACGAACCAAAGAGATTGGTATCCGAAAAGTCATCGGAGCATCAGAGGTGAATATATTGAAGTTATTGACAAAAGATTTTATCCTGCTGGTCTTGATAGCGCTTGTGATAGCGATTCCACTTTGTTACTGGATTATGAAAAACTGGCTAGCAGGTTTTGCTTTCCGCACTACATTGGACTGGAAGGTATTTTTGATATCAGGCGGTATCGCTTTATTAATAGCCTTCATCACGATCAGTGTGCAGGCTTTCAAAGCGATTACTTCTAAGCCGGTGACTTCGCTGCGGATGGAGTGAGATAAGGGCAACTGGTGCCAGCTGAGATTTTTTTTTGATAAATGAGGCATATAGAGTGCCTGAACAGGGTAGTGATTTGTCTATTGTATTTGCTGCCCCATAAAGCACATGTTAGTTCATTCAGATTATCTATTTGCAAGATTTTTATTGCACGAACACCATTATTCATGCAATCATTGTATATATTTATAAATCAAATATGATATAATGATGAAAATTTCAGTGTTATTCTTAGCGCTTATTCCCTTATTTGGCTTGACTCAATCGGTCTCCCCGACACCGGAATATATCAAATCTATCACGCCATTGTGGACCGGAGTTCGTACACCTGATGGCAGACCCCGGTTGGATGACAAATTGCTGGAACGACTTAAAGGCGTCTCTATCGAAGAGGCCTGGGGATACCTGCGCAACAAAGGATTTCAAAATCAATTTGAAGGAGATTGGTTTATATTGCGTCCGGAGCAGCCTATGGTCGGAAGAGTAGTTACTGCTCAGTATGCTCCTTTGCGTCCCGACCTCGAGAAGGTGTTAAAAGATCAGGGAACTGCAGAAGGCCGGGTAGGGGCCATGAACAGTTGGCCGATCGATGTACTTAAGACAGGAGATATATATTTGGCCGACAGCTATGGTAAAATAGTGGATGGCACCCTTATCGGGGATAACCTGGGCAATGCCATCTATGCCAAATCAAAAAATGGGGTGGTTTTCAACGGGTCAGTCAGGGATATAGCCGGTCTCGAAGAGATCGAAGGATTTAATGCCTTCATCAAAGGCCATGATCCGAGCTATATCCAGCAGATGATGCTTACCGGGCTCAATGTGCCTATTCGTGTCGGAAGAGCATTTGTATTGCCGGGAGATCTTCTCCTGGCCAAAAAAAGCGGGGTCGTGTTTATTCCTCCTCACCTTGCGGAGGACCTCATTATCAATTCCGAGTTTACTCAATTAAGAGATCACTTTGGTCATCAAAGACTCATCGAAGGCAAGTATACTCCCGGGGAAATAGACACCCGTTGGACGGAGGTGATTAAAAAAGATTTCCTGGGCTGGCTCAGTAGTCAAAAGCTTCCTATGACCAGAGCGGAACTTGATGCTTATATGAAAGATAGAAATTGGTAAGTCAGATGTCAGATGTCAGATGTCTGAATCTGATGCCTGACTGCTGATGTCTGACTGCTGACCTCTGAAATATTAATAACTAAAAAAACCTTTAAACATGTTAACTCCATCTCAAAAATTTCTGGCAAAATTTGGACTGAGTGATCCGGATCCTGATGCCATACAGCCGGATGAATCCTCCCGGGCTGACAGGTCAGGAAGATCAACAAAAGAGCCCAAAGATCGCCGCAACTTCCTTAAAAAATCTATCGGTGGTCTCGCTCTGGGAAGTATGATGTTTTCTGCTTCTTCCGAAGAGACACTTGAGCACTCCACTTCTAAAGTCAATCGATTTTCAGCTCCCTCTGATTTGAAAATCACTGATATGAAGTACGCTGTAGGCCTTAATGGCAATGGCCGATGCCCTATCATCAAATTGGAAACCAATCAAGGAATCGTAGGCCTGGGTGAAGTCCGCGACGGCGCAGACTGGCGCTATGCTTTATTTCTTAAAAGCAGAATCAAAGGCATGAACCCTTGTAGTGTAGAGCAAGTATTTAAACGCATCAAACAGTTTGGAGGGCACTCCCGTCAGGGCGGAGGCGTCTGTGGGGTGGAGATGGCTTTATGGGACCTGGCCGGTAAGGCATATAACGTACCGGCATACCAACTTTTAGGGGGCAAGTATCGTGACAAAGTAAGGTTGTATGCGGATACTCCTCAGGAAAGAGATCCTAAAGTTTTTGCAGAAAAAATGCGGGTGCGAATGAAAGAAAAGGGATTTACTTTCCTCAAAATGGATTTTGGGATTGAAATGGTAAAAGACATAGAAGGCGCCGTGACTAATGGCAATTTTTGGGATGTAGGCCGTCAATGGTCAAATGAACCCATGAGTTATGGAGCTACTTTGCATCCGCTCACGCAAGTACAGATCACAGATAAAGGCCTTGATGAAATATGCAAGTACATTCAGGCAGTAAGAGATGTCGTTGGGTATGAGATCCCGCTAGCTTCAGATCATTACGGGCATTTTGATTCTAATAATGCCATTCGATTAGGTCGTGCAGTAGAAAAATATCGCTTAGCCTGGTTAGAAGATATGATACCCTGGCAATTGACTTCACAGCTCAAAGAAATCAAAACTGCTATCGAAACGCCCCTTTGTACTGGTGAGGATATCTATCTCAAAGAAGGATTTATCCACCTGATAGACCAGCAAGCTATAGACATCGTACACCCTGATCTGGCCACTTCCGGTGGATTGTTAGAAACCAAACGCATAGGAGATTATGCGGAAGAACGCGGAGTGGCGATGGCCATGCATTTTGCCGGGCTTCCTGTGTCCTTCATGGCTAATGTACATTGTGCCGCTGCTACGCAGAATGTCATGGGCCTTGAAAATCACTCTATCGATGTGCCTTACTGGCCTAACCTGGTGAAAACTTTAGATGGCAAACCACTCTATGAGAATGGATATGCTAATGTACCAAATACTCCTGGTCTGGGTATAGAACTCAATGAAGAGGAGTTGAGAAAACATATTGCTCCGGAAAGTCCTGGATTTTTCGCGCCTACTCCGGAGTGGGATAATATCAGGAGCTGGGATAGGTTGTGGAGTTGATGAGGTTATTTTCTTCTGTAATTAAAAAAATGCCGGGTACTTTGATGTATCCGGCATTTTTTTAATTACTTAATCCGCTGGATATTCTTTTACAACACAATCAATTTTTTAATAGAGCTTCTGCTGCCTGTTGTTTCCAGGTTACAATAATAAATGCCGGGTGCAAGCTTCACTGAAAGATTTATTAATCGCCCACCTGCGACCTTTGATTGATACATCGAATGGCCGAGTGCATTCAAGATGCGGAAGGATACCTGTCCCGGGTATGCAGTCAAATCAACGTATAAATGATCGGTCATCGGATTGGGATATAGAGCCCATAGTTCCGGGTGAGCCATTGACTTTGAGGCGGTAACTGTATTGAGATCAAATAGGATAGACGATGACCAGCTGCTGCTAGTCTGACTGCAAAGATTCATCACCTGGAACTCATAGGGTTTGTTTTCCAATGTACTGATTAGGATGGATGAATCGCGGGTAGGACCAAGTGTAGTCCAATCTTCCGCTCCCACCGTCCTTAGTCTGATGATGTATCTTGCCTGGGCTGGATTAATATAAGCGCATCGTACCGAATTAGCATCAACCCTGGTTAGTAGTAAAGATTGTGCGGTGACTGAAGGGCAGTCCTGCAATGTCTGAAATGGAATGGATAACGACCAGGGGCTGAGGGTAGAATCCAGGCAGCCGACCCTGGATTGAAATACATATTTGGTCGCAGGCTTTAACTGATCAACATAATAAAAATTTTCCCTGCTTGCAGGCAACGGCAGCCAGGTAAGGCTATCAGGCTCACGATATCTCCAGTCAAATCCTAACACGCCATTGATAGCACAGTTTAATCGGGCATCTTTTGTTTTGATTTCGCGTACAAATAGATTATTAAATAAAGGTGGACTACAATCGGTAGAAGATCGAGTCCTAAAATTTTTAGACCTGGACCATGGACTTACGGCAGCCTGGCAGGCAATCCTGCACTGAAATTCATAGCTGGTGTCTGCATAAAGCCCTTTTAAGCCGACTCCTGGCTTATCAGTGATTGGAGTAAAAGTCCATGGTTGTGTGTTTTTGATA
This sequence comes from Saprospiraceae bacterium, assembly GCA_016709995.1. Lineage (NCBI taxonomy): Bacteria > Pseudomonadati > Bacteroidota > Saprospiria > Saprospirales > Saprospiraceae > Saprospiraceae bacterium. The sequence goes on from JADJLQ010000003.1 coordinate 311,404, forward strand.
CGATACCTAAACTCATATTTAAGCGCATTTGGGATGTCGCAGTATAAGACGGCAGATGCATCATCGACTGACAATGCAATTATTTCACTCAGTGACGGCGTGGAACAAGAGGACAAATGTGGTTTCATTGGATTGAAATACACGGAGACAGACCAGGCTGACCACTTGATACTTCGGCTGAATCCTGAACGAAGACTATCCGGTAAGTACAGTCTGCATTGGAACTCATAGAGATTACATTCTACACTGTCATCATCACAGGATTCATCCCAGCTGACATTTACCGTATCGATGCTATTGGGAGTTTCACTCAATTCATCCCATGAGGTAGTACCGACTCTGCGCACCCTGTATTGATAAGCCGGCACATCGCCTAACTGACATTCAAGGTGCACCATTTGTTCATCAATAGGCATGGCAGTCAGATAGGTTGGGTGTGGAGGGGCGGTCGCATTAAAACTTGCTACCAGGGTCGTCTCAGAACTGGGTGCAGACCAGGGGCCCTGGGATCCATTGCAGGTGATTCTAACTATTATATCATAGGTAGTGCCTGGAAGCAGGTCTACCAGATCGATAGTATTATTTGGTGTTGTAGCCAGGGTAGTCCAGTTAATGTTTCCCTGTAACTGGTAGCTGAATTGATATTCTGTATAGCCTTTTACAGCGGTGACTTTCATACTGGTGGAAGTAATTTGATTGATACGTAGGATACTGCCCTGACAATAGGTTTCAAATACAAATGTAGGTGACCATGCACTCCATCGTTCATTTCCATCAGCGTCCACGCAGGAAAGCCTGCTACCATATTTGTATATGCTACCGTCATCCAGCCCTTCCAGGTATTGAATGGCCTCCCTGATAGGGTTTAGCTCAATCCAATTATTGCTATTATCTTTTTTATATCGCCATTGAATTTTATTTGGAATGTACTCGCGATATTGTAATTCGGCGGCTCGGGAAGTAATATTCTCAGCGCCAATACTATTTTCATCAGGTGGATTGCAGGAAACAGTAGTGAATACCGGACCATCTACCCATTCACTCCATTTGGATTCACATTTTCCTCTTCCCTGCCATTCGTAACTTTCACCTTCCTGCAAACCTTCTATGCGATGCAGATGTTGGTTAGACTCTTCTGTTGTCGTCCATTTGCTACGACCTTGTATGCGGTATCTGTATTGATACATTGCGTAGACATCTTCGGATGTATTGAATCTGGCTGTATTATAATCTACATTGAGCACGTGGAGTGAATTGATCGGGCCCAGACATATAGATTCAGTCCGAAAATAGACCATTTCAGGCGACCAATTGCTCGTCTCGCTATTATTGCATGTTCGGCGAAAGCCCCATTCAATGTCAGTATCTGGATATAAATCTCGTATTACTAAAAAAGGTTGGTCCGAGCGTTGTGTGATCCAGGCTGATCCAAGCTTCCACCTGAATTCCCACCTGCGCACCACATCAGGATCATATCCACGATCTTCCACTTTGGCTGAGGTCGAGGTGATATGGGATACCCAATAATCTCCCCTGATAGGATCCGTGCAGGCAGAAATGCCTAAATAGGTCAGGGTAGGTGAATAATCAGTGTATTGATTACTACAAAGCAATCTGCACTCTACTTCGTAATTTTTATTTGGATTGATATTATCTACAAATACAAATGGCAGCGTGGATTGGGGGATATTGCGCCAGGCTGAAGTGCCCTGTTCTCGTAGTCGGAATTGGTAGGCTGAAGCATATTTATCACAGTGTAATCTAAGGGTATTGGGTCCACCCGGATCGGCTCCTATTTCATTAAGTCTGGGTGCTCTACAATCAGACCTCAAGGTATAATCTGAGGACCATGGAGAAAAGGTTCCATCCGGACATTCCATTCTGAATTGAACATTTTCTATAACATCTCCGCCTCCGATTGGCCAGGTAAAGTCAGGGGAATTGGACCCCCAGTCTCTGTTGAGCGGAAATATACCCAATGCATGCCTGTCCACAAATTTGCCATGATAACTTTCGTATGCACCATAATAACCGGAGGAATTTAAATTGATCGACCAGTCTATATCATTTAGATGTAAGTATTCAATAGGTCCGCTGACAGTCTCACAATCGGAAGTAAAAAGCTTGGATATTGAAAATGGACTGGTGGTACCATCCGGACATTTTAATTGAAGTTGAAATTCATAACGGGTAGTAGGCCTCACATCGATAGTCACTTCGGGTTCCGTGGTGGTGACATTAGTAAAACTGGTGGCATTGGATTTTTTATATCGCCAATGATATTCGGTATATCCGGAAGATATAATGCTGAGTTTTACTTTGTTTTTGGTGAGGTTAGTCACCCTCAATAAAGCTACATTGGGTGTGGGACAAGAAGCGATTACATGATGAGTTGATGTTAAGCAAAATAGTAAGAACAAAATCACGAAGATTCGATCTTGGAGGACGATAGCTAAAAGTTTTCTCTGGGCTGACTTTTTCATTTTTTTTTTTCGAATTAGAGATAGCCAAAGGTAGTTTAGAAAACATAATTAATGCCACCCCGGAGGGTAGTTAACATTGGACTGAATAGTCAGGTATGTAGTCGATTTTGATTTATAATAATTTATTCAGGGGTTAGTGCCAGAACGTGCGGAAGCAGCGAGCATATTTAAATTTTATATTATTTATTTTTGTAATATTGAAAAATTTCTTCCTTTTACAGCCATGTTACTCACACCCGAACAACGCTCTATAATCCAGTCCACCGGCAATATCAAGATCAATGCCGTGGCGGGCTCCGGCAAAACCACTACGGTGATTGAATATGCCAAAGCCAGGCCAAAACAAAGTAAGATCCTCTACCTCGCATTTAACAAATCTGTCCGTATCGAGGCGAGTAAAAGATTTGCTGACCAGGGTATAGAGCATGTTAAAGTGGAGACTGCACATTCTTTGGCCTACAAACACATCGTACCACAAAAAGGTTATCGGGTGAAAGCTCAGGGATATAAAACCAACGAATTGGTAGACTTGTTAGGGCTGCAAGCATCCGGAGAAAAACATGCAGCGTATATCGTAGCCAATCATATCTCTAAATTCATGTCCTATTTCTGCAATAGCGACAAACTGAAAGTGAGCGAACTGAATTATCTTGATGTGGTCTCTGATCCAAAAGCAAAAATATTCGTAACCAATTATTATGCCTATATCGAGAAACAGACCCGCATGCTTTTGGGCAAGATGGACAAAGGCGAACTCGAGATCACCCATGATTTTTATTTGAAAAAATTCCAGTTGTCCAATCCAGTTTTAAATTTTGACTATATCCTTTTTGACGAAGGCCAGGACGCTTCAGCTGCTATGCTGCATGTATTCTTTAGACAGTCCGCGACCAAGGTCATCGTCGGCGACACGCACCAACAGATCTATGGTTGGCGGTATGCGATCAATTCCCTGGAGAAGGCTGATTTTAAAGATTATTATTTGTCAACCAGTTTTAGATTTAGTCAGGACATCGCTGATCTTTCGATGAAGGTATTGGATCGTAAGCTTGCGCTTGGACCCATCAAGCCGGTGCCTATCGTCGGAAAAGGTAAAAGCAAAACGACCAGGACCCATGCTGCCCTGGCGCGTACCAACCTAGGCCTGCTGATCCACGCGATCCAATATATCACTGAAAATCCCAAAATCAAAAAGATTTATTTCGAAGGCAATATCAATTCATATACCTACGCAGAGGAAGGAGCTTCGCTCTATGATGTACTTAATCTCTACAATTACAATCATGATCGTATCAGGGATCCTCTTATCCGCTCAATGAAGGATCTTACTGAATTAGAAGACTATGTAGACAAAACCGGCGAAGCACAACTCGGCATGATGGTAGAGATCGTCAAAGAATATGAAAATGAGATCTATGATATCTTGCGAGAACTCAAAGAAAAACATGTCGACAATGATCAGCGTGACCAGGCTGAGATGATTTTCTCTACGGTCCATCGGTGCAAAGGATTAGAATATGATACGGTTCACCTGGTCAATGATTTTCTTACTGATGACAAATTGACTAGCCTTATTACCAAACAAAAGGATGCTGCAGAAAAGGAAAATTCAGATGAAGCAGTTATTGACCTGGCCAGGCTCAGTGAAGAAATCAATTTGCTTTATGTCGCCATCACAAGGACGAAAACCAGGTTGTATATACCGGAGGATCTCAAGCCCGATGATTTTCAGGATTCTAATCATATCCATTGGACCAAGGGTGCGAAGAAAGCTTATAAAGAAGAAAAATCTGCGGACAACTACAATACTAAAAAAGCAAAATATAAAAAGAAATCACCGTTTGATTTTATTCCCTACCTGGAAGATCAACCCAAACCCGCAGCTGCCTCAGCAGGTGCTATATGGACAACGGAAGAAGATGATGAATTGACCATGATGTTTGAAGAGGGTTTGAGTTTGCAGGAAATGGCCAGTCATTTTGGTAGGACTAAAGGCGCTATCCGTGCCAGGCAACGGAGGTTGGGATTGGAATAGCATGCTAAAATATTCTATGCAGCAATGGAAGCGGTAGCCATCAAACTGATCAATGAAGGTGCAGACAATTATTTCATCGGCAATGCGCAGGTTCTGAGAAAATTAGAAGCTTTGGATTACTTATATAAAAAGCTAAAATCACAGTACCGACTGGATCCGACCTGGTCAATGTGATAGGGGAAATGGCTGGTATAGTACCCGTTAAGACAAAATAAAAGTATCCAAGCATTTAAATAAAAAGAGCACCTGAATAGTTGGTGCTCTTTTTATTTAAATATGAATCTTAACTTACTTTTTTGACAAAATTAATTTTTTGCTAATAGAATATTTTCCTTCAGTCATACGATAAAAGTAAACCCCGTCAGCGAGATTAGAAGCATCAAATTGAACCTGGCGCTGCTCATTTCGTGAAATGGTCCCATCAAAAAGTGAAGCTACTTTCTGTCCTCGCAGATTATAAATTTCTACAATTACGTGTTGACGAACAGGACTACTAAAATGAATAATCGTGGAATTGACAAATGGATTAGGGTAAGCCTGAACTGTTAAGTTTCCTGCACTTAATGCCAGGTTCTCTTCGTTATTTGGAATCGTTGACAAATTTCTGCTCCTTAAATTTGGTTGTGCTAAAGCAGTGGGGTTAGATGTAAAATTGCTATAACCCGGCAAACAATCTATACATCCCTGAGAAGTAACTATTACAGAGCAATGATTTTCACAGCCATAGGCATTCGTTGCTGTTAAGGAATAGGTCCCTGGTACAGTTACGGTGATCCATCCTGAGGTAGATCCATTACTCCACAGATAAGATGTTGCATCCATGGGTCCCTTGAGTTCTGTAGTTTCAGTTCCGCAAATATTTAATTTTCCTGCTATCATACAAGACTGAGATGATACTGTAATCTTTTTCGAACAGGTGCTGACACATCCATAAGGGTTTGTCACCACTACTGTATAGATCCCTGCATCCCATATGGCTAGATTTTGAGTGGTCGCTCCATTATTCCACAGATAGGTAAAATCTCCGACTGGTGCAGAAAGTATAATGGTTTGCATAAAACAAATGGCAGTGTCGCCGGTTATGGTGCAATCTGGAAACTGGCTGGGTATAATTGTTTTCGAGCAGGTACTGCTACAACCACTTGGATTGGTGACTATGACTGAATAAGTTCCAGCCTGGACTAATGTAATACATTGTGTGGTATCACCATTACTCCACAAATAGGATGCATCGTCTCCGGTGGCACACAGTCGGGTACCAACTACTTCGCAAAGAGGTGAAGTAGCTATAATAGTGCAGTCAGGAATTGGATTGACCACGGTTTTGATGCTGGCCGAAGTTTTTGTACCACATTCATTGGTGATAGTCACCCAATAAGTACCATTATTTCTGATGATCACACTTTGTGATTTGGCTCCGAAACTCCAAAAATACTGACTGCCTTTTGATGCAGTTAGAATGACCCTTTCTCCCACGCAAAATGTAGTGGGGCCATCCGCAGAAATAGTGGCGATGCTATTGGTGGAATTTAAAGAAACTTTGACAGGTAAAGAAGTATCACTACAAGCACCTGGTATAAATACTGAATAGATGCCGCTGTCCCTGACAGTGATCGTTCGGGTCGTATCGGATGTGCTCCACAAGTATCCTGTTGCCAGGGAAGCAGTAAGTTTTACGCTATCACCAATACATAGGTTTAATGGACCACTTGCCGTAATGGTGGGTGCAAGGAAACTATTAAGTGACACTATAGCTGGCATAGATACCCCGGCACATAATCCCGGCGTGGTTACTGTATAGTTTCCAGCAACTTTTATAGTAATAATTTGTGTAGTATCTCCAGTACTCCAGGTATAGTGACTAGCTGTTGATGAAGTCAAGGTCACACTATCTCCCAAACAGAAGGATAGTGGGCCACTTGCAGTAATGGTGGGAATAGCCGAAGCATTTACAACGACTATAGTGGCTTGGGATATTCCTCCACAAGCGCCGGATGTAGTGACGCTATAACTTCCTGCAGCTTTTACTGTGACACTTTGAGTGGTTTCTCCTGTACTCCATAAGAAGCTGATGCCGTCAGAAGAAGTAAGCTCGATACTATCACCTTGACAGAATGTTAGTGGGCCACTCGCCGTGATGGTTGGATTAGTAGCTGGTAGTATTGCTACTGCGGTCGTTGATGAAGTGCCTGCGCAAATTCCTGATGTAGTGACACTATAACTCCCTGCTGCTTTTACCGTGATACTTTGTGTCGTGGCACCAGAACTCCATAAATAGCCGCTGGATATCGATGAAGTAAGAATGACGCTATCACCGAGGCAAAATGATATTGGACCACTGGGCGAGACGGTTGGATTGGCAGAATCACTTACTGTAATATGGATCGAAGTTGAGGTGACAGTGCATTCTCCAGTAGTACTTACGCTGTAGTCGCCGTCTTCGTTGACTGTAATACTTTTGGTCGTGGCCCCATTACTCCACAGATTACCACTGCTTACAGATGATGTCAGTATTACACTACCTCCTGTACAAAACGTGGTTGGACCGTTCGCGGAGATTGTTGGAGCTGAAATATTTATAACATTTATTGCAATCGGAACTGAAGTCCCTGCACATATGCCCGAGGTGGTTACAGTATAGCTGCCGGTAGAAGTGACCGTAATACTTTGCGTAGTCGCACCTGTATTCCAAAGATATCCATCAGCTGGAGAAGATGTAAGTATGATGCTACCTCCTGTGCAAAATGTGAGTGGGCCATCTACCGATATCGTAGGGATGGCTCCGGCGCTGATGATTACCGTTGTTGTCTCCGAGGTCCCACCGCAGTTCCCTGTTGTGGTTACCGAATAGGTGCCAGGTGTGGTGATGGTAATACTCTGTGTCGTAGCGCCGTTACTCCACAGTATTCCACTAGCGACGGATGAAGTCAGCATCACGCTTCCTCCCGGACAGAATGTGAGTGGGCCATTTGCTGATATAGTTGGAATTAGGGGGGTAATAAGGTTTACCATAGTTGCAGCTGAGGTGCCACCACAAGTCCCGGTATTGGTTACGCTATAATTGCCAGCGGCAGTAACTGTAATACTTTGCGTTGTAGCGCCCGTATTCCATAGGTAACTGCTGGCGAGAGATGAAGTCAGAATGACATTTCCCCCGGTGCAAATTGAGGTCGGACCACTCGCTGAGATTGTAGGCACAGACACTGCCATAACACTTACTCCCGTAGGAAGAGAAGTACCTGAGCAAGTACCCGTCGTAGTTACACTATAATTGCCTGCTGTAGAGACGGTGATGGATTGAGTGGTAGCACCAGTACTCCATAGATATCCATCAGCAGGTGAGGATGTAAGGATGACACTACCTCCAGTGCAAAATGTAAGTGGTCCACCTGCTGATATCGTCGGAATAGCGCCAGCGCTGACCGAGATCATCGTTGTAGCAGAAGTGCTTCCGCAAGTGCTTTGATCGGTTACTGTATAGCTTCCTGCTGAGGTAACCTCTATATTTTGAGTGGTAGCGCCGTTACTCCATAGAATGCCGCTGGGGATTGATGAAGTCAGTATCACACTTCCTCCTGGACAGAAGGTGGTTGGGCCATTTGCTGTGATTACAGGTATAGTTAATGGATTTACGGTTACAGGAGTTGAACCGGAGGCAGTGCTGCAACCACTAGCATTGGTCACAGTAACACTATAATTGCCACTACTAGCTGCCGTGATGCTTTGCGAAGTTGCGCCTGTGCTCCATAGGTAAGCTGATCCTACGGAGGCAGTAAGCACAACATTTTCTCCCTGGCAGACCGTAGTTGAACCACTTGCTGATATGGTAGCACCTGGATTCGCATTGACAGTCACTGCTGTTCCTGCGGAGGTACCTGTACACCCGGAGGCATTGGTCGCTGTGACTGTATAATTGCCTCCTTCATTCACCAAGATGGAGGTAGTCGTCGCACCAGTACTCCACAAATAAGTACCACCACCTGAGGCAGTAAGGGTGACGCTCCCTCCCTGGCAGAATGTAACAGGGCCACCTGTGGATATCGATGCAGTAGGGTTAGAACCAATAGTTACCATAGTGGGCGTTGAAGTTGCTGTGCCGCAGGCATCGGAGACAGTAACAGAATAGCTACCGGCAGTACTAACGGTAATACTTCTAGTTATTGCGCCATTTGACCAACTATAGCTATTTGCTGAAGTAGCAGTCAATGTAACGCTCGCACCCTCGCAAAGCATGGTAGAACCGCTCGCACTAATAGAAGCGTTAGGTGGAGAAATGCCGGAGACATTGGTTGTGTGCAAATTTATCGCACCAGCTGTAGTGAGAGCACGACCGCTTAATGAAGAACCTACGTTTAAAGTAATCGCTCCACCGGCCAGAACAGTCCCTTGAAAGCTGGAATTAGTCCCTAATTCAAAAGCTCCGCTGATTTGCCAATATACATTACATAGATTAGCTGAATTGGTCAATACAATGTTAGCTGCTGAGCCGGTCGCAAGTGCTCCGTCAATCTTGAAAATAAAAACGGAATTGGCATTACCCTGACCATTGAGGGTCAAGGTTCCATTTAAGGTAGAGGCAGCACCCAGGCAATAAATGTTTGGGGTCAATATTTGTCCGCTACCCATCGTAGTCCCCAGGACCATGCCACAAGTCTTTCCACTTAAAGCAGCATAAGCATTAGCCACATCGGTTGCAGCGGAGGCTGAGGCACTATTTGCTACATTTATTTGTCCTACTACTGTGCCTGGAGGGAATCCGGCGAATGCTCCAACATTCGTACCGATATCTCCGGTGATGTGAGATGCGCCATCATTAGAAAAGGCTCCTGCTGCGCTAAAAACGCTGTAGCTAGTAGCGGAACCTAGCTCAATGACTTGTGTAAGTGCAACATTAGTATAAAGGCAAATAAATAGGCTGGTTAGGACTAATAAAGATTTGACTTTCATTTGGGGTTTTGATTTAAATAAACTTTAAATTAAATTACATAATTACAAAGTTGGTGGTAATTGTATTAAGTATTGTTACACATTTATAATATATAATTACATAAATCACATATTTTGTAGATTATAATATCGAAAAAAATGGATGATATAATTTTAGCCTACTCTCGAAAAGTTAAATAATTGACCTTTGTTTTCGCTCATTAGCCTGATCTGTGTAGAGATCTTTTTGCTATTAAATAGTGTGCAATCTATTTTTAAACTAATGTACTGTCTGAAGCTACCTCCTAAAATATCTTATTAGGACAGTGTTTGATAAAAAAAAACTAAGATTGTACAGAACGGTCTGTTTGTTTATATTTGCATTGAAATAAGTAATAGACTTGCTGAATGAATGTCAAACACAACAGAGAAGAAGTCATCAAAAAGGGGCTGAAACTATTTTGTATCGATGGGTATAGTGCGGTCGGTGTGGATGCCATCTGCAAGACGACAGGCATGACCAAAGGCGCTTTTTACAATGCTTTTGGTAGTAAAGAACATTTTTTATTGACTTGTCTTGCCTATTATGCGGATCAAAACTGTATACGTATTGGCAAGAAATTAATAGCAGCGGGTGCCAAAAGCCCACTGCAACGACTAGAGAAGTTTTATATAGATATGTTACAGGTCCAGTCTGATATTCAATACATGGGTTGTATGGTGAATAATATGATGTCAGAATTGGGGAGTTCCAATGAGTTAGTGGGTAAAGCGACCAATCAGTATTTCGAGCATTTTTTGGATGCATTGGAACCCACCATAAAAGAAGCTCAACTTGCAGGCGAATTGACTTCGGCGATAGAAAGCAGGCAAATAGCTAATTTATTACATGCTACTTTTTATGGCATTCTCACCCGAATCAAAAGCTCGCATGACAGAGAGCAGAGCATTCTTACGATGCGGTTAATCATTCAAACTTTAAAAAATAAATAACAGTGAGTAAAGTAACTAACATTAAAAGAAAAATCGAGATCAATCTACCTTCAACTCAGGTGTGGAAGACATTATCAGATTTTGGAAATATTTGTCACGGTCATCCTGCTGTGAGCAAATCTTATATCACCTCCACCCAAAAGCAAGGTGTGGGTGCTACCCGGCATTGTGACTTTACGATGATGGGCGCCACAGGCGAAGAAAGAGTAGTCGATTGGAACGAAGGTAAAAATGTAAAGGTCTCTGTATATGAATTGCACAAAATGCCTGGTATCGCGACGATGGATTTGGATCTTTCCATTGAAGAAAAAGGATCTCATACCATGCTCTCAGGCGAAATGGTCTACACGATGAAAAACGGTTTTTTTGACCTGGTCAATAGCTTAATGATGAAAAATATGAATGCCAAGCTTTTGGATGGCATTGTGGCCGGGCATAAAAAATATATAGAAACCGGTGAAATCGTCAATGAAAAAACGAAACTGGATCTAAGTGCAGTCATCAAATAAACTAAAAAAATATGTCTGAGAAAAAGACTTTTTTAATCGTCAATGCCATCCCCAATATGGAAGATATGCCTAGCTTTCAATCTTATCTGACTCAAATCGTGCAGCTATTCAATCAATATGGTGGCACCAATATGCAGCGGTTCAAAACCATAGAACAAGTGATGGGGAAAGGTGGAATAAAAGCGATAGCCGTTTTCGAATTTCCAAATCCTCAAGCAATAAAAGATATGATACTGGGAGAGGAGTTTAATGCACTAAATGACTTGAGGATAAAAGCATACAAACAGGAAGTAGATCTGATGATTTGTGAAACTTTGTAATCAGATCAGCATGGGTTATTAAAAAAATGCGGATGACTTTTTTTTGGGATATGACGGCCGATTTATTCTATATTCATCCTTTGGATTAGTTTTAAAAAATCTCCTATTAAATATCATGATATGGATTATCAGGAAGGTCAGTTTTATCAGCAAATAGCCCTCGTCTCTGGTGGTTCCTCGGGGTTGGGTTGGTCAATCACAAAATCTTTGCTGCAGGAAGGTGCCAGGGTGATTATCCTGGACATACATCAAAATAGGTCTCTTGATACAGCCAACCCTACCATGCTTGAATATCTCATGGTAGATGTAACTCAGGAAGATCAGGTGTCTGCAGCCATTGACTCTATGGTCCTCAAACATGGCCATATTGACATTTTAATCAATTGTGCAGGCATAACCGGCAAGACCAATATCAAAAGCCATGAAACGGAGACTGACAATATCAGGACGGTCTTTGACATCAACTTTATGGGTTGTTACTTTACTTCCAAACATGTCTTACCCATAATGCTGAAACACCACTATGGAAGGATTCTCCACATTGCAAGTATCGCAGGCAAAGAAGGCAATGCCGGTATGCTGGCCTATTCTGCCTCCAAAGCAGCCGTGATAGGCATGACCAAAGTCCAGGGTAAAGAATATGCCGAATCAGGCATCACCATCAATGCCCTCGCCCCGGCTGTTATCCAGACCCCTTTAGTAGACGCCATGCCAGCCGAACAGGTGAAGTATATGACCGATAAGATACCGATGAAACGATGTGGTACCCTGGAAGAAATCGCTGATATGGCATTATTTGTAGTTTCTCCTAAAAATAGTTTCACCACTGGTTTTACTTTTGACATGTCCGGTGGACGAGCCACCTATTAATATTATTAGGGTATTTACTTTAATCCAATGATTATGGAAAAAGCACTGATTGATATAGATAAGATTGTAGTGGGTGTAGTCGGAATTGGGTTGATGGGCTCCAGCATTTGTACTTGTATGTTGATAGCAGGGCATCCCGTGATCGGCCTCGCTCCTATACCGGTAGACCTTGAGGCAGTAAAACTCAGGATTTGTAATGATCTGGATGAAGCCAGGCGGGAAGGAATCATTACCCAGCCAACTCAATATTATCTCGACCATCTATTATTGACAGAAAACTACGAAGACCTTGCCCCGTGCTCCCTCGTCGTTGAATGCACCCTGGAAGATCTGAATATCAAATCAGGTGTATATCAAAAAATCGAAGCAGTGATCGCAGAAGATGCTATACTTACCAGCAATACTTCTGCCATCCCCATCACTTTATTGCAACAATCGGTGAAGCATCCTGGTCGCTTTTTTGGCTTACATTGGACGATACCTGCATTTACTTCCCGGTTTTTGGAGGTTATATGTGGAGATCATAGTGAGGTATCTAAAGGTGAATACTTATGTGAATTGGCCAAGTATTGGAGCAAAGAACCCACTTTCGTGCACAAAGATATCAGGGGATTTATCGCTAATCGACTGATGTATGCGATGTATCGGGAGGCTTGCCATTTGGTAGAGGAAGGATATGCCTCTGTAGAAGATGTAGATCGTGCTTGTCGCAACAATACCGGTTATTGGATGACCCTGGCAGGCGTCTTCCGGTGGATGGACCTTACCGGTGTGCAGGCATACCATGCAGTGATGAAAGATCTTTTGCCAGACCTCCATGCAGACCCCAGTATCCCCACTTTAATAGATGATATCGTCAAATCCGGAGGCAAAGGCGTGGCTAATGGTCATGGATTTTATACTTATACTCCTGAAGAAGCCAGACTATGGGAAGAAACCTATAAAGAATTTAGTTTTGAAATCAGGAAGTTGGCATTGAAATATCCGGAAGATGTGGTGAAGAGGAAGTTGAAGAGTTGAAAGTTTAGATCTGATGACAAAGTTGATGTTCACCTAAAGTCTTTCGGTTAGTAATTCACCATTATAAGTTCCAATACAATCGGGACTTAATCAACACTCCGTTTATTTGTCGGATTTTATTAATTTTAACGAATTTACTTTTACAAACCCCTTAAAAAAAACCTATGGCAAAAGATCGTGCGATTGGTGGGATACCAGGTAGTCCTGTACAGGAAATCAAACGAGGCAACAACTATCTGTTTGCTATTGGTATCAATGGTTATCAACATTTCCCCCGACTCACCAATGCCAGAAAAGACATTGAGGACATCACCAAAGTACTCGTCGATCAATATTCGTTTGAGCAGGCTCATGTGCAGGTCATTTTGGACGAGCAAGCCAGTCGTGAAAACATTGTAGACCACTTGAATGCTTTAAGAGAAATAATACAACCCCAGGATCGGCTGCTGATCTATTACTCTGGTCATGGATATTCAGATAATGAAAGGGGATATTGGATCCCGGTCGATGCAGAGCATGACCATATATCCAGCTTTGTATCCAACGCGGATATCCTGGATATCATCAAATTGATAAGAGCCCGGCACATTCTTTTGATCTCTGATAGTTGTTTTTCAGGATCCCTGCTTCACCGCGATGTTGCTTCCGGTATTTCGAAGAAAGCTATAGAGGCCTGGGACAAGGATCCATCGCGGTATGCCTTTATCTCGGGCAAAGGGGTAGTCAGTGATGGAAACGCAGGTGAAAATAGCCCTTTTGCCAGTGGTATCATCAGGCATTTGCAAGACAATGAGGCCGATGCGATCAATATCGTGAGACTGGCTGATCAGGTGACCCAGGAGATCAGTTTTAATTATCCTCAGCAGGCGGACATCAGTCCTCTGTATGGTGCCGGTCACAAAGGTGGGCAATATATTTTTTTTAAAAAGGGAAAGGAAAACCTGGTGTACAAACCAAATGAAAGTGACCAAGAATCCTTGCCAACACCAGAGGATGCACCCAAAAATGCCGATGTCGAAAAACAAAGAAATGGGAAAAACTCAAAAATATCCCATGATGGTAATATTGTGGTCGATATAGATCATGGAAATGTCACTGTGAACAGCAAAAGAGATAACATACAACCAAGCAGCATAACCAATCAAACTGCTGATAAAATATATAATATCGATAAAATAGATAATGCTGATTTTTCCTAAGTGATTGCTTCCTATGAATGGAAGAATATAAAATAAAATTGATCTAATAATTTCAAGTGAAAAAAATAAAAATCTTCCTGGCCTCCTCCAATGAATTAAATGCTGAACGCAACGGTCTTGAAATAGAGATATATCGAAAGTGCAAACTTTGGTTTGATAAGGGATTGTTTTTGCACCTTGATATTTGGGAGGACATGCCAGCCCAAATGTCCTTGACAGGCTCTCAAAGTGAATATGATAAATATGTTAGGGAAGCAGATCTGTTTATATTATTGGCTTATACCAAAGTAGGAAAGTACACAGAAGAAGAATTTGAGCATGCTTTTGGCCAATTTAAGTCTGTAAAAAAACCTTTTATATTTACTTTTTTCAAAACCCCACCTGTCAATGCTCATGAAAGCCTGTTTAATTTCAAACAAAAACTTTCAGAACTGGGGCATTTTAAAAGTGATTTCAAAGATCTGAACGATCTATGGAATCAATTGAATAAACAACTGGATTTTTTAGAACAAGATGCATTTAATGAATTTAAGCAGCCGGAGGATCGTCCGCTTACGACTGTTCCAACCACAACCAATCAGACCGCAGATAAAATCTACAATATCGATAAAATAGACAAAGCCAACTTTTCTTAATCCAACATGTCCGAACCAACAGATAGCGCCAAAAAAATTTTGTCATCCAGGAGGTGACCGAAGATTCCATCAATGTACTCGTAGATGGTGTGTCGCAACAAATCCAGAAAAAGCTGGATGTCCTGCAGGAATTCATGGAAAAGCAAGCCGTCAAATCTCTGCAGTCTGCCAATAATATTTACAACATAGGCTCCATCACCAACGCCAATTTTGGCTATTTGATGGGTCAGGCCGGGCATGATAAAGCCTTGCCGCCGGTATTGGCACAAAATATAATAGGTGCTGATGATGGCTGGATTAAAAGCCTGGGGCGGGAGTTGGTCAAGCAAGGTGTATCCGTGAGCAATCAGCCGTGGGATATTTTTCAAAATTATGATTGGTTGATCCAGGCATTTTTACAAAAGATGATGAGCCCGGATGTGGGTCAGGTAAAAAATTTAAGACGCCTTTCTTTTATGGCCGAGGCTTATCAGGCTTCGCTACGATTCTTGTGTTATATCCAACTGGCCCAAATATTGCAGATAGATCCTAAACCCAAATTGGGTATTGTGTCTGACTTTATACAAATGGAGGGGGCAGAATACCTTGAATTTGATTACACCAGTTTATTATTGGTCACCACGGATGAAATCAATAAAGCCGGCCCCGGATTTATGCCGGAGATCAATGATTTTATCAAGGATCTTACAGATAAAGATCAGGATCTATTCGGTACTGCCATTTATTTACAAGACCAACGGCAAAAATTATTGAAAAATACGATTGCCGAAGATGATAAATTTCCGGCCTTGCTGGATGAGTACCTTACTGCCCTGGCTTACTGGCTGAGATGTATTTCTTTTGTGGCTAATTACAGCCTGGTGTCTATCAAAGACATCAATCTCGACTATAGGCTGGGTACAGCTAAGAATTTTATTCATCGCTACGGTGAATTGCATAGTGTGTATAACGAAGGAGGATCATCTGCTGATGGAGATTATAAAATAAAATCTATCACGGATACCTTTACTTTCAGCAAGAGTGTCTTACTGCTCAAGGGCAATAGTGTGAGCACCAGTATGGGCGATCTTAAAGACCCATCCACCGCCTTATCCCTTTCTCCTTTGGTGATCGATCAAAGCGTATATGCAGAAAAGTCGACCCAGACCCCGGAAATCTTTTATTACGCAGGCTATCTTAAAGCTAAGCGTCAATACCACTATGCACAATACAAAAACGAACTGACCTATGGTGGTAAAGGCGAGATCACATCCAATAAATACATCACGGTCGCATCACAAAACAATGATCAGTCCAAGCTGGATGATTTGTTTGAGCAATTGGAAGAAATATTTGAGCCACTAAAAATCAAAGCTTCATGAGTCTACAGGAATCACCTTTTAAATTTCTGGATTCTTATCAACAGGCTGATCATGAGGTTTTTTTTGGCAGGGAGAAAGAAACAAAAGATCTCTACAATGCAATGAGCGGTGTCAAAGTGCTTTTGGTCTATGGTCCTTCCGGCTCAGGAAAGACCAGCCTGATAGAATGCGGCTTGCGCAATCAGTTTTCTGATGCAGACTGGTATGCGCTCACTATTCGCAGAGGGTCTGATATCAATGCATCCGTTTTTTCATTTATCAATAGGGCACTGAGTCAAAAAATAGATATCAATCCGGTCACTAAAATGCCGGTAGATATTAAAATGGAATTCAGCCAGGCTGTAGAAAAATTATTTTCAGAAAGGTATCAGCCTATTTATTTATTATTTGATCAGTTTGAAGAATTATTGATTTCAGGAGACACTGAAGAAAAGAAAAAGTTTTTTACCCTACTAAATAAATTAATCCTGAATAAAGTACCCTGTAGAGTAATCATCATCATGCGGGAAGAATTTATAGGGCATCTTTCCGAGTTTGAATCGCTCTGTCCCAGTATATTTCAGCATCGCTTCAGGGTAGAAAAAATGGGGCGTAATAATGTAAAAGATGTGCTCGATCACATCCTTGCAGCTCCTGCATATCAACAATATTTTAAAGTAGAAGAAAGTCAGGTCTTTGCCGAAAGCATCCTCTCAAAACTACCGGATAAGAGCAAACAAATCGAGCTAGCACATGTACAGGTCTATTTAAGAGAACTATGGGATCGCGCTCAATCAAATAAAAAGAATGTATCAGATATACCTGTATTGAATAAGAGCCTGATCTATGATGATGATAATCTCGAAAGTGTCTTAGAGAGCTTTTTGAAAAAACAAATCCAGCAACTGGAAGGCAACTATGGAGCAAGAGTACCTCTCGAAGTATTAGCCGCTATGATCACGGATCGATCTACTAAATTACAGATCAGCGCCGATAGTTTGATAAAAGACCTGGAACATAAAAAAGTAATCAGTGAAAAACCAATACTGGATCTGTTGAACGATCTGGAGCAACGACGCATCATCAGGACGATCAAAGTCGGTGATGAAACGCAGTATGAGATCAGTCATGATGTATTGGCACTCGTAGTGGGTCAAAACAGGACGGATGAGATGAAGATGAGAGAGAAAGCAGGAGATATCTATAAAGTGTATAGTGAAAGAAAAGGCTTGTTTACGCAAGATGATATTGATTACTTAAGACCTTTCATGCCAAGTCTTGCATATCCAAGCGATTTGCAAATAAGGATCGATCAAAGCATCAGTACTATTAAAAAAGGTAGAGAAGAACAACTTTTAAAAACGAGGAAAAGACTAAGAGTTGTGTATAGCCTTTTAGGTGGAGCAATTATAGCTTTTATTTCTGCTGGGTATTTTGGATATCAAGCTGATAGCGCAAAAAAAGGTATGAAAGAACAATTAGAGAAAAATGAGGAATTTCTTGCTAAAAGTGTGGGAAAAAAATTTCAAGGCGGTATAATTTTTTATTCTGATTCTTCAAGAACTCATGGTCTTGTTGCTGCTTATTCAGATTTTGATTCTACTTATAACTGGAAAGCAGCTATGAAAATATGTGAGGATTATGTTTTTATTGAAGATGGAGTTGAATATAGGGATTGGTTTTTGCCTTCAAAGGATACATTAGGTATGTTGCGGGTTTTTAGAGATGAAGTGGGAGGCTTCAGCGAAGCTGTGTATTGGAGTTCTTCACTTGATCAATTTAAAAATGCTTTTGAATTGAATTTTGAAGATGGATTTCCGTTAAGAAGAGAGGATTCTGTACTTCGTAAAGTTCGGGCTGTTCACTCATTTTAAATTAGATATGGTTTGAAATGGAGATCAACTCCAATTTTTATAATATCGATTGTTAAAGAAGCAACACCACTGATAGAATATTAAATTTATCCAGCCATTGGAAGAACATATTATTCGTTCGATTTCGCTTATACTACTGCTTATAAAAATACAGGTGAATTTTGCGTGTTTGAATAATCTGAGGTAGTTAGTGCAGATTTGATCATTTAAATGTATTCTAATTATTTTCCACCATCCTCCTCACACATGCACCAACCTCGTCGCGTAACTCTTAGGCTTCTCACTGGATAGCGTCTGACCCTTAGATAAAGTAAATTGCATCGGTGTAACCTGTTGCGTCCAGTCAAAAGCAGTATTTATTAAATATTTTTTTCTAAATTTAGCAGGAGTGCATTGCCGGTGTTTTTTGAATAGCCTGTTGAAATTGGCGAGATTATTAAATCCGGACTTAAAACAGATCTGACCTATGGTCTCATCAGTATCCAATAAATTTTTACACGCATGACCTATCCTGATATCTATTAAAAAGGCCGTATAGCTCTTGAGAGAATATTTATTAAAAAAATGGCTGAAGCCAGAATCACTCATATTGATCAGGGAAGCTATATCACTTAATTTTAAATCTGATCTTTCAAAATTTTTCAGAATATAACTGTATGCTATGTGCAGGCGATCGCTGTGGGTGCTCAATACTTTTGTAGCAAATCCTGCATTAGATAGATAGCGGGTCTCCGTAGCATGTGCCAGGAGATCGAGCAATCTTAAAAACAAAATGACATTGATAAATCCTTTGTCTTCCGTCAGCGCTTGCATCAAGGGTATAGCTTCGGCCTGGGTCTTTCCTGAAAATTTGATGCCTTCACTTGCATTTTCCAGAAGTTTTCTAATGTTTGTAAATTGTTCTTTTTGAAAAAACTGACCACTGATCAAACCAATACCAAACTGTATGGTGATCACACGGTAAGGCTTTGATTCATCATCTCCATCCCATTTGTGATATAAGTATGGGCCTAACAAAACGAGATCTGCATCCATATATCGCTCAATAGAATCACCGACGATCCTGCTACCTGATATACCGATGATGAGGTTTAATTCGAACTCAGGATGATTGTGGATAGGGTAGTCAAAACCATTGTTGTAAGAATCTAAAACTACAAATATGTCCTGCGGTTTTAGGGGTGTGGTTTCCTGATAAATATTCATTCTTTCAAGGATCGGGTTTAGTCGAAAGACCTGATCTGATCCTTCATTATGACTAAACATTACCTAAAAGTACCGGATTATCGCTGAATAGTATCAGAATAATGAAATCACCATAGAGACCTTTAGGGGTTACAATTACTTAAAGTCATCATGTTGCCCTCTATATTAAATCTGTTTCCTATGCACAGATCAGTCTTGACAAAACAAATTGCAGCTAAATCGCGATGGACGCTTCTTATGGTTTTGTTTACTGTACAATTGGCGGTTGCACAAAAATTTCAACTGTCGGGTACTGTACTTTCAAAAGAAGATCAGCTGCCTGTGATCGGTGCTTCTATAGTTGAAAAAGGAACTCAAAACGGGACCATCACTGATATTGACGGTGCATTTGTGCTTTCGGTCAGTAGTCCTGAAGCCATCCTGCTTTTTTCTTACATTGGCTTGGAGACCATCGAAGTAAAAGTCGCCGGGCAGATGGTACTACAGGTAGTGATGTCTTCTGATATCTCTTTATTGGACGAAGTCATCGTCACAGGGTATAAAAAGGAAATTCGATCTGAAGTATCTGCAGCCATCGCTTCCATCAAGTCAAAAGATATCGACAAACTGGTCGTGCAGAGTGTAGAACAAGCTTTGCAAGGTCAGGCACCCGGGGTCATGGTGACACAATCCACAGGTGCACCGGGAGATGATATCGCAGTCAGGATTCGGGGCGCAGGCACACTGGGAAACAACAATCCACTGTATGTCATAGATGGGGTGCCAACTACAGGAAGCATCAATATGTTTGCCATCGGTGATGTCGCTTCGATAGAAATTTTAAAAGACGGCGCAGCTGCAGCTATCTATGGTTCACGGGCTGCCAATGGGGTCGTACTGATCACCACTAAAAGAGGAGCTTCAGGTCAGCCTGCATTTAGTTTTGATGTATTTACAGGATTACAGCAAGCGATCCATCTTCCTCAACTACTCCACGCCAGTGACTATCTCACTATACGCAATGAGGCTATCACCAATGCCAATACTTTAAGAGATCCGGTAAGACAAATCAAAACCTATGATCCGGCGATCCTGGATACTTTGACTGATACAGATTGGTTGAGTAAGGTATTTAGTACGGCACCTATCAGTCATTATGCTTTGACTGGTTCCGGCGGCAATGAGCATGGCAGTTTCTATTTGTCTGGTGACTATCAAACCCAGGACGGAATTTTCAGGGGACAAAAGTTTGACAAATACCAACTCCGGTTCAATGGAGATATAGGAAGTAAATATATAAGAGTAGGAAATAATTTTTCTTTTTCTCATACCGATCAGAAATTGGTCGGTTCCTCAGGCGATGGGACAGGTGCAGGCAACGAGCTCAGTGGTATTCGCTATGCACTGATCGCTGCGCCGGTTTTTTCCGGTCAATATAAGGATGGGAGTCCGGTCAAGGTCACCTCTGAATTGGGCGACCCTACATTGTTTGGTGATGGCAATGCCAATCCATTGGTTTTTATCGATAATACGGATTGGACGATCAAACGATATCGGGTGTTTGGAAATGTATTTGCAGAGATCAACCCTCTGACCGGATTAAAACTAAGAACCAGCCTGGGTGGAGATTTTTTATTTGAAAACGAAAAACTGTTCAAAGAAAGATTGTCAGATGCCATTTACAATCCGACTTCCCTCAACGAAAACAGAGTTTTTAATCAAACCTTGATCTGGAACAATACCGCTGATTATTCAAAGACGATTGGAAAACATAAAATCGCCGGATTGGTGGGCATGGAAGCCATTAAAAATCATACAGACTATCTCGGCGCCTCGGGCAATAATTTTAGAAGGACCGATCCATTATTTAGATATCTCAATGACAATCTGCCGGCAGATATCAATAATGTTGGATCCTCCGGCATCGCTACAGAATGGTCCTTATTATCCTTTTTTAGTCAACTAAGCTACGCTTATGATAGCCGCTACGTGTTGAGTGCCTCGGTGAGAAGGGATGGTTCATCACGATTTGGCCCCAACAATCGGTGGGGTACCTTTCCCTCCGTTTCAGCTGCCTGGAACATCGCCAACGAGCCTTTTTTTAAAAACATAACATTGATCTCCAGTCTCAAGTTGCGAGCGAGTTGGGGTCAGCTGGGCAACCAGGAGATCGGTGTATATCCTTATAGTTCGTTGGTGCAGACAGGGCAAAGGGTCTATTCGTTTGGCGACAAACTGGTGACAGGAGCTACCATCGAAGAGACCGGCAATAATAATGTCAAATGGGAGACTACCACCCAGTCCAATGCCGGCATGGATCTCAGCATCTGGAAAGACAGGCTGTCTATCATCACCGATGTATTCAGAAAAAAAACCAGTGATATCCTGGTCAGGGTACCTATACCCCAGGCAGGAGGATCCCAACGACCTCCTTATGTCAATGCAGGATCTGTGGAGAATAAAGGCATCGAACTGGGATTGATTTATAAAAAACACAGTAAAGTATTTAATTATGACCTGGGTGTGAACATCTCAGCGCTGCACAATTCAGTCACTTCTATCGCAGGCAGTGCACCCATCCTTGGGGGATTTGGATTGTCAGATGGCCCGCTGACCCGGACAGAAGCTGGGTATGCTATAGGTTCGTTTTATTTGTGGAAAATGGCTGGCATTTTTCAAAGTCAGGCAGAAATAGATCAAAGTCCATTTCAATCGATAGATACCAGGCCGGGTGATGTAAAATTTGAAGATTTAAATGGTGACAACAAAATAGATGATAAGGATCGAAATCATTTTGGCAAGCCATTTCCTGATTTTACCTACGGTATCAATGCCAGCTTGAGTTATAAACAATTGGATTTTTCCATCCTGGGTCAGGGCATTCAGGGCAATGATGTATATTTTCTATATGGCAATTTTGCATATGAAACACAGTCTCGTGGATTCAATTCATATGCCGATATTCTAAATCGCTGGACTCCCACCAATACCCAAACCGATATTCCGAAAGTCAGCATTGATGACCGCAATGGCAACCGGCGACCTTCGACCAGGTTTTTAGAAGATGGCTCATATTTCAGAATTCGCAACATCACCCTCGGTTATGACCTTAAAGAGATATTGAAAATAAAAGCACTCGGGGCATGCAGGATATATGTCACCGTACAGAATGCATTTACCTGGACCAAATACCCTGGGCTCGACCCTGAGATCCAGGCTAATGCCAATGATACCCAGGGGCTGGGCCTGTCTTCTGACCTTGCAGTAGGGGTCGACTGGGGGACAGTACCTGCACCCCGTACTCAAATCATAGGAATCAAATTGAATTTTTAACAAGCATGTATAGACCGCATCGATCATCAATAAAATACCTGGCCATCCTTTCTGTAGTCCTGGTAGGGACATCATGTGAGCGTATTTTAGATAAAGATCCCATCGGTATCCTCGATGCAGGATCATTTTTTCAAACCGAACAGGATGCGCTCCAAGCCGTCAATGCAGCCTATCAGCCACTGACTTTTAGCAATACCAATAATAATTTTTACTGGGCTTTTGGAGTCCTGGCGGGAGATGAAGCCATCACAGGAGGAGATGGCTCCAGGACAGGTTTGGTCGAACTCGATGCTTTGACGCATACACCCCGAACCGATGAAATCAATAGTTTTTGGGTATTGCAGTATACAGGTATCACCCAATGTAACCTTGTGCTCGATCAAATCAAAACCATCACCTTTAATAAAACTGTTCAAAATAGAATCACCGGTGAAGCGCTGTTTCTTAGAGCCTATTATTATTTTTTATTGACGCAGGTATTTGGTGATGTACCCTTGTATACGACCATTGAGACTCCTGATAGATTGAGGATACCACGCGATGGGGTTTCTGCAATCTATATTCAAATCCTCGCTGACCTGGACCTTGCAGCTACCTATCTGCCCATTCAATACGGTGCTGCCGATGTCGGGCGAGCTACTCAAGGGGCCGCCATGGCGTTGGCTGCCAAAATAAATATCTATCAAAAAAATTGGACCAAAGCACTTGAATACATTGCAAAAGTAAAATCCTTGAATGTTTACGCGCTCGTCACTGATTATGCAGATAACTTCAGAAAAAATACTCAAAACAATGCGGAGTCTGTATGGGAAATCCAGCACACCAACCTGGAACTAGGCATCGGCAATTCGATCAATCAGTGGTGGTATTCTAAAAAAATAGTAGGAGGATATGGATTTGCAGAAGTGACTGCCTCCTTCGTGGCATCTTTTGAGGTTGATGATCCAAGGCGTAAAAATACTATCGTCATGAATAACGAAGATTATTTCGGGGTAGTGTATAAAAATTCTTTTTCATCCACCCGATACAGTCCACGTAAATATTTGCAGGCGGACAGTACAGTCACTCAAAAAGCGGACGGGGATATCAATTATACAGCTATCCGATATGCAGAAGTATTGCTATGGGAGGCTGAAGCATTGACAGCACTGGATAGAACAGCCGAAGCTATCGTACCTCTTGAAGTCGTGCGTGCACGTGCGCGTAAACTGTCTGATCATCCATTGACTGCGCTGCCAAAGGTGACGACCACAGACAAACAGATCATGACAGCAGCGATCAGGCACGAACGCCAGGTAGAACTAGGATTGGAGATGCATCGATTTTTTGACCTGGTGCGGTGGGGTACGGCGTCGACTACGCTTCCAGGTTTTCAAGCCGGCAAACATGAAGTATTTCCTTTACCGCAAATAGAAATTGATTTAAATACCAAGCTAATACAAAATCCAGGGTACTGATATTATCCAAGTCTTCCAATGAATAAAATGATACGAATATTTTTTTGGCTGTTTATGGTCCTGATTATTATCCCAAGTGATACCAAAGGACAATCCGGGCAATTAAATATACCTCGTGTCGATCTTATGCCCAATCAGCCTGCACCTTATAATATGCTTCATTGGAGTCGGGTAGCACAACAATATGATTCATTTGTGTATGATGTGCAGAAGCAAGGCCAATATCTGCCATTGGTGTCTGTAGGTATGTCGGGCATTAATTATCCTTCTAATAAAACCATCCGCTTGCACTCTTATGTAGGCAGTCCGGATGGTAGTGAGGCGATCAATGTGCTGCCGTCTTTGGTGGGAGCCTCTTTAAATGGCATAAATAAAAGTAGCCAGTTTGGACAAGACTGGGTGACGATGTCCCAGGACTTTTTTAATAAGGCCAACGGAGAAAATATTTACCTCAACAATGCAGGGGCTAATAGTGGGAGTGATTGGTGGTATGATGTGATGCCCAACCTTTTTTTCTATCAGTTATTTGACCTTTATCCAGATATCAACGAAGAAGCTAAAGGACAATTCAAGATCATCGCTGATCGCTTCATCAGTTCAGTAAAGACTATGGGCGGCAGCGATACTCCCTGGAAGGTACCCAATATGAACTATCGGGCATGGAGCTTTAAAAATATGCAGGGAAATGCTCTGGGAGTCAAAGAGCCGGAAGCATCCGGCGCTTATGCATGGATATTGTACCACGCTTATAAAGCAAGTGGTGATAAAGCCTACCTCGAAGGAGCTGAATGGGCCATAGAGTTTCTTAATAATTATCCGACCAATCCATCCTACGAACTTCAATTGCCTTATGGCACCGCAGTAGCAGCAAAGATGAATGCAGAGTTGGGTACGACTTACAATATTCCTAAAATGGTCAATTGGTCATTTGACAAAGGTGCTTTGCGCAATTGGGGCACGATCGTAGGGACATGGGGAGGTTTGCATGTGTCCGGCCTAGTAGGCGAGGCCAATGATGGCGGTGATGATTACGCCTTTCAATTAAATGGAGTGCAACAGGCAGCAGCACTGGTGCCGATGGTGCGCTATGACAAAAGATTTTCTAAAGCTATTGGCAAATGGGTATTGAATCTGGCCAATGCGACAAGATTATTCTACCCTGGATATCTGCCTGCCTCCTTACAGGATGCTTCTGATTGGTCTGCACTATATGATCCAAATCAGGTGATTGGGTATGAAGCATTGCGTCAAAAACTAAATGGTTTGTCTCCGGTGTCTACCGGTGATGCACTCAAAGGTGGCTGGGCCGGCACGAACCTCTCTTTATATAGTTCCTCGTCTATTGGATATCTGGGGGCTATTGTTGAAACAACCAATGTAGAAAAAATCTTAAAACTGGATTTGCTTAAAACTGATTTTTTTCATGATACAGCTTATCCCACTTATTTATTGTACAATCCATATAGCACGGTTCAAACTGTCTTGTTGGATATTGGACCAGCAGCTAAAGATCTATATGATGCTTTGACTGAAACATTTGTTGCGAAAAATGTTACAGGCAGGACTTCTGTCCTGATACCCGGTGATCAGGCACTACAATTAGTTTTGGCTCCATCCAATGCATTGGTCAGGTACGACCACAATCTTATGCTGTTGGATGATGTAGTAGTGGATTATCGCCAAACAAATCAAACTTATACAAAACCTGTAAGAATAAAAGCATTGGCTGCATCCACGCTCATCGTTCAAGTCAATGATTCTATTGACATATATATCACCGCCGAAGACCCTGATGGAGGGATTATACTTTATGCGTGGAATGCTTCAGGTGGCTTTATTAAAGGCTCAACCGATCGCGTTCGTTGGCTGTCCCCGGCAGTTGAAGGCAAATATATAATCAAAGCCACCGTGAAGGATGATCATGGTAATCAAGTAAGTGATTCTATAGAGATGATGGTAGTAAATAGGATCAATCTCGCACCACAAATCATGGACATACAAAAAAGTGCTTTGTATACAGCCAGGCAAGGGGTGATTTTATTTACTTGTGTAGCCACAGACCCCAACCTGGATACGCTACGGTATAGCTGGACCTCGACAGGAGGAGTTTTTAATAATCCAGGCAATGCTTCTGTGCAATGGACTGCTCCAGATCTGGAAGGCATCTATACCATCACGGTAAAAACGACCGATCAGGGCAATTTATCTGATCAAATCACTTTTTCTGTTTTAGTAAAAGACTTTAAAGAAGTAGGCGGTAATCTCATCGCATACTATCCTTTTAATAATAGTGCTATGGATGTCAGTGGCCATCAATTACATGGCGAAGCCAGTGGTACGGTGTTTGTACCTGACAGAACAGGCAAAGCGCTGGCAGCTTGTTATTTTAATGGCGGATCACAGCATATAATAGTTCAAAATAATGTTTTGCTCAATAATCAAAATGCCATCTCTGCCTCTTGTTGGTTCAATGCTGTAAAACTAGGGGATAAAGAATCTTTTTTATTGTCGCATGGCAGTTGGCAAAACCGATGGAAATTATCCCTGACCACCGATAAGCGACTTCGCTGGACCATCAATACTTTAAATGGTATCGCAGATCTGGATGCGCCGGAGATATTAGCTACGGATAAATTCTATCATGTCACTGCTTGCTATGATGGTCAGACAATGACCTTGTATCTTAATGGCTCCCTGGTAGCCTATAAATCTTTAACCGGCAGTATTCGCACGACCACCCTGCCTCTATTAATGGGTCAGATGCTGCCCGATGTGGTAGAATACAATTTTAAAGGTGTGATCGACGAAGTAAAATTATTTGATTATGCTCTGACGCCGGCAGCTGCTTTGACCTTATATACCGAAAGTACGACAGCTTTAAAGAGCAGATTTCCATTAAGCGAGTTCACCTTAAAATTATCGCCAAATCCGACTTCCACTTTTTTGACTATACAATATCCTGCCGACCTTGGGACGACTGCTCATTTGTTTATCACCAACATGACAGGACAAAGTGTATTTGAAAAACATTTACCCTTTTCCCGGATTGCTTACGAAAGGTTTGATATCCACGACTATCCAGCTGGTATATACATTATTGGATGCCAGTCTGAGCAAAAAATTTATTTAGCAAAATTTATAAAATTATAACAACAGCTTTTATTCAAAAAAATATTTTATCATTTAAATCAGTCGAATATGAAACATTATATAAAAATATTATTCACACTTATGGGTGTGTGTACCCTCCTAAGCATGCAAGCTCAGGCTCCAGTACCCATAGCGCAATATTCATTTTCCGGCAACGCCTCCGATCAATCCAATAATAGAAATAATGCCAGGGTGCATGGTGCATTGCTTACACAAGACAGATTTGGCGTAGCCAATAGGGCCATGTCTTTTGATGGCAAACAAAGTGCTGTCACCGCTGCTAATTCTTCAGCACTGAATACAGCCAATGCGACGATTAGCTTTTGGGTGAAAGTCAATATGCTGCCCCTGCAGGGCGAATCTTTTTTGATGTCTTATGGAGGATGGCAGGAGCGTTGGAAAATATCGTTGCCTCCCCACGGCAAGCCAGTCTTTACTACCAACAGTGTGGGTGGCATTAAAGATATGGACAGTGATTCTGCCGCCTTGCCGCTAGGGGTATGGAAACAAGTCGTGATGACGCACGATGGAGTCAAGAATAATATCTATATCGATGGAGTACTAAAAAATAGTATTACTGCCACTGGTGCTTTGAATAATACATCCCAACCCCTTGGCATAGGATATGACCCGATAGACAATACAAATTATTTTAATGGTGCACTGGACGAGGTCATGATTTTTGATGTGGCATTGACGAATGCACAAGTAGCTGCATTATTTGCTTTGCAAAACACAGGCCCGATGTTTGGTGAGGGTTTGTCAGCTAATTATGCATTCAATGGATCTGGATTAGACTCATCTATTAATATGAATCACGCTCAATTATCCAGTGTCAAAGCGACCACTGATCGATTTGGATATGGCTACCAGGCTTATGAGTTTAATGGGACTTCTTCTTCTATGACTGCGCCTAATACTTCTGCACTCAATGCACCTTATAGTACCATAAGTTTTTGGGTAAAGGTAAAGGCCTTGCCACTCAATGGAGAGTCATTTTTAATATCGAATGGAGGATGGCAACAACGATTAAAAATTTCACTGCCTGGTCATGGCAAGCCTGTGTTTACTACTAACAATTCCAGTGGTATCTCCGATATGGATGCAGGAGAAGGCAATGTACTCCCTATTGGTGTATGGACACATGTAGTTATGACTCACGATGGAACAAATGATAAAATATTTTTCAATGGAATAAAAAAAGCAGAAAAAGCTGTCACCGGTACTTTGCAAAGCACGATGAGCCCGTTGGGTATAGGATTTGACCCGATTGATAAAGGGAGTTATTTTAATGGGTCTTTAGATGAAATACAAATCTACAACCATGCATTGAGCGAAGCTGAGATCAATACCTTGTATCTGGCTCAATCAAAATTTCCAGGAGTCGTCTCAGACCTGGTCGCAGACTTTAAACTCGACGGCAATGGCAAGGATGATTCTCAGTTTGGCAATCATGCTGTAGGAAATATTTCTTCTGCGTCAAATAGATTTAATTTGGGCGCCCATGCTGCAAGATTTGAGGGATCAGATTCATTGATGGCGTCCAATTCAGTAGCATATCAATCTGATAATACGACCGTGAGTTTTTGGGTAAAGGTCAAGGAGCTCCCTGCGCAAGGTGAAGTATTCGTGCTATCTCATGGCGGTTGGCAGGAACGATGGAAGATTTCATTGCCTGGTCATGGCAAGCCTGTATTCACTACCAATAGTGTTGGAGGCATCAAAGACATGGATACAGATTCTGTACCATTGCCATTAAATGCATGGCGGCACGTAGCAGTAGTACATGACGGTGCGACAAATAAAATATTTATCAATGGCGCATTAAAAAACAGTATCGTTGCTACCGGGGCTTTAAACAAGACTGATCGTCCACTGGGTGTTGGGTTTAATCTAATAGATGGTGGAGGCAATTTTATTGGTGACCTTGATGATCTGCAAATCTATAACAGGGCATTGTCCGGCGCAGAGATTGATAGTTTGTATGGTGCACAAAATCAGGCTCCGGCTGCCACAGGACCCCTGGTCGCTTATTATCCTTTTAGCAATAACGCCAACGATATTACACCGTATGCCAATACTGCTAAGATCGAAGGTGCCGTTCCGGGACCAGATCGATTCAAAAAAGCCAATAAATCCTATTCCTTCAACAATAGCAAAATCACGGCTGCCAATTCTCCGCAATTGAATTCGCCTATGACCTCTGTAAGTTTTTGGGTAAAAGTAAATCAACTGCCGGCACAAGGCGAGGTGTACCTTTTATCACATGGTGGCTGGCAGCAACGCTGGAAGATATCACTGCCTGGTCATGGTAAGCCTGTCTTTACAACCAATGCTACCGGCGGTATCAAAGACATGGACTCAGATTCAGTTCCCTTGCCGATAGGTGTTTGGAGACATGTTGTGATGACGCATGATACAGTCAATGATAAAATCTACATCAATGGTTTGCTCAAAAAGAGTAATCCCGCTCCGGGAGCATTGAACAGCACGACAAGCCCTCTGGGTATAGGATATGATCCCATCGATGTGACCAACTATTTCAATGGATCACTGGACGAAGTTCAGATTTATAATGTAGCCTTATCCGGAGATGAGGTAGCTGCATTGTATTTACTTCAAAGTGCTGCCCCAGCCGAGGTAGATACCATTGCACCTTCTGTGCCACTCAACCTGGCTGCCTCTGTAGCTTTTACGGAAGTAGCCTTATCGTGGTTGCCATCTACAGACAACCTAGGTGTGACGGGGTACAATGTGTACAAAAGCGATACACTTATGACCAGTGTCTCAAGCACCAATGCTTTACTTAAAGGTTTGCGGGCTAATACGAAGTTCCAATTTGGAGTATCTGCCTTTGATGCTGCCGGAAATGAATCCCAAAAATCTACGCTGGAAGTGACTTCAGGCCAGGAACAATCAAAAGACACCATTCCTCCTACTGATCCTACGAACCTGATCGCTGATGCAGGATCTAATTCGGTACAATTGTCCTGGACTGCATCCACTGATAATCGGGGAGTAGTAGCTTATGTAGTATTGCTCGATGGAGTCATTATTGATACGGTATTGACCCCGACGGTCAATAAATTTGTAAGTGGACTTAAATCCAATACTGCTTATACTTTCGAAGTGTATGCGTACGATGCTGCTGGAAACAATTCCGGCAAAGCTGAAAATACTATTAATACAAAAAATGAAGTCAATACCGGTGAAGCAGGTTTGGTAGCGTCCTATCCTTTTGATGACAATGCTAATGATGCAACACCTTATGCCAATCATGGCGTGATCGGAGGTAATCCTACTTTTATAGTGCATGCGGGCCTGGGAGGTAAGGCTATAAAATTTGATGGTGACAAAGATTCGGTATTTGTAAAGAACGCAGTACAATTAATTTCTGATTATACCACATTCAGTTTTTGGGTTAGAGTGGATAGCATCAATATCATCAATGCAGAATCTTATATCATTGATTTTGGAAATTATGATCAGCGACTCAAGATATCTATACCTCAACATACAAAGATCGTATTCACTACCAATAGCAAGAATGCACAATTTACCAATGCTATTTCGGATATGGATAGTGGAGATGGCAACGAACTGGTCAAAGGCATCTGGTGGTATGTAACCATGGTACACGACGGTACTAATGATATCATTTATGTTAATGGTATCGAAGCTAAACGCAAGCCTGCTGCAGGCACTTTAAACAGTACTGCGCTGCCGCTGATATTTGGTAACAATGGAAGTAATGGAGGTCAATATTTTAACGGTGCACTGGATAATTTAAAAATTTACAACAAGGCATTGACAGCTGATGAGGTAAAAAAATTATTTACTTCAGGTACCACGCCGACCAATGATCAATCCTCCGCTGCATTATTAACGGTTGTTAAGGGTTTATACCCCAATCCTGCATTAAGTACGTTGACAGTACATCACGCATTTACAGGCAAGGAAGATGTGATGGTGAGAGTATTTGACATGCTGGGGCGTCAAGTAGATGCCATTCATTTTGTCAAAAACCAAATGCCAGCCGGCTATTTTTCTTTGAATGTCGGACAGTATACACCAGGCAATTATTTGATAAATTTTGTCCGGGATGGGAGCAGCCTGGGTACGATGAAATTCATCAAGCAATAGAATTATATAACAGGAGGAGACTGCTAGGGTTTTCTCCTGTTTTTTAAATAATAAGCATGGAGGATGCATTGTAATAGCGTCCTCAATAGCTGGACCTATTAATTTTTTTAATCAAAAAACATTAATGACCAATAGATCGCCACACAATCCCATACTTACCACCAAAGATATACTCCCCAGTCAACCTGGATTTGTAGTCGAATGTGTGCTAAATCCAGGCGTATTTAAATTTGAAAATAAAATCTGGTTATTATTGAGAGTGGCCGAAAGACCATTTCAAAAGGAAAAAATGATTTCGCTGCCTATCTTAAATGAACTCGGTGGCGTAAATGTCCTCGAATTTAATCAGGATGACCCGGCACTGGATCTTTCTGATGCACGTATGGTCAAATACCAAAACAAAGTCTACCTGTCCACACTCTCTCATTTGAGATTGGTTTGTAGCGAGGATGGACTCCATTTTTATGAACCTACTAATACTGTTACCAAAATTTTTGGCGAAGGCCCATTAGAAACTTTTGGTATCGAAGATGCAAGAGTAAGCTACATTGATGGATTGTATCATCTTACGTATACCCAGGTGTCAGACAAAGGTGTGGGTGTAGGGCTGATGCAGACTGCTGACTGGCAAAATTTTCAAAGACGCGGAATGATTATCCCTCCGCACAATAAAGACTGCGCTTTATTTGAAGAAAAAATCGATAGTAAATATTATTGTTTTCACCGACCCTCCGGCGTCGACCTGGGTGGTAATTATATCTGGTTAGCTTCATCCCATGATTTGTTTCATTGGGGAGATCACCAATGTATACTACAAACCCGAAAAGGTTCCTGGGATTCTGCAAGAGTGGGTGCAGGAGCGTCTCCTATTAAAACTACTAAAGGGTGGTTGGAGATCTATCATGGGGCAGATGAACATCACCGTTACGCACTGGGAGCCGTACTCTTGGATCTCAAAGACCCATCTAAGATCATTGCCCGGTCCGTGCAGCCCCTCCTGGAGCCTACCGAGCCTTATGAGCTGCAGGGTTTTTTTGGAAACGTAGTTTTTACCAATGGCCATATCATCAATGGCGATGAGATCATCATGTATTATGGCGCTTCTGATCAAGTCATTTGTAGGGCAACTTTTTCTATTAAAGCTATTTTGTCATCATTGATTGACTCCCGCTAAACCAAGTTTTATGTTACAACAATTTTTTAAAGAATTAAATTTTTTTAAATCTCATCCTCTTAGTATGCGGATGCTGTTAATCACCAACCTGATATATGGCATGGTCAATCCGATCATCGAATTATTTATCGGTGCATATATCATGCGCAATTCTTCGGATATCAGCCTGGTGGTGATCTTTCAATTGGCAGTCTATACAGGCATCCCATTGACTTTTATGATCAATGGTTTTTTATTAAATCGTGTCCCCATATCCCGGCTCTATTCCTTAGGAATGATATTGAGCGGAGTTTCGATGACCGCTATGATGTCTTTGGGAGAGCTCAGTACGGTGGGTGTATTTGTAGCCGGCCTGATCATGGGTCTGTCTTACGGATTTTTTTGGGCCAATCGTGATTTTCTCGCACTCAACACGACCAAAGACGGTAATCGAAATTATTATTATGGCATTGAAACCTTTTTATACACTATCACGGGTATAGGCATTCCTTTGCTTGCAGGCGGTTTTATTGCGGCTACCGACAAAAACAATTGGTTTGCTGGCAATGTCAATGTCGCTTATTATATCATCACCGGTTGTGTTTTTCTACTTTCTATATTTGCCTCGATATTAGTGCACCGTGGTCAGTTTCAAAATCCGCTCAAAGCTCCTTTTTTGTTTTTTAATTTTGATAAGTTGTGGAATAAGATGTTGCGCCTTGCTGCTTTGAAAGGGGTAGCGCAGGGATATATCGTGACAGCTCCCACCATGTTAGTGATGAGCCTGGTCGGTAAAGAGGGTTCGCTGGGATTGATCCAGGGTATAGCAGCTTTGCTGTCCGCGGTATTGCTTTATATCCTGGGTAGGGTGACGCTACCAAAGCACAGGGTATTCATCTATGGTATTGGGTGTACCTTATTTATTTTAGGCGCCTTATTCAATGCTGTACTTTATTCGGCTTTTGGAGTCATCTTATTTATTCTTTGCCTGGTATTTGCAAGACCTTTATTAGACATTGCTTATTTTCCTATCCAATTGAAGGTCATCGATGTGGTCGCGCATATCGAAAAACGCAATGAGTTTAGTTATATATTCAACCATGAACTGGGACTTTATGTTGGCCGATTGTTTGGCTGTGGTTTGTTTATCATTTTGGCCAGGTATGTGAGTGTGGTGGTTGCTTTGCGGTATGCTTTATTGATGATAGCCGCAGTTCATTTTATGGGATATTTTATGGCAAAGAGTATAGTCCGGGATATTAAAGTAGATTTATAATCGAATAGTATGCACAAAAATTATAAAATAGCGCTGTATATACTCGGTGTCTCCCTATTGTGGACACGATGCTCCGTGAGTAAATTGATCCTTCCTGCTTCTACCTCAGTAGTGCAAAGGGCCATACCACGCATCGAACTTATGCCCAACCACCCTCAGCCTTACCGGTACAGAGATTGGAAACAAACGGCCCTTGAATTTGACCGTTATGTATTTGATTTTAATCAGCGAGGCGATTATCTCCCTTTGATATGGTTGGATGGCTCAGGTCGAAATTTTCCTGACACCACCTTTGGCATCTATACAGCTCTTGGAGACAGCAGAATGGGGCCAGCTATCAATCACGGCGAAAATCATGAAGCACTCGGTGCATTGGGAGCCGTTTTAGGAGCTACCCTGGTGGGGATTGATAAAAGCAATCAGGATGGTAGGAACTATGTACACATGCTGAGAAATTATTTCAACAAAGACAATGGATGGAATGTCATCATGGATTTCACCAACAAGGGTGCTCATATTGGTGGCGGCTATGGCAATGATTTTTGGTACGAGATCCATAACAATATGCTTTTTTTTGCAGTAGCCAATTATTATCCACAAGAAAAAGGATTTGATGACATCCTTCATACGATAGCAGATCAGTTTTATCGCTCTGATTCGATCATGGGAGATAATTACAGTTATTCGTTTTTCGATTTTAAAAATATGAAACCCGGGACCAATCATATTACACCTCAGGAAGATGTGGCCGGTGGGTACGCTTTTGTACTGTATTCAGCCTGGATGAGATTTCACGAAGAAAAATATCTTCGGGCAGCCAGGAATGCGATGGATGTACTCTACGGTCAAAAAGAAAATCGTTTTTATGAAGCGATGATGCCCATCGCTGCCTATATCGGAGCACGGATGAATGTAGAAGCCGGCACGCACTACGATATACAAAGGTTTCTTGACTGGACATTTGATGGAGATGCTGTCGGGCGAGAGGGTTGGGGTGTCATAGTGGATAAATGGGGCGCATATGATGTGAGCGGTTTAGCCGGTAGTACGACGGACCAGGGAGGATATGGATTTCTGATGAATACATTTGACCTGATGTTGCCACTATCTGCCATGATACGATATGATCCCAGGTATGCACGAGCCGTCGGTAAATGGGTACTGAATGCTTCTAATGCAGCTCGATTCTGTTATGCTTATGATATGCCTGATTCCTTGCAGGCTATTCCTCAATATAAGGCTTTGACCAAAAATGTGATTGCTTATGAAGGCATTATCAAAGAATCCAGGTACCCGGCCTTGAAAGGCATCTCTCCCATGGCCCAGGGAGATGGACCGTTATGGGAGAAAGGCATGCCCCAAACTACGATGTTTAGCGTATACGGTAGTAGTCATGTAGGGATCTTTGGAGGGACGATAAAGAAGACCAATGTAGAACAGATCCTGCAGATCGATTGTACCAAGACGGACATGTTTGTTACGCAAAAATCTTATCCTACTTATTTATTTTTTAATCCATTTCCTGTCTCAAAAACCATTGAGTTAAATGTAGGTGATCAGAAATCTGATATTTATGATTTGATCCATCATTCTTTTATTAGAAAAAATATTAAAGGAAAAGTATCCGTAGTGATTCCTGGTGATCAGGCGATGGTGTTGGTCTATACTGGTGCTGGTGAAAAGGCAGGTGTGAAAAATGGAATGTTAGAGGTAGGTGGAGTGATCGTAGATTATGGATATCAACAGTGACGAGTTATAAGACAGGAAGCGGATAGTTATTAATTTTCCGTTTCAATAAAGACTTTTTGGAAAGTTTTGCAATTTCAACCTATATAAAAATTTCATTTTAGAATTGTACCTATCTTATATTCTTTCAGTTTCCATGCAGTATTTTCTGGACTTTTATCCAGATAATAATCAGATTAGCATCAACTTAAATGATTGATGAAAAGTGATGGTTTTTATTTAATCAAGCAGGCACTATTATCGCAATACTTTTCCATTTCCGAGTCTTCCTTGAGTTGGTTGATTTGAATGTATTTAATTGAAGCGTTCAGCTCTAAAAACTTTTCTTTTGTAATTGCCTCATAGGGCATTTGAGCGTATGCACCCGATTCTAGTTTTGGTAAAAAACTAATTGATTTCAGATCATACTTAAAATATTCGAGGACGACATGGATGATGTCTGCCTCAGTTGGTTTAAAAGTTATCGTGCAGGAAACCTGATTGTCTGACCAATATTTTTGAAGAAATGCTGCGAGGGATGTTTGTTCCCAGATAGACACTTTTGCGATACTTTTCCCTTGGTTATGAATAGGGAAGGAGAGTACATAGGAAGAATGATCCACCACATCTTCCTCTATGGGCAGCCCTGCCTCCACTAGATAAGGTATTAGAGATGAGTTTTTTGCAATCCTAATTCGACGAATGTAATATTCATATTCTGGAAAATGGCAACCCGGATTGACTCCAGCTAATAGACTGACCGTACCACTGGGTTTGACACTCGTTGTCTTGATGCTTCTCGGGACACAAAGCCAGGAAGAATAGATGGCATCCCACCTTTGGATTTCTGCATATCCACTTTTAAGCCAAATTCGCAAGGTTTCCAAAGAGTTTTTTTCGAGAAAATTGGTCACGCCTGATACGGAGGTGCCTATTCGTCGATTTCGCTTTTGTACTCTATTGGTATCATGCCAGGTAGTACTTACGAGGGTTGCAGTTTTTCCTAATAAGTAAGCAAATTTAAGTGTCCGCAAATAATCTTCATAGGATTCTGCTCTTGATGGAAAGGTTTCAACAAGACAACACAATTCATAGGACTCCAAGGTTTGTTCCCCACAAGGATTAGTTCCTTTTGCTTTTTCATCTTTGTGATCAGCAGGATCACACATTCGGGAGAAAGCCTTGATATTATTCAAAAACACATATCCTGGTTCACCATTTATAGCTGTTTGTTGAGCTAGGGTTTTAAAATCAGTATCATTATTGACAAACACACTATTATTCGAAGCCCATCCCCAGGATGCCCGATGTGCCATACTACCTTCGTATTTCCCTTTTTCAGAATTCCACCGGTAATCTTTCAGCGTACGATACTCACTATTTTCATGGTCTCCCAATGCGATCTGTGCGGAGCGCCTTACATTTCCTGCGACTACACATTGTCCAATGATGTTCATAATATCCGTGATGGCAGTCACAGTCAGATAGCCTTGATCCAATGTATTCAAAATAGTTCGGATATGATCGTGCATCTTGATCAGAGGTTCAGGTCCGGATGATATTCCTCCAAATCCACGAATAGGCATACCTGGTGGACGAATTGAATCATAACAGAAATAGACTGGGTGAGCAGTTTGTTCATTGAAATGTTTAGAAAAATAACTCTTCAATAGTTTTTCAAGACTTTCTACCCATCCTTCTCTTGAATCTGGGATGCTGTATACTTCAGGGTGGCAGTCAGCAGGTTTGTATATTTTTATTTTCTCACTTCCATTCACATCAAATCCTACACCAACGCCAACCATACTCATATCCATCATAAACATAAAAGGTTTAATAGCTTCTTCCTCTGATTGATCGATGAACTCTGTTGATACAAAAGCACAATTAAATAAAGCTTGGCCTATTTTTTTTTCTTGAATGATGGATGTTCCCATAGCCCACAACATTCTGCCGGGAGGCAAAAATTTCATTCGAAATATGCGGTCGTACATCTCTTGTGCCGACCGTTGAGCTTTCTTAGGATTCCAACCAAGTCCATTATCCAGAATATGTTGCTTTTGCAAACTGTAAGTCCCTTCTACTACCCGCCTGACTGTTTCATACCAATGTTCATTTGTGCCATCTTCTTTGATTCGGGAGTAAGTGCGGTAATAAGTTAATTGACCTAAACCATTGAACCCAAATCCAGGGTCTATGTATTTATAAGCTTCTACAAAGCTTGCATCTAATTGGAATATAAGCATGATAAATGATATATATTATAATGGACTAATATGTCCACTATAATAAAGGTAATCATTTGTTCATATTATAAAAATAAAATATAAATAATTTTTATAATATATTTTTTAAATTTTCGGAAAAATTGAAAACGGCATGAATCGCTTATGAAACATGCCGTTTTAACCACTGTGGAATTATGGCGATGAGATTATAATAGTCTGAAACTTATATTGTCGTGATGCTATTAATTTGAAGGTATGGTTGCGAGTTTCCTTGCTTTAGGGTACAAAATGTTATTTTCGAGATGTACATGCTTATGAAGGTCTTCCTCGAATTCTTTTAACATTTCATAAAAAGCTTGATATGATGTACACGCGCCATTTGGAGGAGTATAGTTTTGACTCAATTTTTTGATGACATTTAAATGATCTGCCGCGTCGTCATGTTCTGCCTCTATGACATTAATAATCTGATTGAGTCTTCTGAATGCAAGTGTTCCAGGGGTGAGTTGACTGCCATGAGCAACCTCTAATGACTTGATATATGGAAACAGTATCTTTTCTTCTTTATTTATATGTTGTGCCAGATTGATACTCAATGCATTTAATTGTTTTTGAATTTCTATCAATTCAGGATGTTGGCCCTCATGCACTTTCACCACTTTGTTGGATTGTTCGAAGAGTGTTCTAAGAGATTTCTGAACGAATCTATGATGTTTTTGCACGATATAATCAGCCAATTCCTTCAAGGCCATTGGGTTGAAATCAGGATTATCAGCATATGGTACTTGTATGATTTCTTGAAGTTGGTGTTGAATTTTTATCGGATCCAGATTGCGTATAACACAGGCTTCAAGAACTGTCGTTTTCCCTCCGCAGCAATAATCGATTTTATTTTGTATAAAAATTTCGATGGTTCGAAGATCCTTGCTCACCAAATCACCTACTTTCCAATTCAGTATATTTTGAGGGCCTTCATTTATCGGGTTGCTTACTATTGATATACTATTTTCCATGAGTATGTTTTTAAAATGTATTAATATGCTAGAATTTGATGTTAATAAAATATTTAATATACTTCTTCTAATTCGGCAACAGGTGTGACCTCTGGTATTGCTGACTTGTCCACTGACTGCATACTAGTCCATTGCCTAAGGTGCATGATTCTAGATACTATAAACCAAGTAAGAGGGATTACTCCGCCAAAGAAAAATACGCTAGCTCCAATACCTCGTAACCAGGTGAGTGACTGAAAAGTCCCGTTTTCAATAAAGTGGTGTGATCTTCCATACCATAAGCCTTGCTCTACCACTGCTTTGAACTGGATCGCACCAGCTGGGAAAAGATCCAATACCACCATGAGCATCAATCCTGCATTGATGGACCAGAAAGAAAAGGTTATGATTTTTTTATTCCATTTATCTGGTTTTATAAGCAATCGGGAAGCAAATAGTAATGCTGCTATTGAAATATTGCCATAGACACCCATTAGGGCAGCATGAGCATGATTTATAGTTAGATAGGTACCATGTTCAAAATAATTCATTATAGGAAGGTTTACTATAATTCCTAAAACACCTGCTCCAAAGAAATTCCAAAAATTTACTGCCACCAGAAACCTAAATACTTCTGGAAATCCGAAATCACCAAGATTTTGATGTTCCATAGCTCCCACTGCTATTTTGGGCATGTTTTTGAACCTCCAGGCTTCTACTGTCAAAAGGATTAGAGGTACAAATTGTAATGTAGAAAATATACTACCAAGGGCCATAGTTGCTACGGGTTTTGCATTCCAGTAAAAATTATGGGATATCCCTAAGAGACCAGTACCTAAAAATAATAAAGTAGCGAAATAAACCACTCTTATGGCGGCTTGTTTACTGACTAGACCCATAAGGACCATCAGATAACTTACTATGACAGTGATAAAGACTTCAAAAAATGCTTCTACCCACATATGAACCACCATCCAGCGCCAAAAATCAGCTATCACAAAATTGGTTTCCGGCTTAGCTACAAATCCTGAGATGAATAGTAGGGGAATCCCAATCACAGAATACATGATCCAGTTTGGAAGATTCCAACTCTCCCCTTTGACAAAAGCAGGATGGATGCCTCTGTATACCACAATGGCCCATATCGCAAATATGAGCATCAGGAGTGCCTGGTAGATTTTGCCGAAATCTACAAATTCCCAACCTTGGCTACCTAGTAGATTCCAATTATTGCCTAATAGATTTAAAGGGCCTAAAACCATTCCCGTCAATGAGCCACCTACCAGAATAAATAGCAACACGAATATGGTATTGATTAGACGAAGCTGTCCTTTGATTTCAGTTTTGGCTAATATGGGTAGTATAAATATAGATGATGCAATCCAACAAGTAGATATCCAATAAAGAGCCAACATAAGGTGCCAACTTCTAGGAATGGTGACCGGAAGCCTAGGAGTTATATGGAGGCCGAAATAGTCCAAAAAATGAATAAAATCATTGATCGTAATGATACCACTCGACACCTGAATAAAAAATAGAATCACTGCTACAAAG
The DNA here is from genome assembly GCA_016709995.1 of Saprospiraceae bacterium. Classification (NCBI taxonomy): domain Bacteria; kingdom Pseudomonadati; phylum Bacteroidota; class Saprospiria; order Saprospirales; family Saprospiraceae; species Saprospiraceae bacterium. The sequence continues at coordinate 351,804 of JADJLQ010000003.1, forward strand.
AAAAACTTAAAGGTAGCTTTCTGAGTTCTTGTGGGTTTGAAATTTTTAACTCTTTCAGAAGTAAACAAATCTTTGGTAGCAGGTTTAAAAAATTTATTTGGAAGTTGATTATATTGACCTATATAATATAAGACAATCCCACAGGCCAATACAAATCCTAACAAGCCTAATACACTCCAAAGAATGACTGGAGAGGTAGGTGTATTGCCTGCTGTCGGGTCGAATGGCCAGTTATGTGTATAACTAAAGGTGTTTCCTGGTCTTTCCGTCACACATACCCAGGCACCCCAGAAAAAAAAAGAACTCAGCGCAGCTACATCTTTCCTATCAGCAATATAATTTTTAGGTAAAAAGGCCCTGCCTTCCTTATTCTCGAAAAATAATTCTATATAATATTTTTTTAATTCTACCACTGCATAAGCCATCGCATCCGAAATAAAAATAATATCCTTCTTTTGGTTATACCTGTTTTGTTTAAGGTCCTTTTTCGTTCGATCCTCGATCGTTCTCATTTCAAATTCAGAAGGTCCGGCACCATTTTGTAGTTTAAATTCATTGGCATAGAATATATTCATACTTTTAGTTACCTGATTTAAAGCTTCAGCTGTAAAATCAGGTCCTCGCTGAGCCCCGTCCCCAAAGAAGCTTCCATACTCCATCAAGTTATATTTATGAAATACTAATTGACCCATAGTGATTTCTGCTTTATCAATAACAAGATCACCGGAATTTGTTTTAAAATTCGATAAGGGAGGAGCTTCATTATAAGTTTGATAGCCGATCATTCCTACTCCCAGTACGCTTATGATAAAAATAAACAATAATGGGCCCCACCAGTTTTTAGTATTCATAAAATAACTGATGCTTTTGGATTGTCCGTCGTGTTGATGGTTCTTGGTTTCCATTTTTAAAAATGTTACATAAATTAAAAGAATTTAAAAGATCGGTCTTATGAGAAATTATTTATAATGGACAAATATATCCAATAATATTAGATTCTGAAATTATTTTTGTTATTTTCTTTCATTATTTGGTATGATTTTAAAATAAATTGGGGGTAAATACTTCACCGTTGTTTGCCTTTCAGCATAAAGAAGGATAATTTATTTGGGTTGTAAGCGAGGCGATTTATATTCAATGTAATCTTATAGTACTTATTTTAGATCATTATGTTTTACAGTAAGTTGATAAATGGACTTGGCTTAATTGGTCGAATTCTTATGGAAGCTGCCAGTAGTTGCACCAATCCGATATGATCCTTTTATGGAACTTGATTTTGAGGTATCATTTGATTTAGAAAGCCGTAAGAGTCGTACACTTATCGGAAGTATAGAGCCTAAGATTAAGATATTGATTTGATTCATATGTTTAAACTTTAAAAGTAACATAACTGAGATTTCAAATTCCAATCAAATTGATTTTGCAAAATCCATCTTAGTTTTTTTAAGATTATTTAAATTGATATAAAATTTTGCGAGATAAATTTATAATAGCGTATTTTGGCATAAAATTTTGATTAATGTTTTCAAAAGCATGTGAATATGGCATTCGGGCTTCCATTTTGATTGCGTCGGAATCTGTGAATGGAAATCGGTTAGGGTTGATTACTATTGCTAAAAAAATAGATTCACCCGAAGCATTTACTTCAAAAATATTGCAGAAGCTTGTAAAAGAAAAAATTATTTTTTCCATTAAGGGACCTGGAGGAGGATTTGAAGTGAATAAGAATAAGCTGGATAAAATAAAACTCGTTGATATCATTCTAGCTATAGATGGAGAAGTTTTAAAGCAATGTAGTCTGGGTTTATCAGATTGTTCGGAGGTACGGCCTTGTCCATTTCATGGCAGATATAAACCGATTAAGGAAAAGCTTCTCAAATTGTATAGCGAGACGAGTTTGAAAGACCTGATCGATGGAGTTTTATCCGGTAAGTCTTTTTTAAAGATTAATTAATTAGGAGTCATCAAAGTTAAAGGTCAATGAGTTGTTATTGTTCCAAAAATTGTTCGTTTTATTTTGAAATTATTTTTTCCATTCTAATTCGATTACTCTTTTTGCAGCAAGGTTGCCTAATCTGACGCCTTCATCACAATCCATACGGTAGTGTACACCTAATGTAATTCGACTGTATGCATTTTCTAACCCTGCGACACTAAAGGAAGAGAAACTTCTCGGAGCACCTAAAAACTCAAATCGATCTTTGTGACAATTGTCCGTAAAGGATTTATTACTACCTAGAATATCAGTAAGTATAGCTGCTCCTGAACTTCCAAAACCAGAGTGCCCGGAAGGATAAGCAGGAAAATTTGGCGACATTCCCTTCATATTTGTATAAGGGTGGTTCATTTGGGTCTTCCAGGTTGGGTCTATCAGTTCTTGGATATATTCTACCGGCCGCCTGACATTATAGGTATATTTAGAATACCAGATAGATATAGCTGCATCAGCCATAGCCATTCCAAGTTTTGCATATAGTTCCACTGCCCGATCCAAACTAAGCTTTTCATGTTGGACAAGTTGATTGGCTATTACGAGTTGTCTTGCTGCAGGCTCAAAGGTTACTTCAAAAAAATCATCGCTCCAAAATTGACTAATCCATTGATCTTCAAAGTTTAAATTATCAACGTAAGCTTTGGTTTCGAGTGCTTGTAGGTAAAATTTGGATCCAGGATTTTCGCTGTAAGGTATAGGCGGTTTTGCTCTAAGGTCGCTGGTTTTCATGGCAAATGGTCTTACTTGACCCCAATATGGAAACAGAGCTGGGGAATAATCTGGTAGGGTAGGTTGCCACAGTTTTTCGCCATTAGGCCCCACTTTAGGAGGAATATAGCTATTGGGGGTTGGATTTTTATAAGCTTCGTGGCCGGCTGCATCCGTCACACTGAAGTTGAACACGGCTGTGGCGATGTCTTTGCCGAAAAGTTTTGATCGCTCTAACTCTTCTTTTTCCAAAATAGATTCGTTTTTCAAATTGAATTTAGACTCCAGCGTATTTATCCTTTCAAAATCCGCAACCTTGATTTGTGAATAAAATTGGCGTAATATATTAGCATATGCCGCATTTGCAACTGTGGGCCAATGATAAGCTGCTCCAGTTTGAATTTTTGGAAGCTTTAAGCCGCTAAACTGACTTTCCAAAGATTGATATTCAGGCATACCTGGTACTACAGCTTCATAGGCTGCCAGTCCAACATAGCCAAACATGCGGGCTGCAGCCGGTGGTCTGTATCCTGTGGAGAAGCGGTCAATCTCTGTAATTAATTCGTTCCAGGCCAATGGGACGGAAGCATCAAATTCTTTTGTGTCCGAGAATTCTAGCTGCCCTTCCTTACTATTGTCTTTGGTACATGATTGAATAAAAAAAAGGCCACTCCCCATAAGAAGCAGACTGAATCCAAACTTAAATATTGTTTTCATATAGAGTATTTAATAAATAATAAAGGACAAATATATCCACAATATTGAATATTCCTAATTAATTCCTAATTATTTTTTTTAATTGATATGTGGTTTAATGACTTTAAGCATTAAAATATGGTTCTTGATGACCAGATGGGTTAGTAGAAAAAAAAGGATGCTTAAAGGTAATTAGAGCATCTCCGTATAAGCAATTTTTTTTGGATCAAAGATCGCTTTCTAATATTGTACAGATTGATTATTGATGAGGTTTTTCTGTATCCCTTAACCTCTTCACACAATTTTCCAGGCTCCTGTACTGATGATAGGCCGCTTTCCAAATATTTCCTTTGCCTCGATCTACATTTTCCGGACTTTTGTCCAGGCCGCTGGAGTACCATTCTCCACGCTTATGATCGATGAGATAGGTATTGATATAAGACCACTGTTTTTTGAATTTATCAGCATATTGTAAAGGGTCATTCGGATAGAGGTCAGATAATATCAGTAGTGTATTAAGCCCCTCTGCCTGGGTCCACCAATTTTTAGTGGCCTGCGTGACGGTGATACCCGGCACATCTTTAAAATAATATCCATCATCGAAAAAGCCTCCAACCGTATCATCCCAACCTCCGGCAAAACATTGGTCAGCCATTTTTTTGGCGATGCGCCAGGTAGTAGTGTCGTTTTTCCAACCTGCCACCTGCGAAGCCTCCATGAGCAGATAGGCTGTCTCAATATCATGGCCCCAGGATACATAGTCGAGATGTTGGTGTTCTATCACTTCGTGGCTCGAATCTCTAAAACTGATTGGGGTCCAGTCCGGTTTAAAAAACAATAGCAGGTTGCCTTTTTCATTGACGATCGTATCTCTAACGAGGTAGATCAATTCTTCGAGGCGTGATTTGACCAGAGGATCTGGCCACACTTCATAGAGGGCGGTCATCGCTTCTAGCAAATGTATAGAGCTGTTTTGATCTTTATAACCCAGGTCAGAAGTAGATGGGGTCGTAGCTGGTCGTTGTATGACGGCTCCTGTTTTGGTCAGATGTTGGTAATACCCTTTTAAAGCAGGGTCATGACTATGTTCTTCGAGCCAGTTAAAAGTTTTTTTAGCGAGGTCTAAGCCTTCAGGATCTTTACTCATCATATAGTAAGTAGCTGTGGCATAGAGTCCAAATGAGTTACCATAAGCGGTCTTAGAGGTATCACCGAGGGGATGACCGGCCTGATCTACCAATTGATAAAAACCTCCATAGTGTTTATCCCACATTTTATCTCTGAGAAATTCAAATCCATGCTTCGCATAGGACATAAATTGTTTGTCAGCTGGCCAGTGCATCGCAGCCTTTGAGGCATTCCAAAGTAATCGGCCTTGTGATACAATCATTTTCTGTTGATTGGGCCCTGGACGGAAGTCTTTGTCAAAGGAAGTAAGATATCCTCCGAACCCGGTATCTATGCAAGCGGGGTACCATATGTCGACCAGGTTGGTTCGTAGCAGGTGCTCTATCGTATCAGCCAGGACCAACCGTTCGGATAGGGCTTCTGTTTTTTGTTCTTTTGTCTTGCAACCAATTAATACTGCGAAAAGGAATAAGCAGTAGAAAACACTTTGAATGGATTTGGACATTTTTCTGAAATTAAGATGTTAAGTTAATTAGAAATTGAAGATTATTGGTCACCGCATTTAATTAGGAATGAAAGTGAGTCGAATATCATCAAATATGCCCTCCTGGCTCATTGGATGGAAAAAATCCAGTTAAGACTAAACTTACCGCACACTATTGTATCAAAATCGTACACTTTATAAAAAAAATAAATAATACAACTATAAGATTATCAGTGATATATGATTATGGCATGTCATTTACTCTAAAACTGATAATGTTTAGATCATACATTTTATTGGGATTAAGAGATCTGTGGAAATCAAAATATTTTTCATTCCTCAAAGTAATTGCACTTAAGATCGGTAAATGAATAAAGAAGTATTTTGATCTAACCTGAAAGTTTAAAAAATTATGTTTATCAATCAATTCAAGCACCTTTTTCGAACTTTGATGGCAGGAGGATTTTATACCTTTATCAATATAGTTGGACTGGCTGTAGGCATCGCCTCGATCGTATGGGCATACCAGGATGTCCGGTTCGGTCTTAGTTTTGATAATTTTCATCCTGATCAAGAACGCATTTTTAGAGTAATTACTAAAAATCAGGCAGGGGAAGGCTTAAATGGGTATTGCCCACTTCCTATTGCAGTATTCGCGCCTAAAGATTTCTCCAGTGTGGTTTCTGCAGTAAGGTGGGAAGATCTTTATTTATCTGTCAAAGGTGCACAGGAGGAAACTTTTGGTGCCAGGGTGGATTATACGGATCCTGCCTTTTTTGAGTACTTTAATTTTCCATTGATCAAAGGCTCCAATGATCTTACCAATAAGTCTGCTATACTGATTACAGAATCTGAAGCCACAAAATATTTTGGATCTAAGGACCCCCTGGGGCAGACTTTGATATTACATGCCGGAGAATCATATCAGCAGCCTCTGACCGTCACAGGCATTCTGAAAGATTTACCGCTCAACTCATCGCTACAATTTTCTATGCTGACCAATTTTAATAATTATATCAAAAGCGATGGTACCTTTCTTAAATCCGATGAGTGGAGTTGGATGGCGGATGCAATATTTATAAAATTACCCAATCCTCAGGATGTAGCCAGGTTAGAACAAGACTTTAATAAGTACTTGCCGCTTCAAAATAACTCCAGAAAAGATATACAAACTCAAAGTTTTATTATCGAACCACTGCGTGAAGTTTCCAATCATGATGATGATATGGCAGCAAATGCTTTGCGCGAGCGGCCAAACAATTCAGCAATATATGGGCCGACAGTGCTGGCTATTTTGATTTTATTATCTGCCTGTCTCAATTTTGCAAATACGACTGTAGCCCGATCCAATAGAAGGCTCAAAGAGATGGGTGTGCGCAAAGTACTGGGTGGTTCTACGAGTCAATTGATCGTCCAGCAATTAGTAGAGTGTAGTGCAATTGTTTTTTTTGCCATTCTATTATCCATCTTGTTTAATAAATGGTGGTTGCCCACCTTCAACGGTATGTTTGATGGAATAAAACTAGAAGCACATTATTTGAATGATAGGTCTTTAATGCAGTTTATGATCTTTCTATTAATTGCTGTTACTGTTTTGGCAGGCCTTTATCCGGCATATTATGTGAGTAAATACAATGCTACCCAAATCTTTAGAGGTGGTGTAAAATTTGGTGGTTCCAATTTGTTTTCAAGGATTCTTTTAGGGATGCAGATCGTGATTGCTTTTATTACGGTGACCGCAGGTTTTTCATTCGCCCGTAATGCGGCATTCCAGCGTGATTTTAATTTTGGATTTAATCAAAACAATATTGTGGGCATATGGACTCCGAAGGAAACCTATCAGCCAATGAGAGATGCATTGGCTCAAATAAATGGTATTGAAGCGATGGCGGGTAGTAGAAACCATATTGGATTTTCATGGCGAAACCTGGGTATTGAAGCGGAGGGAATTAAGAATGAAATAAAATATCTTGAAGTTGGAGACGATTATCTCGATGTGATGGGAGTAAACTTATTGTACGGCCGTGATTTTTCTACAGGTGAAGCTGATTACCAAAAAAGTGCCATTATTTCTGAAAACCTTTGCTCCTTGTATGGTTGGAAGTCCCAGGATGCTTTAAACAAACAAATTAAAATTGATACCCTTACTTATTCTGTGATCGGGGTGACAAAAAATATCTATATGGGGGGATTTTTTAATCGATTAGAGCCTATATTGATGGTAAAAACATTAAATCAGGATTATGCTAACCTTATCATTAAAGCCAAGCCAAATTCTTTGCACACTCTAATGGACCAGCTCAAAGCAACATGGACGGAGCTCTATCCTTTGAGGCCTTTCAACTCATTTTATCAGGACGAATTAGCCACCGAAGCGCAAAAGGTAAATGAAAGTATCGCAAAGATATTCTTCTGGTTTGCCGTTATTTCGGTTATGTTGACCGCTACCGGAATGTTTGCTTTGATATCTTTGACCGTATTGAAAAAGACAAGAGAGATTGCCATCAGAAGGGTAGTGGGCGCCAAATTGTCTGACATTGTAATCGTCATTCATAAAAACTATTTGTTAATATTCGTGGTTGCATCGATATTGGGGATTTTTGCAGGCGCTTCTTTGACTAAATTGTTGATGGATTTGATATTTAAAATTAATATTGGCATTAATAAGGTGACCATCTTGCAGTCTTTTATGGGAGTATGTTTGTTGATAGCTTTTGTGATTGGATTAAAAATATGGCAAGTCAATAAAATGAGGCCGGCGGCTGTATTAAAGAGTAATCAATAAATCCTCAACTAGGGTTATCGAAATTTAATGCTGACAGCTCAATGTATAGTTATAAAAAAATATTATCCAGGAAGATGTTATTGTCGATATCAATTTCTAGGAATTGAAGATATTCTTAATTAATTCATGAATTTAAAATGATAAGATGAAAAAAATATTGGCGCTCCTCATTTGTTTAAATTTGGGTTGGAAAATGCAAGGGCAAGAAACTAAAGACCATGAGGGAGTCACAAAGGCACTGCTCAATTATGTAGAGGGCTTCTACGAAGGAGATACGCTCAAGCTGATCCAATGCCTAAAACCGAGTCTGCATAAAATCGGATATTGGAAAAATAAAAAGACCGGCGAATATGACTACGAGGGTCAAATGACTTACGTTCAGGCCATCGAGTTTGCAAGGAATGTTATGATTAAAAAAAGCTTTGCTAAACAGGATGCTCCTAAAAAAGTAATTGTGCTTGACATTCAAGAAAAGACTGCTGCCGGCAAGGTTTATGCATGGTGGGGGATAGATTATGTATTGTTGAGCAAAGATAATGACAAATGGATGATCGAACAGGTGCTTTGGGAAGGACCTCCAGCGAAGGAGAATAAATGATAGTACCAAATATAATTGTATACCTTTTAAATTTAATTAGGCCTTAAAATTATTTCTTTATATTCATTTTTAAATCAAACAATAAAATACTAAAATGATCAGCTTAAAAAATATATTCAAATGGGTTAATGTCGGGGGAGCGAGAAATTTTATACTCAGAGACCTTTCTCTAAATATTGAAGAGGGTGAATTTGTGTCTATTATGGGGCCTTCAGGTTCAGGTAAAACTACCTTGCTCAATGTGATAGGTATGTTAGACGGCTTTGATGAAGGCGAATATAAATTTCTGCATGAAGAAGTCCATAAAATGAAAGAAAGACAACGTACTCAACTTTACAAACAATATATAGGCTTCGTTTTTCAAGCTTACCATCTTATCGACGAACTCACAGTTTACGAGAACATTGAGACCCCGCTTTTGTATCAGGATGTGAAGGGTGGAGAGCGCAAAGCATTGGTAGGAGATATGCTGGATAGATTCAATATTGTGGGAAAGAAAGACCTTTTCCCCAATCAATTGAGTGGAGGCCAACAGCAGTTAGTCGGTATCGCAAGAGCATTGATAGCCAAGCCCAAACTGATCCTGGCTGATGAACCCACCGGCAACCTCAATAGCAAACAAGGCGAAGAGATCATGACCATATTCAAAGAACTGAATGAACAGGGTGTGACCATCATCCAGGTGACCCACTCGGAAAAAAACGCCACCTACGGTACCAGAATAGTAGAATTGTTGGATGGCAGGTTAAATAATTAATTGAAGCAATTTTAATAACACATGAATATTAATAAATTTTTGATTTTAGGTTTTTTAGTACTGACCTTTGTGAAGGGGTTCTGTCAAAAAACTTATTCGTTAGAGGAATGTATTTCCACGGCATTGCACAATAGCCAATTGGTACGATCTACCGATATTAGATTAAAAGACGCTGGTATAGATGTGGATCGTGCCACCGCCTTTAAACTGCCTAGTGCTAGCGCAGGCTTTGGCCATGGTTTGAATTTTGGACGATCGATCGATCCATCAACCAATGATTTTATCAATGAGCGAATCACCAGGGGCGGATTCTCTGCCCAGGCATTTCAACTGTTATGGCAGGCTGGAAGTACAAAACAATCTATCAAACAATATCAATATGCTGAAGAAGCCTCTCGCTGGACTTTAAAAAATGAACAGGATAATTTGCAACTTCAAGTCACACTGGCTTATCTCCAGGTACTTAATAATAAAGAGTTAGCTGCCAGGTCTGCTCAACAGGAATTGACTACCCTGGAGCAGCTCAATCGACTTAAAAATTTAAACGATCAGGGTGCTGTCTTACCCAATCTATATTCAGATATGCAGGGTCAATATGCCTTGGATCAAATGAATAGTTTGGATGCCCTGCAAGCCATCAAAACCTCTAAGCTGGTACTTTCGCAATTAATGAATATTCCATATCAGGAAAGCCTGGAAGTGACCACAGATGCAAGTATCGAAGCGATAGATCAGTTAGCTTTTGGTAATTCTAATTTTGATCAGGCGTATTCACAACATGCTCTGATAAAATCCAGTGAGTTTCAAATAAAAAGTGCAGAAGCATCCCTCCTTGCAGCCAAAGCTGAACGCTATCCTAGTTTTGGTTTGGGGGCCGATTTTGGATCAAATTATTCCAGTGCATACCGCCTTCAGGGCGATAAAGTAGGGTATCCAAAACAATTATCAAACAATTTTAATTATGCGACCTATTTGTCATTAAACATACCAATCCTGGATAATGCCAGAGTGCGTTCCAATACCAGGAAGGCGGAAAATGCCATTGAGCTTGCAAAAGTCAATACTGAGTATGCCAGGACTTTTGTCCAACAAAAAATAGAAGAAGCTAGATTAATGCAAACCAATGCCACAGAACGATATAAGGTTATTCAATCCCAGGTTAGTGCTTTTTCGGAATCTTTTCGTGTGACAGAAGCCAGATTTAATGCGGGTGCTATTCATTCAGTTGAATATCTTATTGTTAAAAATAATTTGGATCGTGCTCAAAATCAACTTATTGCTGCTAAGTATGAAATAGCCTTCCGAAATAAGATCCTGGATTATTATGCTGGCATTAAATAGCCTTAAGGCTGATTGGGTGCTTCTGTTTCATCACTGATTTCATGTGGTTCGTGTCCATGGGTGATCTCCTGTAGATATTGGATTTTTAATTGGTCATAAAAAGAATGTTTGCCGGAGATGGTAGCAAATAGATTGGCGAGGAGTGCTGTCAACATGATATAAAATATAACGGTATGGCTATTGGTCATTTCCAATACCAGGATAGAGGATGTAAATGGGCTCCTGGTCACTCCGGATAAAAAGCCGGTCATGCCACACAAGATCATTAGATTGGTATCGGAGGAGGATAGGTTAAATAACTCAGCAAATAAAGCACCTATGCTTGCCCCGGCACTCAGGGAAGGTGCAAAAATGCCCCCGGCTGCTCCCGTGGTAAATGATAGAATAGGCCCGACAATCCGTACGATAGGCAGATACCAGCTCACAGACTTGTGGTCTGTAAATAGGGTAGAGATCATGAGTTCCTTTCCAGAACCAAATGCCCCTCTCTCCAGAAATATAGCTGTGGCTGCCAATATCAAACCACATATGATCACATATAATATTTTGTGAGATCTTTTCTTGAGTTGCTGCTTTTTTTTGAAGACAGATAAAATAATATGGCCCATTCCATTGCCAGCATAACCCGTGACCAGCGCAAGTGGAATGACCATGACTAACAACCAAAAGGAGAGATTTTTTAAATCTGGATACCCCAGGTATAAATAGGGACCTAAAAAGTTTAACGCGGTAAGTCCCGCTATAATCACACCAGTAAGCAAGGCTGATCTAAAAAGGCTAAAATGTGTTTTGGTAAGTTCTTCTATGGCAAAAACGATACCGCCCAATGGTGTATTAAATGCAGCTGCCAATCCGGAGGCAGCTCCTGTCACCAGCATATTTCTTTTTGAAATTTTGGGATACCATTCTGGTAATAGATCGTTGATTTTTTTGAATATAGCCGCTGATATCTGGATGGTTGGTCCTTCGCGGCCGATGGCTCCTCCTCCAAGTACCATGATCAGGCTTGAACATATTTTGATAAAAAGTATACGAAGACTTAGTAAGTGGTCAATAAGGATATTTTGTTTCGGGTTGGCGAGTTCAATAGCAGCGGTCACTTGTGGTATACCACTACCCCTGGCATAAGGGGCATACTTGACTACCAGCCACCAGGCCAAGACAAAACAAGCAGGAGTGACTACAAAAAACGCCCATTTAAATTGATCGAAAAGTAAGTGAGTCCCGGCTTCTGCCAAAGAAAATAACTTGGCATACAGTACGGCTAGTCCTCCGGATAGCAGAGCACCCAACCAGAATGGCAGGGCATTGAGCAAATTCTTCTTTAATCGTTCATTATCTACTACATCAAATTTGGATTTTACAAGGATCTTGGTCTTTTCAAATAGGATGATAGCTTTTTCTAATAATCGCATCAAGATAAATTGATCTTATGGTATAGATGAAGACGCAAAAATAGCTTAAAGAACTTAGACCTTTTTTATCAGACTTGTTTTCTACTTGAAATGCAATACTCCCCAGGCTAAAAGGTCACCTGTATGCCAGGCTAAAGAATTTATTTCTTCTTAAACTTATCCCCTCTGGTCTTAGGCTTTTTATATTTCCTGGCGATTTCAAATTTATAAGATCCTCCAAGATTAGTTTTGACATTTTTCTTTTTCTTTTCATGAAACCCCGGTTTGAGGAGTTTTTCGTCATGGCGAAAAGAGACAGGGGTGTCGAAAGCCCTGGGCCTTTCGTCTGGGGTGAGTTCTTTTGAGATTTCTACTGCCGGAGGCATCTCCATCAATTCGATTTTGTGGGACATCAGTTTTTCGATTTCTGTTTTTGCAGCTTCCTCTTTATCTGTATAAAACAAGATTGATTTGCCTTGTTTCTCAGCACGCCCGGATCTACCTATCCGATGTATATAATTTTCCGGAAAATTGGGTGTGTCAAAACTGATCACATGACTAATGGTTTCGAGGTCCAGGCCACGCGCCATCACATCGGTGGTGATCAATATTCGATGCATACCGTTATCAAATAGCCTGATGGCGGCTATTCTGTTATTTTGGGATCGATCAGTATGAATGAAGCCCATTTCCGAAGCATAGGTCTCTTCCAGTGCCGCGTATAATAACTCTACATTTTTTTTGCCAGTCACAAAGACCAATACCTTCCTGAATTCTTTTTTATCTTCAAGAAGTTGTCGTAATAAATTGGCTTTGGTGTAAAAATTAGCGACATGATAACATTGTTGCTGAATGTTTTCTAATCTTGTTCCACTCAGAGCGATTGATATTTTTTCAGGAGCAATAAAATAATTATCTATTAATGCTTCTACCTCATCTGTCATGGTCGCAGAAAACATAATATTTTGTCTCCTTTCCGGCATCAGTTCGAAGATATTGCTTAGTTGAAATCGAAATCCAAGGTCCAGCATGACATCGACCTCATCGATCACCAATTTTTTTATTTCGTTTAACTTGACTGCTTTAGACAGAGCCAGATCATACAACCTGCCGGGAGTCGCTACCAGGATGTCCATCCCTTTCGCAACGGCTATTTTTTGCGTAGATATATTAGTACCACCATAGACGCCCAACACCCTGACTTGCATATATTTTGCATAGGCATTGATTTGTTGTACCACCTGGATCACTAACTCACGGGTAGGTACCAGGATCAATATTTTTGGATGGACCAGCTTTGAAAACTTCAGATCACGCAATAAGGGTAGCATATAGGCCAAGGTCTTACCAGTACCGGTCTGTGCTATACCTACCATATTCTTTCCAGCCAGGATCACCGGATATGACTTTACTTGTATTGGCGTCGGTTTTTCAAAACCAAGATCAACCATTGCATTCGCTAAAGGTTTGGGAAGGTTAAGATCTGCGAATGTATTCATAGGATTAGGATTGGACTGCAAAAATCGTCAGTATTAACGAGATATTGAAATAAAGCAAGAAGTTGGGGTTAAGTCCAGAAGCAACCTACGAGGTTTGCCGCCCTGCTTTGCGTGCAGATCAACTTGTAGGTTTGCTTCTGCCGTTCGAGGTTTGCTGCTGTCCGACCGCTTTCTGATATCTTTGTTGAATTGCTTCCTACCGATGTGCTTCGCCTTATGGCTTTTCGCGCAGATAACCCTATCCGCCGCTGTGCAGACCTGTAGGATTGCCTCTGCCTTGCAATCCAATTTCCCAAAACTCTAACATCCTCACACTATCTTTGTTTTCATATGGAAATCAGTCTTAATAAATACATCAGCAACAGCGGGTATTGTAGCCGAAGAGAGGCAGACAGATATATTGAACAAGGCCGTGTCACCGTCAATGGTCAGGATGCCACCAAAGGAAATAGAGTCTCTGAAGGTGACGAAGTAAGGGTGGATGGTGAGCCGATCAGGAAAAAGAAGGAGCGGATTTACCTGGCGCTACACAAACCAAAGGGGATCACCTGTACCACTGATGTCAAAGACAAATCCAATATCGTAGACTATGTCAATTTTAAAACCAGGATCTTTCCAATCGGCAGACTGGACAAACGAAGTGAAGGACTGATTTTTTTAACCAACGATGGAGATATAGTCAATAAAATACTGAGGGCTGGCAATAATCACGAAAAAGAATACATTGTCACTGTGGATAAACCCATCACTCCGGAATTTATCCAGCACATGCGCAATGGAGTTAGGATATTGGGGATCTACACAAAGAAATGTTTTGTCAAACAAGAGACTGATACCCGATTTAGAATCATCCTGGTACAAGGACTCAATCGCCAGATACGCAGAATGTGCGAAGTGCTTGGGTACAATGTACAATCATTGAAAAGGATTCGTATTATGAGTATGACATTGACTGGAATTCCTCCTGGCAAGTGGCGTTATTTTACCCCAGCAGAAATCAATACAATCAATCTTATGTTGGTAGGCAGCAGCAAGACTGCTGAGGGAGATGAAGGGATGGATGAATAAACTATTACACCCGACCCTAATCTTCAAACAAAAACAGCCGACCCTTGCGGATCGGCTGTCACAATTTACGGAATTCGTTTATTCAGATTTTTTATTTATGCCACCATACTTTTGTATCCAGGTCATCAGCACCTTGTCTGGCTATAGCAGCTTGAACATTGGTACTATTGACTGAAATTTCAGAATTGGGATAGGTCAATCTATTGATGAAATTTCCTTTGATCGCTTTTCCAGGAAAAGGATTTGGTGCCAGAGCAGGAAATCCACTTCTCCTAAAATTGGCAAATGCTTCCGGTCCATTGAGGAAAGAAGATACCCAATATTGAGTATTGATCTGTTCTAACCCTTTTGCCGCATCATACGGATTGGCTGCAAGATAGGCATCTATAGCACTGGCAGCGATGGCAGAGCCAGCGTCATGAGCAGCAGCCTCTTCCATATTGGCTTTGATACCATTTTTGAATGCATCTGCAGCCGATCCTGAGGTCCAACCCCTCTGAATAGCTTCAGCCAATAATAACGAAGTTTGAGAATAAGTCACCAAAAACATCGGTGCAGTATTTTTGCCAAATCTAAACCGATCACACTGACTATAGTCATAAAAACTTGCCAGGCCATCTGCCGCGACCGCTGTTTTGATCGAATTGTTGTCATATCCAAATGGCATGCCTATTTGCACAGATGGATCCGTAACAGACTTGGCAGCGGTTTGCTCAGGACCTGACTTGGCTCCGACATAACGATTGGCTATAGCCTTTAAACGAGGATCATTGTTGTTTTTAAGATAGTCTACAAAGGGTTTACCCAGGTAGGCGTTATTGGCTTCTGTAGAGTTCATCCACTGTCCACAAGCGTTGGTATAGTTAGGATCGTGCTTGATAAAAGCATTGTCTGCATTGGAAGTCATTATGCCCCCCGCAATCGCTTTTTGTACTGTTGATTGGGCAAGCCCTGCATCAGCCTTGACTAATCTCAAACCCGCACGGAGTAGCAGTGAATTGCCAAATTTTCGCCATTTGGCTATATCACCTCCAAACAATACATCAGCAGTCTCTATGGTCTTGCTGGCATCTAAGGCAGCACTGGCTTCCGTCAATTCTTTGATGATATCACTATATATGGCTTGCTGTGCATCATATACTGGCGAAGCAATCTGTTCTATATAGCCTTTACCTGCTTCAAAATAAGGGACATCTCCATAAGTGTCTGTCAATACCATAAAAGCAAACGCTTGGAGTATTCTGGCCATATTACGAAGGTTGCTTCGATTAGGCAGTTCGGCAGTTTGGTTGATTACATCTTTTGTGTACCGGATGACTGATCGATAGTAGCGTTGCCAGTTGGCAGCAGTGGCATCACGGTTGTCTTGATTAAAATTGGCACCAGTCAATACGCCAGAATTGGGCGATACCATCTGCTGGACGATTCCTACTTCCAGGATCAATTGATTGTTAGTAAAAGAAGTATTAATTACCGCATTGTTGAGTATAAATGCCGGATTGATAGCCGTAGCTGCCGTCTTATTGATATTAAGATCATCAAATCCTTTGTCACAAGAGACTGCAATTAATGTAAATATGAGTAAGATATATTTTATTGAATTTTTCATGTCAGTCTGATTTTTAGAATTTTACATTGAGGTTAAAGCCTATACTCCTGGTGGTAGGTAAGCCGGTAGATTCCATGCCAACCAAATTGTCAGAGGAATAGCCAAATGATTCTGGATCAATATTGGGTACCCATTTTTTGAGCATCAATACATTATTGGCGACAAGACTCAGCTTCATGCCTTTGATAGGGGACGAACCCGGTAGGAGATGGGCCAGGTCATATCCTGCGGTGATCTGGCGGAGTTTCCAATAACCACCATTATATACTATTGGTTCGATCAAAGCCAGTGATCGTACTACTTCCCAATACGGTTGAATATTGGCTTTTACAGTATTCGGTTCACCTTTATCATTAACACCAACACCGATGATACCTTCACGACCAGCCAATGTTTGTTTGTGCAAACCGTGTCTGGTAAGATTAAAATTAGTGCCAGAGAGCATCATATTGCCCAATTTAAAGTCTATCAGAAAAGAAACGGAAAGGTCCTTATATTTAAATCCATTGTTGATACCACCTGTCCATTTTGGCAGGGCAGATCCAAAGGAGATCAGATCGGAAGTCCTTTGAGCAATTCCATTGCCACCAAAAACTATTCTTCCCTGTGCATCTCTTTTATATCCAAATCCATAGATCTGACCCATTTCATTTCCTCTCCGACTACCTGCCTCAGCTCGCCATTGAACACGTGTGTGCCTACAGTGATGCGTTCGCCAGGTGTTTCTGTGAGCAGTTTGAGCACTTTGGTTTTATTATAAGAACCGTTAAAAGTAATATCCCATTGGAATGATCCACTTTTGACAGGAACCAGATTGACCAACATTTCTGTACCGTTGGTACGACTTCTACCGCTGTTGATAAGTGTGTTGGTGTAACCTGAAGCATCTGAAGTTTGAGCGGAGACAATTTGATCTTCAGTGATTTTTTGATATACTGCAAAGTCTAAGCCGACCCTGTTATTAAACATTTTTAATTCAAGACCAATCTCTTTCTCAGAAGCCCGCATTGGCTTTAGGTTGGCATTGGGCAAAGTCAGACTGGAAGGTCCTGCCACAGGCTGTGCTGCTCCGGAAGGATTGGGAAACAGGTTGCCATTGACGGAGTAAAATTGGTTATTGGAATAGGGAGATACATCCGTATCACTCCCTACCTCTGCATATGCTGCCCTGATCTTACCAAAAGTCAACCAGGATGGTAGATTACCCATAGCTTCTGAGAATACAAAACTACCTGATACAGAAGGGTATAGGATACTCCTATTAGCAGGAGAAAGGGTCGAAAACCAATCATTTCGTAAGGTACCATTGATGTAAAGAAAAGTTTTGTATGACAACTCTGCTGATCCATAAACTGAGTTGACCGCCCGCTCTGACAAGCCGTAAATTGGATCTTTTACTCTACCATTGCCAACGGTATAGAGCCCACGCACTATAAAGTCAGTGACCTGGGTACTATTGAGATCCGAGCGTCGATACATTTGATTGCCTCCTGCGTTTATATCGATTCCGAAATTGCCAAATTTCCTGTTGGCAGCAATCAAAATATCAGCATTTGTCTCCCTGAATCTTCTGGATTCCTGGGTATATACACCATTGACGAATCCTGCCGGAGCGGTAGCCAGAGAAGCCTGACCAGTCGGAAAATTGTTATAATCCTGATCACGTGACCAATAGTCTTGTCCTACACGGCCTTGTACGTATAGCCAGGGAAGAATATCGTACTTCAAATTGAGGTTCCCAAATAACCTGTCCCTCCGAATATTTTGAAACTGTTCTGCAAGGGTAAAATATGGATTGGTTCTATTCCTGAACCTGGAGTATACATATTCATTGCCGTCGGCATCGTATTTGTTTTCATCCAGAACACTAAGAGGCATTGAATTGGCCAGGTTATAGATGGTAGTAGGGATTGAATTGTCCTGGTTGGCAATATTGGGAGGATTTCTGTTGTATTCTTTGGAATAATTGGCCGTACCTGTAAAACTAAGCTTCGAAGAGAGATCATAAGCAAATCCCATATTGAAAGTTTTACGATTAAATGTATTGTTAGGGACGATACCATTGTTGTCATTATTGGCAAAGGACAGGTTGAACCCACCTTTGTCTCCTCCTGATGACAAGGTCACTGTATTGGCAAAGTTTGAGCCATTTCTATAAAAATCCCTGATTCTGTTATATACTGGTTCATAAGGGACGGTCACACCACCAAACAAAACCTGGGTCATACCGGGTGCAAATTTTTCGCCAAATGACCATTGGCCAGAAGTTGGATTTGGACTAGTCGGTCGGACACCGTTTTCACCCTGGCCATATTCATATTGAAAGTCTGTAAAGTCCAGTGGGGTTTCATTGGTATAGTTGGTGTTAAAAGTTACACCAATACCTTTGCCTGTACCTCTGGTTTTGGTGGTGATCATGATGACCCCATCTTTAGCGCGGGATCCATAAAGCGCTGCCGCCGTAGCACCTTTTAATATGGTCATACTTTCGATGTCGTCTGGATTGATACTTGACAATCCATCTCCTCCGTCAGAGGTGTTTCCGCCGCCGCGCACGCCAATAGAATTATCAGAAGATGCGTTTCCGGGGTTAGTACCAAAATTGCTATTGTCTATTGGAATACCATTGACTACGATCAAAGGGTTGTTTTGGCCAGAGATCGAAGATTGACCCCGAATGCGGATTTTGGAGGTCCCGGCGGGTCCAGTCCCCAAAGCAGAGATATTGACCCCGGCTATTTTGCCCTGAAGGGTATTTATGAAGTTTGAAGAACGGTTTTCAGTGACAAGTTCTTTGGACACAGTACTGGTGGCGTATCCGAGCTTTTTGGCTTCTTTACGTATGCCCAGGGCGGTTACGACTATTTCGTCCAGGCTCTCTGCGCTTTCAGACATAGTCACATCCAAAACGGTTTGACTCCCAATAGCTATTTCTTGTGTCAGGTAGCCAATGTAGGAGAATATCAAAGTACTTTGTGGTGCTGCTTGGAGGCTAAAATTGCCATCCATGTCGGATACAGTGCCAATATTGGTACCCTTTACCAATATTGAAACACCAGGTAGAGTTCCACCATCTGATCCGGATTTAATAGTACCGGTGATGGTCTGAGCATGCAGAAATGCTAAGGAGCATATCAGGATGCAAGTAATCATACATCTAAGTTTATTCATATTCAAAGTTTTATATTTTCAGGTTTTATTAAAATATAAGGGGTTGCAGAGTTAAATTGTTCATAAATATAATCGATTGTAAAGAAACAACATAGCCTTCAAAGTGCATTTTTTTTCTTGTACAATCTAAGAATGTCTTTGATATTGATTTGATAGTAAAATCTAAGACTTAAATCTTGAATTCAGCACAGGATATTTTTGTATAATATTGAAGTGCCGACATATATTTTGTATATTCAAATTCCTCTGAAAATATTATAATAATGGCCAAAAATAAGATAAGTTGATAACTGATAACTTAAAGAAGAAATTGAGCAGAAAAGTTAGGCTTGAAGAATTGCACCATCGTGGTGACTTTTACATTGTTATTTATGGGCACGTGGTTGTGGTGTAATAGGTATCGGCAGGTTGCCTATTCGCAACGCGGTTAGAGAATCATTATTCGCTGCCACCAGTATTATTTTTTCTCCATTGGCTAAATGAATTAAGGCTAAGTCTTTTACATCACCATCCACTATAAATCCACTTTCAATTGGTCGGATTGTTTCAAAAGAAAGGTTTTGGCCTCCTTTTAAATAGCATCCATAGGAAGCATCATATCTGCCGGATTTGACTTCAGTCTGATATTCATTGCCTGCCAGCAACAAGTCTTTAAAACCATCATTGTCAACATCGAGGCAGAGGATAGTGTTTATTGGAGAGAACTGAGCTTCTTTTGGTAATATACGTTTTAGAAATTTAGCGTTTCCCAGGTTCTCGAATATGCAACTCCTGGTTTCATCACAATATAGTTTTTCAATATTATGGTTTTTCACTCCTTTAAATATATCCAAATAGGAAGCATTTGAAAAGTCCTTGTGTAACAGATATCTTTTTTTTATTGAGGACACTTGCTCCGCAAATTGATTCCTGTTAATAGACGGAAATGATTGTTTTTTGTCCTCATTTTCTTTTATAAAATAAAACATAATAGGATCCATGCTTCCATTTCCATCTAAGTCCGTTGCGAAAAGCTGCATTGGCTCGGAAGTACTTACTCTATATGGACAATTTAAACCCAAATTGCCAGCCACAAAGTCCATGTCCCCATCGTTGTCAATATCGGAGGCAATCAGGCTGCGCCACATTCCATACATTTGCTGGAGGCCTGTTGATGTGGTGATTTCGCTGAGAAGGCCTTGATTGTTTTTAAAAAATCTAAGGGGCATCCATTCGCCAGCAAGGACCAAATCGATCTGGTGGTCGTTATCAAAGTCCGTCCACACAGCAGCTGTGACCATGCCTGGATGTAATAGTTCAGGACAAATCTTTGAAGTGACATCCGTAAAAACCCCATTATTGTTTTGTAATAAATAGCTTCTAGGTGCCATCGGATATGACTTGGAGACGCGTCCACCAATAAAAAGATCCTGGTCGCCATCTCCGTCAAAATCTGCAGAGGAGACACAACTTGCAATCGTTTTGATTGAATCTGGAATGGCATAAGCTTGGAGCGTGAAATGACCTTCACCATCATTTAGGTATAGTCTGGGCTTATAATTTATTGAGTTTTCGCTATATTGTATATCCCCACCGGTGATTAAAAGATCCTGATCCTGATCATTGTCAGCATCAAAAAAAATACAATCAATATCCTCTTCCATTTTCTGGCTGTCTATTAGTTGAGATGAGGTAAATTTTTGTCCATTTTGTTGAGTAAAAATCTCGCCAGAAAAATTGATAGCGCCCCCAATAAAAAAGTCCTCTAATCCATCATTATTTATATCTCCTACGGCAATATGCGGACCTTGTTGTGAATATTTTTGAGGAGCTAATCTTTGAATATTGTAATCATTGAATGGGTATTCAACATGTTTATAATTAATCTGTGAAGTCGATGTAATTTCATTAAAAATAGTACCGGGATTAGTTGTCTTCGCTGATGTTTTTGGTGTTGCGTTTTTCCAAAATAGATTTATGGTAGTGTCGGTAGTCAAACCATATAGTGATTGTGTAAAGCCATCGGGCCAAATAACGCAAAGTGAATCAATATACTTTTGGCTGCCCAACCCAAAATTTAATTGCTGGTCTACACTTGAAAAATAACCTCTTACTGGGTTTTGCTCCTGGTACAGTACTTGCTGATCGGTATAGAGCAATACTTTTGTGCCGAAACCTTGTTTGTTGAGATCATCACCCTTTAATCTGATGCTTAAATAATGCACGCTAAGTGGTTTGTTTTTCTGATTGGTATTATTTTTATATACAAAAGCCTCGCTGCTTATATTATTGACCACCAGATCTAAATCGCCGTCATTATCAAGATCAGCATACACAGCTCCGTTAGACATAGAAAGCTTTCCGATTCCACTATTGGTAGCCTCATTTGTAAAAGTCAGATTTTTGTTATTAATGTATAGATAGTTCTTCAGATTGATGTGATTTAAAGAGCTTAATTTATTTCTGATTATTTTCTCTTGCTCTGTGCGAGGGAGACTGCTTTTGAAAACTTCCTGGCTGAATTCAAGAAAATCGGCATTGATAAAATCTCTACCTATTCCATTTGTAATATGCATATCCTTCCAACCATCATTGTTAAAATCTGCGAGTAAGACACTCCAACTCCAATCGGTAGCTTCGATGCCTGCATAAAAGCCAATTTCACTAAAAAACGGAGTTTTGACTTTATTTATCCACCTAGTTCCATTGTTTAGTTGTAACATATTTCTCATAAATTCCGGCTCGTAGCCCATGGCTCTTTCGGCTTCATAGCGGTCGTAGTTCATAAAACTAAAAGTGGTTTTCTTTCGCTCATTGTATTCTGGCAGCATGTCAAGCGTCATGATTTCAGGCCAGCCATCATTGTTGATGTCAGCAGCATCGGATCCCATACTCGAGTAGCTTTGGTGTTTTAATGCCTTATCAATATAATTGGAGAAAGTACCGTCACCATTGTTTAACCACAATAGATCATTAGACACAAAATCATTAGCTACATATACATCAGGCCAACCATCATTGTTAAAATCACTTATGGATAATCCCAGACCATATCCATCTTCTTTGATTCCGGCTGATAGAGTTACATCTATGAAAGCTGGATAAGTAGTTTGCGCGTTTTTTGATTGGTTCTGGTAGAGTCGATCGTTGGCTGGCGAGCGACCGCTTCTATCTCTTGGTACAATGGTATTGGTGTTCTTTGAACTTAACAAATAGTTGGTGAGATACATATCGAGATCACCATCCCGATCATAGTCGAAAAACGCAGCCTGCGTAGAATATCCTGTATCGGCTATTCCAAATGAGTCAGCAGCTTCTTTAAAAGTTAAATCCTGTTGATTTATAAATAAAAGATTTTTCGTCGGAGTGATTAGATCCTTGCCAAAAACACATATATAAATATCATCAAAACCATCTTGATTGATATCCACTATACTTACACCTGTACACCACACATTCGTGGTCAGTCCGGCGCTTGAGGTGATATCGTCAAATCGAAAATCTCCTTTGTTGATATATAGGCGACAGCTTACTTGATTGCCTGTAAAAAATATATCTTTTAAACCATCATTGTTAAAATCACCAATGCCTACACCGGCTCCCATATAGCCAAATTCGTTAATAAAGGAGTGGGATGAGTCAGAATCGTGAAGGTCGTTGATAAAATGTATGCCGGTTTGACTTGATGGTAACATGGTGAATAGCATGTTTTCTTTATGGGAAGAAGTACAGGTACCTAATAATATAGAAGCCAACATAGAAAAAATGAATACGATGTTGGAGTTTATGGTTTTCAAACTGCGATAAAATTAATAATAGAAATATAGTTGATTTTTAATAACGATCTTAAATTATTTGAACAGTAACATATAGGATAAAAAATTAAGGCCGCCATAAATGACGGCCTTAATTTATCAGGGTCGAGCTATTGTTTCTTTTTAAGCTACAAATAGAATTAGGAATGTTGATTCCAAACTAAGCGAAACTTATTTTATTAATGGATTGGTAGATGTTTCACTAGATGGGATAGGGAAAAGATCGACCTGTCCCGGCACTCTATCAGCAATAATAGAAGGGAAATATCCTTTTTTTCTCCATCGTAAAATATCAATACTACTCACTTCTTCACCACACAATTCAACCCACCTCTCATGCATTACCGCTTTTAAAGCATCATTTTTGTTCGTTGGGTTTACTGCCGGCATTTTCACGCTTTCGCGGCTACGAACTTCATTGATATAACTTGCTGCCTTGGCGGGAGTGCCTGCTTCAGCTTCACATTCGGCCAACATAAGTAATACATCTGCGTACCGAATCACCCGTTGATTGATGCCCCCCGGATGAAAACCTGAATTTACGTAATCATAAATATTGTACTTGCGGAAAAATCTTTTTATGGAAACACCTTTCCTCAAGGAGGGAGCAATGTTCATATCCGCTGAAGTTAATGTTAAAGGTGCCAACGGAGACTTGGTCAATATCTGATCACCTTCTTCATAAAATGTAAATTTATACCTTGGGTCATTGTCTTCAAATTCATTTAAAAGATTATTCGACGGTATTGTATTGCCCCAGGTAATTCCATATTCCTGATTTCGAACAGTACTCAATGGACTGGTAGACCCTTCACCATTGTAACCCCAGTTAAAATTGTTATCACCTTTATCTACAAATACTACTTCAAAAATAGATTCAGTATTAAACTCATGTCCAGTGGTTAAAGTGACTCCATTATCATTCTTAATGTCCCCATCAAAATTCCATTGAAAATCATTGACCAGGCTGTATTTGCCATAAATCTGCAACAAAGCCGTTTTTGCTGCGGCATAGTCGCCTTTCTGCATGTTTACTTTTCCAAGCATAGCATAAGCTGCACCTTTGGTGGCACGACCATTATCTGAAGCACCATAAGTCTCTGGCAATTTTTGAGTGGCCTCTGTCAAATCTGAAAGGATTAATGCATAAATATCTGCAGATGCAGCTTTTCCTTGAAAACCAGTTGCGGAAGTAACTGTTTCGGTATAGAGTGGCACATCTCCCCATTGTGATACCAATTCGAAATAGGCCCATGCTCTTAAAAACTTAGTTTCTCCAACTAATCTGTCTCGTAAACCAGGATTGTCAGTAACATCCGGTGCTTTTGAAATTATAAGATTGGCCCTGTTAATCATCTGGTAGCAACCAGTCCATACATTAGACATGACCGAATTAGAGGGGGCAGGTGAGGGTTCCTTTAATAATTCTGCCCTTGGAGCTTCCAATTGTGGTCCTCCGGGAGAAAACTCTCCACCTCTCATGTCATGGGTAAAAAACCATTCGCGACCTACAAGCTGGCCAGACCTTAGTGTAGAATAAATAGCATTTACACCATTTTGAAGCTCAATCGCTGTTTTGAAAAAACTTTCAGTTGTTGGATTATTTTTATCAAATATGTTCAGCTTGTCTTCACAAGCAACGATACTTATGAGGAAGAAACCAATCAAGGCAACCTGTTTAAATATATTTTGTTTCATAATTTCTATGATTTTTTTAAGTAACTAAATTGAGGATTAAAAATTTGCTTGAATGCCAACCTGGTATGACTTAGGTTGAGGATATACTGCAAAATCGATACCATTTGTCAAAGAAGATCCAGGTGTTCTATTCCCTACTTCAGGATCATAACCGGAATATTTAGTAAAAGTCAATATGTTTTGTGCAGAAACATATATTCTGAAGCTCGAAAGTGCTCCTTTAGTTATTGAACTCAGTGATGATTCAGGCAGATTGTAGCCTAACATAATGTTTTTAAGCCTTAGATAGGATCCATCTTCAAGAAAACGAGTAGAAGGTCGGGCATTTTGATTAGGATCAGAAGATATAGCTCTAGGGATATCGGTATTGGTATTAGACGGAGTCCATGCATTCAATACCTGTGTTCCGGCGTTGAAAAAACGTACCATACCTTCGGTGATTACTCTGGTAGCATTAAAGATTTTATTGCCTTGCACACCTTGAAAGAAAGTTGAAAAATCAAAATTCTTATAGTTTGCTCCAAGGTTTAATGCATAAGTGGCTTTTGGAATGAAACTGCCTAAAAATACACGATCGTTCAAATCGATTACTCCATCGCCATTAATATCTTTAAACTTTATATCACCTGGTGCTGTAGACGCTGTTTGCGTAGCATGTTTGCTTACTTCATCTACACTTTGAAAGATACCTTCTGTTTGCCATCCAAAAAAGGCTTGAATAGGCTGACCAACTGCTGTATTAGTGATATTGTAAGATCCAAAATCTGCGTTTCCACCAGCTTCAATATTAGCTACTCCTTCTGCCAATCTGGTAACCTGGTTGGTGACTATGCTCACGTTGGCTCCCACATTCCATTTAAATTCTCCTTCTCTTTTATTATAACCCAGTTGCATTTCAAAACCATCGTTTTTCATGGATCCCACATTTTGAGCTACAGTACTTGAAATGTAGCCAAATGATGGAGGGAGTGGTACATTTAGTATTAGATTATCTGTTTTGCGTTGATAATATTCTGTAGATAAAGTAATTTTATTAGCTAAAAATCCGATGTCAACACCGATATTTAATTGATTCGTTTTTTCCCATTCCAAATCCTGATTTCCCAATCGTTGTATTGAGGAAGCAGGCCCACCGGTGATTGAACCGCCAAAAGGATAATAAGCACTGTTGGAGTTGACACTAACCAGCCATGGGGTGTTACCCAAAACAAGACCATTCAGGCCTGTTACACCATATCCAGCTCTTAACTTTAATTCTGAAATTTTTGATTGGTTTTGCATAAAATCTTCCTGATCGATTCTCCATCCGATAGAGGCAGATGGGAAGGTTGCCCATTTTTTACCAGGTGCCCATACCGAAAGGCCATCCCGTCGAATAGCACCACTTAATATATACTTACCTTTAAAATCATAATTTACGCGACCGAGATAGGAAATCAAGACATTCTCACCTATTAAAGTCTGAACGCCAACATTGGTGGCATTATTTAAGGTGGTAAGGTCGTTGGATGCTTGATTGCCACTGGCATTTTCCTGTCTGGTTTCCTGCCCTTGTTGTTCGTAGACGGCAATTGCATTTAAATGGTGATTTCCAAAAGTGTTGTCGAAAGAAAGTTGTTCAGTATACAAAAGGACGGTAGAAGTACCACGATTATTGGTTATAGTTGCTTGAGTTGCACTGGATCCTGCGATTGCACCATTGTCATTAAAGATAGGGGCAAATCGATAATCTAAGGAGTTTGCATAGTCAATACCAACCGTTGATTTAAACTTTAACCACCTATTGAAATTTACATCTACATAAGCAGTCCCAAGCACTTTAGTCGTGGTCCTGTTCCCAGGATTTTTTAAAGCAGCATCTTCAATTGGGTTCGTAGGATCTCCACCATCTAAGGTAGAATTCACTCCTCTATACCCACCAAGGGAAGTTGGATCAAAAACCGGCATATGCGGCATCATCCTAATCACATTCACCAGATTTGTTCTGGATCCTGTTTCATTGTTGTCGTAATCCTGGTCACCAGAAGCAGCATATAAATTTTCTCCAAAAGTGAACAACTTACTAATGATATGATCAGAATTAAGTCGAAAGTTAAAACGACGATAGCCGACACTTGGGGCAATACCTCTTTGGTCAGTATAACCGGCCGACGCATAAAAGCGAGATATCTCATTACCTCCGGATAATCCTATATTGTGTTGAGTCATAGCTCCTTTTCTAAAATAAGCGTCTTGCCAATCCGTATTGGTTTGACCATATGTTTGGCTAGCACCTTCATATATTGGCTGATTGACATATGGAGCTTCCAGTCGAGGCACCTGGCTACCTCTATAAGCTACAGCATATTGTTTAAATTGTTCAGTATTTAAGAGGTCGAGCCGCGAGGTCACTTCCTGAGTACCAACTACGGAATTAAGGGAAACGCCTATTTTGCCATCTCTCTTTCCTTTTTTAGTGGTAATCATGATGACACCATTGGTCGCTCTGGAACCGTAGATGGCTGCAGCAGAAGCATCCTTTAACACATCTACTGATTCAATATCTTTTAAATCAATGGTGGATAGATTTCCGGTAGGGAATCCGTCAACAACATACAATGGGTCTGAAGCATAACTGATGGAACTTATACCCCGTATGCGAACTATGGGCTCTGTGCCTGGGCTACCGTTATTGGTAACAGTGACCCCCGAAACCCGGCCTTGTAGAGCTTGTGATATACTCACCACTGGTATTTCATTCAGCGTCTTACTATTTACGCTGGATACTGCACCTGTGATCAGCGTACGTTTTTGAGTACCATATCCGACCACTACGACTTCTCCCAGTCCAAATACTGCCTCTGCCAAAGTGATATCTATACTACGGGCCTGTCCAACAGCAATTTCTCTGGTTTCATAGCCAAAATATGAAAACAATAAAGTGTCAGCGTTGTTTGACGGCAAGGTAATTGAATAAGCTCCATTTTCATCAGTAGTAGTGCCGATAGACGAATTTTTAAGTGATACGGTCGCTCCGAATAGCGGAGTTTTATCGGGAGATATAATTTTCCCAGATACAGTTTTCGTTTGTGCAAACGAAACAATACCAAAAAAAAGCATTGAAAAACAAAATAAAAGTATTTTCCTAAACATAAAAAGAGAGTTAAATTAAAGTAATAAGTTTTCTAATCGGAGCTAAGATAGTGCTATACGCAATATTTTTTACTAAAACGATATACTAAATTTTTTTGTGTATTAAAAAGTTAAACTTTTTAATACATTATGCTATGATTGAGAAAAAATGCAATAGCTTATTTTGAGTAGTCTTTCACCTTAATGGTACCATCAGGTCATCACGACATGCTATTTAGAAAGTCAGAGTAATAAAAAATTTATTTTTTATTACTCGCTTATATCTCAAGCATCAGCGTCATCGGATCTTCCAGTAATTTCTTGACTTTTACCAGGAAGGTGACAGAGGAAGAACCGTCGATCACACGATGATCGTATGAAAGAGCCAGGTACATCATCGGTCTGATCTTGATCTCTCCTGCTATGGCCACCGGTCTTTCAATGATGGCATGCATCCCGAGGATCGCAGACTGTGGTTCGTTTAAAATTGGGGTACTCATCATCGAACCGAATATGCCCCCATTGGTAATCGTGAAAGTGCCGCCACTCATTTCTTCGAGTGTGAGTTTTCCAGCGCGCGCTTTTTCAGCGAGATCTTTGATTTTATATTCTATTTCGTGAAATTTTAAAGATTCAACATTTTTTACCGGAGGTACTACTAATCCATTGGGTGTGGATATTGCTATTGAGATATCCGCATAATCATGATATATCAACTCTTCTCCGTCGATAAAAGCATTGACCTCCTTCATCTCCATCAATACCTTGCTGCAGGCTTTGGCAAAGAGTGACATGAACCCAAGTTTGATCCCGTATTTGGCTACAAATTGGTCTTGATATTTTGTGCGTAATGCCAGGATCTCAGTCATATCCACTTCATTAAAAGTGGTCAGCATCGCAGTTTCATTTTTAGCACTGACCAGTCGCTTTGAAATAGTCCGACGCATCCGCGTCATTTTTTCCCGGTTTTCAGCTCTGCTGAAATGAGCGGTTTGTACCAAGGGTGCAGACGCAACAGAGGTCGGAATTGATGAAGGAGTTTTTTCAGAGGCTTTGACAGCATCTTCTTTGGTGATGCGTCCTTCTTTACCTGTGCCCGATATGTCTGCAGGGGCGATGCTGGCTTCTCTGAGTATTTTGGCAGCTGCCGGTGATGCAGATACATCCTTGGCTGTGATTGGTACAGTTGGTGAGGTTTGTGTGGATGCTTTAGCTTCAATAGGAGCTTCAGCGGTCACAGGTGCTGAGACATCTTTATTTATTCGGGCTATGACTTCGCCGATTTTGAGATCAGAACCTGCTTTGGCGATTATCTGTAACTGCCCGGAAGCTTCGGCGGGTAAATCTAAGGTGGCTTTGTCAGATTCAAATTCGCAAATAGGCTCGTCCATATTGATAAAATCACCTTCTTTTTTGAGCCACTTAGCAAGGGTCACTTCAGTAATGGATTCACCCATTGGGGGTACTTTAATGTCTACAATACTCATGGTACAAAGATAGTCGGAAAGTCTGGAAAGTTTGGGAGAGTCCGAAAAGCCGGAAACACTGGAAAGTCAGAAATCGGGAAAATTGGGAGCGTCGGGAAGTTCTTTCCGGAAGCTTCTGACTTTCCAGACTTTAAGACTTCTCGTCTTTCAAGACTTTCCCTATCTTCACTTCATGAATAAAAACAACCAAATCCTGCTGTCGGTCATGATGTTTCTCCAGTTTTTTATCTGGGGTGCCTGGTATGGACAGATGAGTAAATATCTTTTTACCAATCTGGATGCCACCGGCTCCCAGGTAGGCAATGCATATACCGCATTTTCGATATCCATGATCGTTGCCCCATTTTTTATAGGTATGATTGCGGACCGATATTTTGCCGCCCAAAAGGTTTTAGGAGTGTTGAACATCCTTGGGGCAATTATATTGTATTTCCTCATTCAGGAGAAAAGTGCTGACCATTTTTATTGGTGGATTCTGGCTTATTGTCTCACCTTCGCTCCTACCATAGCGCTGACCTCATCCATCTCGATGGCACATATGTCAGATCCTGCCAGGCAGTTTCCCATCATCAGGGTCATGGGCACGATAGCATGGTTTGTGGTCACCAATTTTGTTGGCTTTTTAGGGGTAGGGGACAAATCAACGATTTTTACCATTTCGATGATAGCTTCAGTGGTGCTAGGCTTATATTCATTTGTTCTACCCAACACACCTCCCAAAGCAACGGACAAACCAACGCTGGCCAAAATCATTGGAGCAGATGCCTTCGTCATGTTTAAAGACCGCTCTTTTTTAATCTTTTTTATCTCCTCCATATTGATCAGTATTCCTCTATCTTTTTATTATGCGATGGTCAATCCTTCCCTCACTGATTCAGGCATGACCAATGTGGAGAACAAAATGTCCCTGGGGTTACTTTCCGAGGTGTTATTTATGTTGGCTATCCCATTTGCCATGCGCAAGTTTGGCGTAAAATGGATATTGGTTATAGCCCTGATCGGCTGGATTATTAGATTCTACCTTTTTTCAAATGGAGATGGTGGTTCAGGTATCTGGATGCTGTATGTTGCTATTTTATTGCATGGCTTGTGTTTTGACTTTTTCTTCGTATCAGGTATGATTTATACTGAAGCCAAAGCAGGAGAGAAAATCAAAAGCCAGGCTCAGGGGCTTATTTCCCTGGCCACCTACGGAGTAGGCATGGGTATAGGATCCTGGCTTGCAGGTAAAGTCACAGAATTTTACACACTGGAAGGGGTCAAAAACTGGGCAGCCATCTGGATGGTCCCTGCAGCGATAGCAGGTGTAGTACTGGTCTTATTCTTATTGTTTTTTAAAGACAATACCCGCACGGCCATGCCGGGAAAACTATCTCCTACTTAAAGGTCAGGACGGCAGTCAGGATATTGGATTTTAAGTCTGTCGATCTATCATAATGGGCATATCGTAGCTCCATACTTTTGAATGCATTGATCGCCATGACACCTTTTTTAGGTACGATTCGCACCCCCATTCCAAAAGTCTGGCTGGAGAGTTTAGATAAATCATAATCACTGGTAAAAAATTCTTCACCTCGAGTATGAGCGCCATATGGTGCAAAATAAGAGATGCCATTTTGAGTATAATATCGATAGAACGGAATGAGGGATACAAAGGGAGACACCTTGATAGATGCTTCAAGGCTTGCAGTTTGTGCTTTGAGATGCCATGAATCTTCATAGTATCTGTAGTAAGGCCTGAGTACGAGGTGGTCACCTATAAACCAACTTGCCCGTATCCCAATAGGAATCTTGAGTCGCTCTGAAGGCATGTTTTCAGGTGCCGCTGTACCGTCTTGAAAATACACCCTTTGATATTTAGTGCCTAAGAGCCCATCCTGGTATGATGGTTCCAGCATAAGGCCTACCTGAAGTCTTTTATTGATGACCTGGTTAAAAGTAAGCCCTGCATTGAAAGTGTTCCGGGGACTCTTAGTGGTCCGCTCGATATCCCGTTCACTGCCATAAGGGTAATTGGCCGGCCTTAATTCAGCAGGGTAGATCACTGACCAGGTATCCAGGAATGCGCCTAAACTAAGTCCGATATCTGTGTTTTTACTTTTCGAAGCCTTGCCAATATTAAAAGTGGCTCCCATCGACTGATAGTCCCACTCTGTGCTGTAAGATAACCCAGCTCCAATTGTAATACCTGTGGTTGGGTTTTCCATAGACCAGGATAAAGAAGGGTAGTACCGTTGATCTGTATACGAGGCTGAGGTGACGATGCGCTTACCTGCTATGGTCACCACACTGGTGGTAGAAGATAGCGATGATGCCCCTGACCGTGATCTTTGACCGTTGGGGACAGAGACGACTTCCGTAAAACCTACCCAGGAAGTAGCTGTATCTATTTTATCTGATGAAGCACTGGTATATGAATCAAATCCCATTCCGAAATTGAAATGGTGGATATTGCCGTTGAGGTTAGTTTTTAAAAGCTTTAATTCAAAGGTGTTGGATATGTCTGATAGTCTCTCTGTGCCTATACCGCCGGTCACTGCAGAGTGATTGCCATTCTGAGTATAATAACCTGAGGCGATATTGATTTCGTCCAATTTTAGACCTCTAAATATGTAGCCATTTTCAGAGGTGTTTTTTTCAATAGCAGTGGTATCCATCTTCCTTTCAAATCCCGACTGAGAATAACCGGTCATCATTCCCACCAAGAGAGCCAGCCCCGCTAAAGATATTTTAAACATTGATATTTATTTATTTCTACTTTAATTTAATTGCATCCGCATCCTCCGCCAGATTTGCCTCCATTCGCTCCTGAAGCACCTTCTCTGTACAACTGAAAATTTTGTTCAAATTTTTCAGATTTACGGGCTGAAAGGGACATATCTGCATCGTTGATGTATTGTTTTTCATATGCTTTGACAGAGGCACAAGAGCCTAATCCCATGCCAATAAGTATTGCAAAGAATAGCATTGATTTTTTGCTGTTCATAATGTTAGTTAAGTTTAATATTATTTGACTTATATAATTTTCCGTGGTCATCTATCAAGATACAACCGATGCCGTTCATCTGATTTATCATAAATAGCCCCTTTTGAATACCCATGACCATCACCGGAGTAGTCATAGCATCAGACAGTTCAGCATTGGGTGAAATGATGGTGACACTGGTAATTCCATGAACCGGATAACCTGACCTGGGATCAATGGTATGGGAATATTTTTTGCCATCAATGATGACATATTTTTCATAGTCACCTGAAGTGGCGACAGACATGTCTTTTAATTCCAGTTCTGAGAAAATGTTTAACCTGGAAAAGGGGTCTGCGATACCAATAGTCCATGCTGCACCCTCAGGTGATCTGCCCCAGGTACAGAGATCACCGGAAGCATTGATGATACCCGCCTGGACACCGGACGCTTGCATGCATCTTTTGGCTTGTTCAGCGGCATATCCCTTGCCGATACCGCCAAATCCAATGCGCATCCCTTTTTGAGTGAGAAATACCGAAAAATCGCTTTCATCCAGGATTACATTGCGATAATTGATCAGCCTGACTGATTCTTTGGCCGCTATAGGATCGGGAAGTCGATCCATGGTAATATCAAAATTCCAAAACTTTTTGTCCATCGAACCATAAGTGATGTCAAAAGCTCCCTGCGTCAGATTGGAGATCTTCAGTGATCGTTGGATTAAACGAAAGACTTCTTCATCAACTTGCACAGGTCTAAGGCCGGCAGCCTGGTTTATTTGATTTGTCTGGCTGTCTTCGTTAAACGTAGTCAAGAGAATTTCGATTCGTTTAATCTCATCGATAGCTCCCTGGATCTGCGTCTCTGCATTGAGCTGATCCTCGCCGACAGCAGTGATCTCAAACAGATTACCCATGAGTTTTGTACTCTTTTTAAAGGTCGATAAGGTAGACTGCATCACCGGTGCCACATTCATTATTTAATCACTTCTTCAAGCGAATGGATGAATTGAGTCACCGTCCCTTTAGGATATCCTTCGATAGAGTATATTTTTTTCCCAGTGGGGGATAAAATAATCGTCAATGGAAAAACCCCATTTGGATTAAATTTTTCTGCCAGGAGATCATTTTTCTTTTTTTGGTCTGCAGGCAATTGATTTTTTTTCATTCTTGGAAAATCAGCTTTGACCAATACCAGCTTGTCTGCAGCAAAATTTTTAAACGAAGGATGGTCAAACATGGTCTCTTCCATTTTGATACAGGGAATACACCAGTCAGACCCGGAAAAACTCAGAAGGATGTATTTATGTGAAACTGCCGCTTCAGCCTTGGCTTCGTCAAAACTGGTTTTCCAGGCAGTATTGGGAGTTGGAGTCACTCCGCCCAAAAAGTAAAAAGCAAATAAAATGATTGCATTCATATCGTCATTATAGTTATAGTTCAAATGGTGATGAAAGAACCCATTGGTTGCACAGAGCTTACAGGTTATTTTTATTTTAAATGACTTGAAGAAGATAAATAATATGGTTCAAATTTATTTAACTACCATTTAACCCTGATTTAACCCTACTTAACTAAGCATTATTCGATCTATTTCTAACAGCTCATTTTTTTCACAATCTAAAATTCAACTATTATGACTGCTAGATTTTTTATTACGACCTTATTCTCCCTGCTTACATTGATTTTGATCGCCGGTGATGTGGACGGAATTTGGCGCAGTCGCGACCAAAGCCGGGGTATCGAAGTCATGAATACTAACTACGGTATCAGAGTCCGCTCACTGGATCAGGGAAGTGGCGCCTGGGAAACCTATTCTAACTATGGGGCCAACAGGTACAAAGACCAAAGAGGAAATTGTTATACTTTGATTGGAGGTACTCTTGAATGGTGTACGCCTGATAGAAGAAATATTATTAACTATACCAGGTCCGGCAGAGGCAATTCAAATGATTGGAATGAGCGTGACCGAAGCTCCAGGAACGATAATTATAACAGAAGTGGTCAATATGGACAGTATGACGACAATGATCGCAACTGGTCCAGGAGTGACCGCGATAACTGGAATGCGTATTATAAGAGTTACGAAGGTAAATGGCACAATCACTCTACCGGTACGAGGATCAACGTAGATTTGACCAGGAGGAACCTGCGCATCAAATTTAAAGGTGAAAGATGGTACGAAGTAATTGAACGAAGTCGCGGATTATTTGTTGATCAAAGAGGCAATGAGTTTAGCTTCAGAGGGGATGTGATAGAGTACAGGGCCAAAGATGGCGATCTACTGATGAGATTTTTCTGTGACACCAGATGTGACCATAGGGATGATTACAGAACCGATTACTTCAGGTGAAAATATAAGACTTGCTCTAAATCTGCAGCCTGGGTCAGTGTGAATTGATCCGGGCTGTTTTGTTTGGGCAAACTGATGTGTGATGTTGATCAAGTATATATATGAACTTATATTCTATAAAACCATCGAGTATCGAAAAAGTGGCAAAAGTTTGATGCAGGACAAACGAATACCGTATTTTCACATAGCCAGCCAGCAAAATAAAGCAATATCATCTCTCGGTCACTTCAATCCACTCAACTTCTCTTTTTCTAACCAATCCTCTCTCACCGGATGGAAACAATCCAAAAATATACACCTTGAAAGTGATCGGCCTGAGTGGGGTACATCTCCAGGGATATGGACGGACATGCCAGGCTTCATATGGTAGAGTTCTCCCCCGACATTAAATTCGAATTCACCTTCTATCAGGTGACTCCACTGCTCATGTGGATGTTGATGCACTGGCAGCTCCGCGCCATCGTCTATGTGGAGATAACCGAATAAGACTTTATCGGAATAGGCTATTGGCCCTTTGATCTGGTCCCATATCTGCATGGGCGGCATTGACTTAAAATCGTATAGCGGCATAGGATTTTTTTATGATTTGACCACAAGATAAGATACTACCCCGAATTGGGTAGTTGCTTTTGGGACTCAATGATTATTTTTGATCGATGAAATCAATTCTTTTTATCCTACTTTTTGCAGGTGGGTCAGTAATGATGGCTCAAACTCCTTCCACACCCACCAATCCATTTCCTAACAATAAAAAAACTTCGACACCACCGGCGACTACGCCAGCGCCGGCACCAGCGCCTTCCACTCCAGCACCCACTCCAGTACCCCCGGTCAACCAACAACAGATACCTCCACAACCAACCAAACCAACCACAGTGCCTCCGACCAGTCAATCCCAGACGCCTGCTTGGCCACCTACCACTCAAACACAGACACCGGCTTTACCTCCCATAGTTGGTACAGATCAGGAGCAGATATATCTAACTATCGTGAGAGTATTCGATGCCATGCGAGCCAGTGATAGTATGATAGCCAAACCCATATTTGCCCCTAATTGCAGATTGTATACTCCATTGACCAATACTTATGGACAGACTACCTTGAGTGAAGAAACTTTGAGTTCGTTTTTTAAAGCCATCGGTACACGGAGGACTCAGGTAGTGGATGAAAGAATCGTAAAATATAAGATTGATATTGATGGTGCCCTGGCCCAGGTATGGGCTGATTATAATCTATACGTGGACAATAAATTTATTCATTGCGGAGTAGATGTCTTCCAGCTCTACAAAAGCACTTCGGGTTGGAAAATATTTGAACTGGCAGATACGCGAAGGACCACAGGTTGTATATCAGATCCTAAAGACGATATAGCCAAATTTTTAGATAAATGGCATTATGATGCTGCTACCTCTAATGCGGCTGCTTATTTTGGAGCCATGACCCCAGACGGCGTATTTTTGGGTACCGATGCTACCGAGCGATGGACCCGGGACGAATTTCGAGCCTGGGCTCAGTCTACATTTGATGCCCGAAAAGGTTGGAAGTTCACTGCCAGCAAACGCAACGTGAGTTTTGCTAATGAAGATACTATCGCCTGGTTTGATGAAGAACTTGCGACTTCAATGGGACCCTGCCGGGGATCGGGAGTACTTGTGAAAACTTCAGACGGTTGGAAGATTAAACAATACAACCTTACTGTCCTGGTACCAAACGAAAAATTGCCTAACTACCTGAAACTAATAGGGGCCAGATAAATCCATAATGCTAAAAGGTTTATCTCCGCTAGCCTTAGTGAACATCAATATTTGGGCTTCTTGCCCCAATATTCTCTTTTAAAAACGTAGGTATATTGAGGAGCACTATTGGAAGCACCGGAAACAGGAAAGGCATTGACCAGTTTCCATCCTTGTTCGCCTTGAAAATTCAATGCGTCAATCACGCTGGAGAATTTGATGACATCGCCTTTTTTATCTCTTAGCCTTTTACGGTTGTTTGGATTATCACCATAGTCTACTGCGATCGTGACTTCTTCTGAAAGCAATCTGCCTCTTGCTATGACGGAGCAATATTCCTCCAACCAGGTAGAATCCCTATTAGTCCGCAACGGAGGCTTAATCACATTAGGATTAGCAGTAGCATCCGCTGGTTCTGCAGTCTGAACTTGACCTGAAAGTGCCTGGCCAAATCCAATAATCAATAAAATAAATAAAATAATTTTTTTCATAGTACAAAAATGAACGTAATATTTAACTATTTGCAACTTCCGGATGGTTATTTATTTTATAATCTTTTCAACTGAGGTCCTTAATAAATCCTGGCCGTCCATTTTGGATCTAACATTATATTCTCAATACTCATCGGCTTATTCGCCTAATAATGTTTTGATTTTGTCGAGATCAAATTTGGCAGCAAAACTGATAGCATCCTGCTCAGTAGCAAACCCCCTGGTTTTGAAGGTGACTAAGGTCTGACTCAAAGGTATTTGGATTTCACTTACCTGAATCGGTTTGGTGGTTCCTTTGTCATCCGTATAGTCTTCCTGCTCAGATTTTATGATCGCCCGGCGGGTACCTACCCGAATGCTTTTTTGTCCTTGACCTAGCATGCCCGGGTTAGTCAAAAACATATTCATGGCATTGAGCATGGGAGAATTAGTGAGCATGTCCAGCTCTACTTCATTTTCTTTTTTAGTAGGGTGTCGATAGGTCTTTGTGATTTGAATTCCTCCTCCCATAACTCCCATAGCGGCGGTATTTACATTGACCTCACTATCATCAGCCTTGAGTCCATTGACTTCAGCAGGAAGTGACTCCACGAGTTGTTTGGCAAAAATATTATTGATTTCACTGATAGCATCCTGCAGACTCATTTGTGCTTGTTTGTAATTTTTTTGAGCTATATAACCCTGAGCTTCTTTGATAAAGGCATCTATTTGATTTTGTGTATTGGCTGATGACGCCAGCAGCATCAGATAAAAAATAAAAATTGATTTTTTCATGATATTTGGTATTTGGCCATTAAATATACGGGCATTACAGATCTGTTGCTTGCCTAATCGGCTTACTTATAAGTTTTTGCCAAAGTCAAATATTAGAAATATTATGACTATATAAATAATTCATAATTAAATATTTATGATATTATTTGCTATTTTACTTTAAAAGTTGATATGCGATGAACGATGCCAGGTAAGCCAGGCTACACATAAATACAAATTGGATGATGGGCCACTTCCATCCCCCGGTCTCTCTTTTGACGACGGCCATCGTACTCATGCATTGCATGGCAAATACATAGAATAATAATAATGAGACGGCCACGGCCATCGTAAATCTGGGCTGTCCTGTCTCAGCATTTTTTTCCGCGGCCAGTTTTTTAGTAATGGAGGAATAGTCTTCTGTACTGCCAAGGCTGTATAGTGTCGACATGGTACCGACGAATACCTCTCGTGCAGCAAAGGAAGTAAATAATGCTATGCCAATCTTCCAGTCAAATCCAAGCGGAGCTATCAGGGGCTCCATCCATTTGCCTATGGTGCCTGCATAAGATGCTTCCAGTTTTTTATTGGCCATGAGGTCTTCTGATTGTTCGGGACTGAGATGTTGAGCTTGGGTGGTGGTCTGTACATAGGAAGTGGCCGCTTCCATTCTGGATTTAGTACCGTAGCTCGAGAGTACCCACAAAATCATAGAAATGATTAGGATGACCTTGCCGGCTTCTACGATGAAAGACCAGGCTTTGGTAAAGGCCGTGTGCACTGCTACTTTAAAATCCGGGGTTTTGTAATCAGGAAGTTCGATCATCAGGAAACTGCGATCGTCCGATTTGATGATTTGTTTGAGTATCCAACCTGCTCCCAAGGCAGTCACGATGCCCAATAAATACAAACCCATAAACAAAAGTCCCTGCGTGTTAAAAGGACCAATATGATGACTGGAAGCGACTACAAATCCGACCAGGATGGTATACACCGGGATGCGGGCACTACAACTTATAAAAGGGGTGACCAACGTAGTGATGAGCCTCTCTTTTTGATTGCTGATCGTGCGGGTGCTCATGATAGCGGGGATTGCGCAAGCTCCACCTGCTATCAATGAAACGAGCGATTTTCCATTGAGTCCAAATTTGATCAATAGTCTATCAAACAAATAGACTGCCCTGGCCATATAACCGAAGTCTTCCAGGATATTGATCAAAAAAAACAAAATAAAAATCTGGGGTACGAAGACCAGGATACCTCCTAGTCCGGCCAATATCCCATCGGATACAAAACTACTCAGGGTTTCGAAGGGGATAAGATGTTTGACCTGGGCACCTACCCAGGAGAAAGCGATATCTATCCACTCTTGCGGATAAGACGCCCATGAAAACATCGCTTGAAATAAAATAAAATTGACCGCAAAAAAGATGATGAGCCCCCACCATCGATGAGTCAGGATGTCATCAGCCCGATCACTTAATTTACTTACTTTAAAAGTGCCAATAGACGCAGCTTTTCTAACTATATGGGTAAAACTATCGTAGCGTTGCATGGTCTCCCTGATTTGAGATGCCACTGAATTAAATCCATGCTTGACATTGCTCTGTGCTATTCTCGATTTTTGAGCTGCTGTAAGGTGATTCAATTGCTGGTGATAATGGGCTACTAACAAAAGTTGATATGCATTTTTCCCTGGAAAAGTTTCTGCCAGATCGTTGACCAAAGATTGTTCATCATAGGATAACTTATACTGTTGCTGAGTAGAAAGGGTGCTGTGCAGCAGTTGTTTGTCCAATTCCTGAAGTATCTCGTTGGTACTGCCCTGGGTGCGGGCATTGATCGCATAGATGGGGATATCCCAGGCGTTTTTCAGTTGGTCCAGGTCTATATTTAATTGATCTTTATCAGCCAGGTCCTTCATGGTGAGGAGCATGATGATCGGCAGCCCCAGATCTACCAATTGGGTAAAAAGCAATAATTGTTTCTCCAGATGTGTGATGTCTGCTACATAGAGGACCAGGTCGGGATAGTTTTCATCTTGAGGATTGGCCAAAATCGAGGTGACAATAAACTCATCCTTAGAATTAGGATGTAAGCTATACACGCCGGGGAAGTCAATAATGTCGGCTGTGGTACCTGAAGGCAATCGAAGGATACCAATTTTTTTATCTACTGTGACTCCCGGAAAATTGCCGACCTTGGCAGACATACCTGTCAACCGATTAAATACAGAGGATTTACCACTGTTAGGGTTGCCTAAAATCGCAATCTTCTTATTCATCACCTATCACCTTACATATCAGTCACTTGTATGACATCTATCTCTTCCTTTCGCAGTCCAAATCGTAGGCCATCTATTTTGACATAATAAGTTTGACCAAAGGGTGATTCTCTGATTAGCGTAGCTATGCTACCGATTAATACCCCTTTAGATATCAATAGACGAGACAATTGCTCATCTGCAAACCCGCAAACTCGACCGATTTTGATGTCCCTCAAGTTTTTGGCTATGATCGGCTTAAACATTATTTAGATTTTGTCTAAACAAATATACAAATTGCATTTAACTACTCAGAGAAATTATATCATAAAACTTGCTGATTTTTGTCAGCTGCAA
Source organism: Saprospiraceae bacterium (assembly GCA_016709995.1). Lineage (NCBI taxonomy): Bacteria > Pseudomonadati > Bacteroidota > Saprospiria > Saprospirales > Saprospiraceae > Saprospiraceae bacterium. The sequence continues at coordinate 392,042 of JADJLQ010000003.1, forward strand.
GAACAGCAATTGCATATCAATACCAATGGGGAAAATAAAATTAGACTAACTACATGAAAATCTTAATGGTTTGCCTGGGCAATATCTGCCGATCGCCCATGGCTGAAGGGGTGATGAAAAATTTGCTTACTGAAAGGCAGGTACTATATCCAGGTATTTTGACATCCTGGGAGGTTGACTCTGCAGGTATAGGTGATTGGCATGCAGGTGATAGACCGGATCATAGAGCCATTAGCACCGCCCGACAGCATCAGATAGACATTTCGGATCAACGTGCCAGGCAAATCAGGCTGACTGATTTTGATTATTTTGACCATATCTTAGTCATGGATGAGGATAATCTGGCAGATGCACTGCGCCTGGCACCAACGGTAGATCATGAGTTAAAGGTCAGATTATTAATGGATTATAAATATCCCGGCCAGCAGGTTATAGTACCTGATCCATATTATTCCAATCTCTTCGATGAAAGTTTTAAGCTCATCCATGAAGGCTGCCTGGCCTTTATCGACGAGCTGGTCAAACCATATAAAGGTTAAAAATTAGAAAGGAAATGCCTGATCTTTCCTTTTTATAATAACCCTCTTATTCTATTTAATTCGTTTTTTTCGTGAAAGCCTATCTAAACCTGGTCGTTTTATGACCTTCTATCCATTATTTTACTTTCATCCAGGTGAAGATCAGGAATGCGGCCATACAGATCAGCCAAAACCAAAACCTAACATCCCTCGTGAGTAAAAACAAACTACCCTCTGAGTTCCATCTATTTCTTTTCATTTTGTCCACAGTCTATCCAAAGACGGGGGTGCTTTGAACTCGGTTGATTTAATTGTGTAAAATTCGTGTAGGAGGTATACTATACTCTCAAAAGCCATGCCATAGCATTATTCTTTAATATGAGCCTGTTTATGCGGGTTTTCAGGCCGTTTTTCGTATAAAAAAGAACTGCTATGTATAAAATGATCAGTCGTTTTTGGCTTCCCGGGCCCAGATCAGGCAGTTTTTGATAGCAGTCGATAGTCCTGCATCATCCTCACCTGCGAGGACCGATGGAGTGAAAAGTTTGGAGCCCAAAGCCAGGCTTTTAGCGCCAGCTTTGACCCAGGATTGGATATTTTCTTTATTGGGTTCTACTCCACCACTGACCAGGACACTGCTCCAGGGCATAGGACCGAGCAGATCTTTGACGAAGCCAGGACCAAAATGATTACCGGGAAATAACTTTACAATCTCGCAGCCCAGCTCTTCAGCTTTGCTGATCTCCGTGACGGAACCACAGCCGGGGATGCATAGGACCTTGCGTTTATTGCACAATGCGATGACATCCGCTTGCAGTGAAGGCATCACTACAAAATCTACTCCTGCCTGGAGATACATCGCAGTCATCCCTACATCTGTGACTGTTCCTATCCCCAGTCTCATGCCAGGTAGCTCTTGTTTGACATATTTATTCAATGGCGCGAATACTTCAAAAGCATAAGCGGCCCGATTGGTAAATTCTATCACCCTCAATCCTGCTTCATAACACAGTTTCATCAGGTGTTTGGCACGGTCCACATCAGCGTGATAAAACAGGGGCATGATGATGGTATCATAGATGTCCTGGGTGATGAGATGTCGGTCGGTAGGAGTACGTTTGATCATGAAGCGAAGGTAAGGCAGATAAAGTTTAATTTGAATAAAACAAGACCTGGAAAAATGCGGGGCAAAACAAGACCTGGATGCTTGTTTTCAGACTGGCATCCAGGTCTTGTTATGGGATATCTTGAATAATTAGTTTGCGATAAGTCTATCTGAATGGTATAATCCGTTGAGTACGTTTTTCCAGATCTTGTTCGCACTACTAATTGGGCGACAACTTCGCACTAATGATCCCGGCTACGATAGCCTGCATCGTACCATAGATAGTCCAACTAATCACCATAGGCAGGGTCACATTAAAAGCACTGTAGATCATCCACATGCTGGGAAGGATGGCGATCAAAGCATAGACCACACCGACTTCAAAACCTCTGAACCAAAAATTACCTTCAAACAGACTTTTAAACCTGGACCAAAACCAGGCCAGTGCAAAACTGATGATGAATGGATGGATAAAAAACATCCAGGCTTTGTCTCCTTCCAGGCTAAACATCGGGTCATAATATTGTTCTGCTAACCCGGGCATAAATTTAACCAGGAGGAATAAAGTGATGTAGCTAACAAGTAGGAGTGTGCCACCGGCGATCAATCCTTTGAGTATAATTTTGTTCATAAAGAGGTGGATTAGATTGAGATTTAAAATGATTTAATTAGGATTATACGATTTGTACGTTGAGGTTAAAATGTAAAGTGATCTGATCATTGACTTTAATCATCCCAAACAATACTTCAGGAGGGGTGATCTCAAAATCGGTCATCTTAAGCGATTTGCTGCCGTCAATTTGAAGCGCAGAGCTGCCTGCTTTTTTTACTTTTACTCTGACAAATTGGGTTTTCGTGACTCCGGCCAGGGTGATATTGACTTTGGCCGTAGCCTCGGCCCATTGATCTTCGAGTTGGCTTAGGTTAGAAGAGCTGATATGAAGATTAGTTAGCTCTAATTCTACAGTAGGATATTGATCAGCTTTTAGCGCCTTTTGAAGATCCCGATCCATCTTCCTGTTTTTACAATCAAACAAGGTAACAGGGAGATAGAGTTTGGTATCCACGAATACCATTTGGCTTGGGGAGGACTGAAAGACTTTATAATGGCGTACCTCAAATTCATTACTACAATCACAAGTAAAATGATTTACATTGGAAGTCCCCTGGATAAATACCCGGCTTTCTGGCAGGATCGTATAGGTTCCGTCCAAAGCCTTCATCAAGGAAAGAAGTGCTAGAAACCACTTTGAAAAAATCAGCTTAAACAACATGATATAGTATATTTAAAAAGTGGAGGGCAAGGCTTCACCTCGCCCTCCGTAAGAACAAAATCATAATCCAACAACTGCCTCAATGACGAATCCATTGAATTTGCCATTGTTTCTGTAATCCGTGGATGGGAAGTCTTTAAATTTTTGTGAGACCACCTCAGCTTTGAGCAAGAGGTTTTTGGTCGCAAACCAACCAGCTACAAAAGCAGTTCTATTGACTTTCACTTTTGCTTGAGCACCATTGTTAAGTACGCCTCTTGGTTCGCCAGTCATCCCGATATTTCTTACACCTACATACATTTGCTCTTCTGGTAAAAATCGATAATTGGCTTCGATCATAGTTTGAGTAAACTCTCTTTTGAGCCATTTGCCTTCTTTTACATCTGCATAGTTGCTGCCTTTAAGTGTTTCATAAGAACCCATCAATTCCAATCCTTTGAACTTGACAAATGGATTAATCATGATAGCGTTTATTCTATTTGGCATATCTGGATTAAAGCGGCCGGAAGTCATTTGAGCTGCTTGGGTAGTTGCAGTACCATTAGACTGAAGAGCTGGCTCCATCACCAAAAAATAGTGCGATCCGGTGCGGTCCCCAGCATACAAAGTATTGCGTTGTATATTTGAATTGCTATAGATAGAAGCAGAAAGCCTGTATCTGAAGTCTTCCATACTTTTATCGAATGCTACTTTTGCAAAAATAGAAGGCGTTTTTTTGGTGGGTACTACACCACTGGAGTTATTGGCATCTGGATAGTTTTCTACATTGCCATTGATCAAACCAGAAGTCATGCCGACCATAGCCATCAGGTTTTTGGTGGGGAATACATATATCTCACTTCCAATTTCTGTTGCAAAGGCATCCAGGATCAAGTTTTCCACATAAGGGTTAAACATGGCATTTCCACCATCAGTACGTTTAAAATGGATATCACCAAAGTTGGGAGTGAAGTGTCCTATTTTAACCCGTACATAATCTGTAAACCACTTTGGACTGCCAAACATGGGTAGTTTGTCTATTTGGACATAACCGCCTTTGACCCAAAATTCTGAATGATGTCTGGATGACATATAGTTTTCTAAAGCCACCCGGATACCATCGTCAATCTGAAAATCCAGGTTGAGGTTGGCCATAGCCAGGTTAAATCCTTTTAGTGGGGCTTCAGTGGCGCTTTCGGATTTAATGACTCCGTACAGTAAATTTTTGTCATTGTTACCGGGCGTATTAGAATGGGTAAGACTTTGAAAGTCCTGAGTAAAAGAACCACCTATCCTGGTTTTAAATCCATCGTATTTGGGCTGATCAGCAGTTTTTGAAGGCTCAAAAACATTGATTCCGTCACGGTTCCAGGGTCTTGAATATTGAATGTCTGCCTGGCTCCATAAGGTTGCTGTAGAGATTAAAAATACTACTAACAGCTTTACAGTTGAAGTTTTCATATGATTTTTTTTATAGTTGAATAAATTAGATTTCATTTTGTAAGTTTTACTTCGAATTCGATAGTGATATCATCTTTGGTGACCATGGTACCCAATAAGGCTGTGGGAGGTTTGATTCCAAAATCTGTCATCTTCAGATCTTTACTTCCTTTGATCACATATTCGTCTCCGCCTCCAGGTTGAATAGAGCATGAGAGATCCACAGTCTTTGATTGACAAGCGATTGTGAGGGTACCTTTCACAGACAGGCCGGTTCCGGTTGCATTGATGGTAGCACTTGACAATTTAAATTTAATACTGCCACATTCGTCTGATTTAAGCGCATCATAAGTTTTATTGTCCATGATGCTACCCTTAGAGCTTTTGATGCTCTTAACAGGAATCTCAAGTTCGCCATTCGTTAATTGACTGATTTGTGATTCAGCAAGAGTTACGTTGGCATGTCCTGATAATTGGGATGCTCTGGATTCCCATTTATGGACATTGGAATTACCCTTGATAGTCAGACTCGTCAGTACTATTCTATAATTTGCCTGGCCATTAACGATCTGAGTTGCTGCCAGAAGAAGTAGAAGTAAGAAATTTGAAATTTTCATCGTGTTAATTTTATCATAAAGAAATAAAAAATTTCAATGGTATTCATTGATGCAGGTCAGGCCAAATTATATTCTTTGGCAGGTTTTTTTGTCCAGCATGATTACTTCGAATAATCAGTGTCGGGTATGATAGTTCAGGAGCTAGTCGACAGGTTTTCAATGCTTTAAACTTGAGTAGAAAAACATACTCAAAACGGCATTAAAAAAACTGATCAGCAGCTATACTGACGATGGTCAGTTTTATTTGCGGATACAAAAAATAGTTTTATGCTTTCATTCCATATTTTAATACAAATCAACATGAATTTGACACTGGCTAAACCACTTGACTATCTCCGGTACAGTCTGGGCATTATATACCTTTGGTTTGGTTTGCTTAAGCTTTTTCCAGGTTTTAGCCCTGCTGAGAGCCTGGTGATGAAGACGGTAGACATGCTGAGTTTTCACCAAATGTCCGGCAAAATGGGGTTGACTTTAATTGCTGTCTGGGAAGTGACTTTAGGCATTTGTTTTATCATCAATCAATGCAAAAAGCCGGTCCTGATCCTGTATTTTATTCACCTCCTGGGTACTTTCACACCTTTATTTATTTTACCTGATATCTCCTTTCAATACCCTCCTGTTGGATTTACCCTCGTCGGACAATATATTGTCAAAAATCTTGTCTTTGTAGTTGGAGGATGGATGTTATGGAAAAAGAATGAGTGGCAGATGAGTTTAGGCCATAACGAATAATTTCTACGGGCTTTCATTGCAATCTTGATGGTCATTTTTCTAAAAATCAGTTATGTAGGTATAAGCTAATTCTCATCTGTAAAAGATAGTTGGCTTAGACTATATCCGTATACAATCCTTATCTTCGTGCCACATGTCCGATTTTGTAGTTTCAGCCAGAAAATATCGCCCTCAGCGCTTCTCTGATGTGCTCGGTCAGGAACATGTGACCAGGACGCTTAAAAATGCCCTGGTGCGAAACAAACTGGCACACGCTTTTTTATTTACAGGACCCAGGGGAGTGGGTAAAACCACCTGTGCGCGCATATTGGCCAAAGTCATTAATTGTCAGAATGCTTTGAGCCAATAAAAATGGGGAGCCTTGCAATGAATGTGATTCCTGCAGGATGTTTAATGAGCAGTCCTCCTTTAATATATTGGAGATGGATGCTGCTTCTAACAATAGTGTAGAGGCTATGCGCAACCTGGTAGATCAGGTCAGGTATCAGCCTCAGCATGGTAAGTACAAGGTATTTATCATAGATGAGGTACATATGCTCAGCAGTGCCGCCTTCAATGCTTTTCTCAAGACCCTTGAAGAGCCACCGGCTCATGCTATATTTATTCTGGCTACCACTGAGCGTCACAAAATATTACCGACGATCCTCTCCAGGTGCCAGGTGTATGATTTTAGAAGAATTCAAAACGATGAAATCGTGCGCCAGCTGGAGATCGTAGCCAAAGACCAGGCTATTTCTACGGAAGCAGACGCACTCCATATTATAGCACAGAAAGCAGATGGCTCTATGCGCGATGCGCTGTCTATTTTTGATCGAATAGCTAGTTTTGATGAGAAAAAAGTCACTTATGCTGATACCATCACCAATCTCAATGTATTAGATCATGAATATTATTTTAAGTTGGTCTTTGCGATGTTGCGGGAAGATACCAATGAAATCATGCAGACTTATCGTGAGGTACACCAATTGGGTTTTGATGGCAATCTGTTTATAGATGGTCTGGCGGAGCATTTGCGCCATTTATTGGTCAGTAAAGATCAGGCTTCTGTCAATCTCATCGATGGCAGCCAGGAATTGCAGTCCAGGTATATCCAACAAGGCCAATCTACCCAAACATCCTTTTTACTCGATGCCCTGGCCATCGCCAATGAGTGTGATGTACAGTACGACAAAGCCCGTAACAAAAGGCTACATGTAGAGCTTGCCTTGCTCAGGATGTGTTATCTGCATCGCCTGGTCGATCTTCAAACCGTAGCATTAGAGCCGGCTGAAAAAAAAAATCCTGAGCCAGAGATAAAACCTATTCTGACAGCTCCGCTTTTGGTCCCTAAAACAATCAATTTGGAGGTTTTTGACCAGGAGGAAGAAGATAATGCGGATATCCCTGCTCCAACCTTCCAGGTCAATGCAGGTACAAAGGACTCCCTGGCCACGCCTAAACTTGGATCACTCAAAGACATACAAAAAAGAGCAGCCAGATCTATCAAATCATCGCCGGATTCTGCCGTCGAGCTTAAGATTGAGACTTTTGAGAAATCGTGGCAAGCTTATCTTCAGACCGTTGAGTTGCCGACTCTTAAAGCCATACTCGCACAAGCTGATCTCTCCCTCGATCATACCCGCTTGATGATCAAAGTCGGTTCCAACCATTCTAAAAACATTATTCAACTCGAACATGCCTTATTGGAGCAGCTTCGAAAATCCGTGTCTGATAAACGATTGGAGATAGCCATTGTCCTGGACCCAGAAAAGGTCAAACTCCTGGAAGAAAGTGCACCCAAAAAAGCACTGTCGGTCAAAGAAAAATATGAACTCATGCGAGAGGCCAATCCAGCGGTAGACGACCTGATCCGCGAATTAAAACTCAAAATAGATCATGGTGCTTAAAACTTATCTTTAATCCGGTACCATGTGGCAGTACATTATCAAACCATTACTCTTTTTATTAAATCCTGAGCGAGCACACCATCTCACACTGGGTCTTTTTAAGATCATGTGTCGAATACCCGGGGTCAGCGCTATCATAAAATCCATCTTCAACCCCAATTATAAGGGAGATCCGATCCAGCTGTTTGGGCTCACTTTTCATCATCCGGTAGGCTTGGCAGCAGGGCTGGACAAGGATGGTCAATATATAAAGGAGCTGGCTTTGTTAGGGTTTTCTCACATAGAGATTGGTACGGTCACTCCGGGGCCTCAAGACGGCAATCCCAGGCCCCGGTTATTCAGGCTGCCCAAAGATCAAGCTTTGATCAATCGTATGGGATTTAACAATGAAGGAGCCGCTGCTATGGCGCAAAGGTTAAAAGCACTACCAAAAATACCCAAGCTGATCCTTGGTATCAATATCGGAAAAAACAAGGATACTCCCCTGGAGCTGGCCCATGAAGATTACCTAAGCTGTTTCGAGACTTTGTACCCATACGCGGATTATTTTACCATCAATATCAGTTCGCCAAATACCCCTGGACTGAGGGGTTTACAGGAAAAGGAACCTCTTATAAAATTATTATCTGCGATCCGGGTTGCCAATTCGAAAAAGGCTATACCTCGTCCGGTCCTGGTCAAGATAGCTCCCGACCTTGACGATTTGCAATTGGCTGAAATAAAAAACATCATCATCGAGCAATGCATGGATGGCCTCATCATGGGCAATACGACATTAGATAGATCAAACCTGAACACTTCGAGTGCTATATTGGATCAAATTGGGCCGGGTGGATTGAGCGGGCTGCCGGTCTTTGAAAAGTCCAATAACAGGCTCTCAGCGCTGTCCGCTTTGCCCGGGGCTATACCTTTAGTTGGAGTCGGAGGTATCCTGGATAGTAAAAGTGCCCAAGAAAAACTATCCCGGGGTGCCAGCCTGGTGCAAGTCTATACCGGCTTTATCTATACCGGGCCGGGTATAGTAAAAAAAATCTGCAATGCCTTTTGACCATGTTTGAGGGTTAAAGAACGATGAATATCCGGCAATACAGATAAACCCGATATCACATCGATGGAGTAATTTGCAGTATGAATGAGAAGAATAAGAGTATAGCCCTGATAGCCCATGACGGCAAAAAACTGGATATGGCTTCGTTTATATTTAAACACTATACCTTGCTCAAGGGTATGACTCTTTTTGCTACGCATACTACGGGTACCTACATTGAGCGGGAAGGCATTCCTGTCAAAAAACTACTTTCAGGGCCTCAGGGAGGTGATGCACAAATCGCTGCTATGGTCGCTGAAGAAAAATTGGATGCAGTGATTTTTTTTAGAGATCCCCTCAACGCCCATCCACACGAACCTGATGTACAGATGCTCATGAGAGTCTGTGATGTTCATAATGTCCCACTGGCCACCAATCCTGCCACTGCTGCCATGATCATCGATACCCTGGCTCAGATTTAATAAAAAATTTTTTCTATGGAGACCGGCTTATTGTTATGGCTATGTTTGAATCTTGCCCTTTATATCATTGGAATTGTGCTTTTTGGGCAAGGACGATCTACTTTAGCTTCCGTCATTGTAGCGTTGAGTTCTGTGGCTATACTGATCCCGAGTTTAAAATCATGGTTTGGACCTGAAGCTATTTGGATGATCCTTTGCACAGGCGGGCCTGCCTTATTGTTGATGTATGTGATAGCCAGGGCTCTGGCCAGAAGGATCTCTAGCTCAGCAAGTGATCGACTGTAAGCTATTGATCTACGGGCCCGCTAAGCGGAATTGTAATGAATTGCGATTTCGCTAAATATAAATAATTTTTAATACGCGAAAACGTATTAAATATAAATGATTCCGCGTTATATAATGTCTCTTTTTATCTCCTCATAAGATCAAGCAGTGCCTCTGGCGACTATGATAAATAAATGCAAAAGGGTAATTATAGGCTAATAAAAAAGAGCGAATCTATCGATTGCTTTAAAAATCTACTTTGAAAACCCTATATTGGCTAAATCCGTTAAACGGTTTTTGATTATTTTTGCGAATTCTAAAATATATCTATTAAAACAATTTTATAAGCATGTCGACTCCATTTGATCTCAGCATGATAGAGGAAGTATACAAAGCCTTCCCGGGCAAAGTTGAAAATATTCGTAAAGCACTAGGTCGGCCATTGACCCTGGCTGAAAAGATATTATATACGCATTTGCACGCAGATTCTCCCCTGCAAGAATATCAGCGGGGCGAAGATTATGTGTTTTTTGCCCCTGATAGGGTAGCGATGCAGGATGCAACCGCCCAGATGGCCCTTTTACAGTTTATGTTGTGCGGTCGAAATAATACCGCCGTACCGTCCACTGTACATTGTGATCATTTGATTCAAGCAAAATTTGGCGCTGAGACAGATCTAAAGACTGCATTGGACAAAAATTCAGAAGTATTTGATTTTTTAAGTTCTGTATCGGACAGATATGGTATCGGCTTTTGGAAGCCTGGTGCCGGGATCATCCATCAGATTGTCCTTGAAAACTATGCTTTCCCGGGAGGGTTGATGATTGGTACTGACTCTCATACTCCGAATGCAGGTGGTCTTGGTATGATCGCTATCGGTGTAGGAGGAGCAGATGCCAATGATGTCATGTCAGGGATGCCCTGGGAGCTCAAAATGCCCAAGCTTATTGGGGTAAAGCTTACCGGTAAGCTCAATGGATGGACTTCTCCAAAGGATGTGATATTAAAGGTAGCGGGCATACTAACTGTAGAGGGAGGTACTGATGCCATCGTTGAATATTTTGGCGAGGGTGCTCAGTCCATGTCATGCACTGGCAAGGGTACCATCTGCAATATGGGGGCTGAGATAGGAGCGACTACTTCGACTTTTGGTTATGATGAGTCTATGGGAAGATACCTCCGTGCCACCGGGAGGACAGTGCTCGCAGACCTGGCGGATGGCATTGCTTCTGAGCTTACGGGAGATGCTGCTTGTTATGCCGAACCGGGTAAATATTTTGATAGAGTTGTTGAGATAGATCTTTCGTTGCTCGAGCCCCATATCAATGGACCGTATACCCCTGATCTGGCATGGCCTATTTCGCGATTTGCGCAGGCTGTAAAAGAAAAAGGGTACCCAGCAAAGCTGGAGGTCGGCCTCATTGGGTCATGTACCAACTCATCATATGAAGACCTTGATAGGGCAGCTTCTATCGCCAGGCAAGCAAAGTCTAAAAAATTAAAAGCCAAGTCTGAATTCACCATTACTCCAGGTTCTGAGCAGATCAGATACACTGTAGAGCGCGATGGCATTCTGCATGCTTTCGAGGAGATTGGGGGCGTGGTCCTGGCAAATGCTTGTGGACCTTGCATCGGTCAATGGGCGAGACATACGGACGATCCAAACAGGAAAAACTCTATTCTCACCTCATTTAACCGGAATTTTTCGAAGAGAAATGATGGCAATGTCAATACTCATGCATTTGTAGCGTCTCCTGAGATCGTCACTGCAATGGCCATCGCAGGCACGCTTACTTTTAACCCATTGGAGGATACTTTGATCAATGAAGATGGTCAGGCAGTCAAGCTCGATCCTCCTACCGGTGATGAATTACCCACAAAAGGATTTGAAGTTAAAGATGCTGGTTACCAGGCTCCGTCTGCAGATGGTGGCACCGTGTCCATAGTAGTCAAAGAAGGAAGTGATCGACTACAATTATTAACTCCATTCAAACCGATCACCAATGACCAGGTACAAAATATGCGGGTCTTGATTAAAGCCAAAGGCAAGTGCACGACCGACCACATTTCTATGGCAGGTCCGTGGCTCAAGTATCGTGGACATTTGGAAAATATCTCTAACAATTGTCTGATCGGCGCGATCAATGAATTTAATGGCGAAGCCAATAGAGTACTCAATTTTCAGACCAATGAATACATGTCAGTACCTGATTCTGCACGCACTTATCAAAAAGCAGGTGTCGGCACAGTGGTGTTTGGAGAGTATAACTATGGTGAAGGATCATCACGGGAGCATGCAGCGATGGAACCACGATACCTGGGGGTCAAAGCAGTGATCGTCAAATCTTTTGCCAGAATTCATCAGACCAACCTTAAAAAACAAGGTATGCTGGCCCTGACATTTATTGATCATGCGGATTATGAAAAGATCCGACAAGACGATGTAGTAGATATTGTAGGATTTGATGATTTTGCACCCGGACAGAATCTTACTGTCGTGTTGAATCATGCAGACGGCACTGAAGATAGATTTGAAGTAGAGCAAAACTACAATGAAGCGCAGATAGATTGGGTACGAGAGGGTAGTGCTTTGAATAAGATCCGAAGAGAACTGGGGGTGAGTTAGCATTTACTTACGATTAGTCTATAACAACAATCACAGGAGCAGCATCCACTTGCGCTTCAGATTAGTATCTAATTTGTAATAGATGTAGATGTTGTGATTCATTGAAAAGTAATTATTCAGATTGATCATGAGCTATTGAAGCCATTTTAAATGAGACTATTTTTCTCCTGTATTTGTATTTTATCCTACACCATCACTATTGCGCAGCTGCTTGATTTGACAAGATCAGTACCATATGCATCTGTATTCTCTGAGACCGATGATTTTGATTCATCTTATTTGACCCAATTAGAAAAAATATACTACGGGGATCTGCCAGATACAATCAGAATGGCGGTTGGCAATGATCTTGCTTATTATTGGCATACTCGTAACCTTGACAAAGCCAATATCCTTGCTCATCAAGTTTTGTCTTTTGCCAATTTAAAGCACAGTGAATTTTGGGCAGGTCGACTCCAGGTAACGTTAGGCGCAATCTTATTGAGGCAGGAAAAATTGGACTCCGCTTATGCCATGCTGGAAACTGCCAAAACAAAACTTCAAAGAAACGATTGGTCTTTATTGCTGACTCAACTTGGATATGTCTATGAGCGTAAAGGGGAGTTGAGTATAGCGGCAGAGTATGCTCTGGAAGGTTTAAAGCTCGGTGATTCTACTCAAGATCTAAAGACCCAGGCAATGGCGCTCAGTGATCTTAGCAATTTATTCTGGAAACAATCAAAGTTTGAACAAGGTCTTCAATATGGGCTGCAATCCGAAGCACTGTTTAAACAGCGAGGTTTAGAAGATATGGATTATAGTTTTACACTCTATGTGATTGGCAATAATTATATGTATCTCCATGATTATCCTAATGCGGAAAAATATTTTTCACTTGCGTTAGCTCAAAGTGACCGATATCAGTTTTATAATAACCTGGCAGACATTTATATAGCTCTATGCGAATTGTATACCATGAAAAGAGACTTTGAAATTGCTGCAATTCAATCCAAAAAGGCGATTCAATTTTCTACATTACTGGATAACCATTTTATGCTTATGAGATCATGGCTTTCCCTGGCCAAAGTTCAGAATCTTATGCATCAGCCTGATGCATCCATTAAAAGCATAAATACTTGTCTGCAAATAGCTACTGTTAATTTTGGAGATGAATTTTTTTTAAATCAGGCCTATAAGGAGTTGAGTATCGCTTTTGCGAGTAAAGGGCAGTATAAAGAGGCCTACGAAGCTTTCAAACAATTTGATACTCTAAAAGATAGTGTATTTACAATAGAATCTGACCAAAGAGTATCAAAACTCCAAACTGAATTCGAGGTGGCTCAAAAAGAGAGTACTATCAAAACACAGCAGGTAGCGATAGCACAGCAGAAACGATTTCAAATATTGCTTTACGGTGCATTAAGTTTATTAGGTGTGATTTTAACTATCCTGTATCGAAACTACCGAATCAAAAGAATTTTAAATGCAAAATTGGAATCGGTCAACAACCATCTTGAACAAAAGAACATTCAGTTAGATGATCGCAATTCTGAAAACGAACTGCTTTTAAAAGAGATACATCATCGGGTGAAGAACAATCTCGAAATCGTATCCGGTCTGCTGGAACTTCAAGCTGCGCAATCTGATTCTCCTTCTGCGCAGGCGGTGATGCAAGCAAGTCAAAACAGGGTGCAGTCAATGGGTATTATTCATCAAAAATTATATCAAAAGGAAAATTTAGCGACCATTGAAATGAAAGATTATTTTGCTCATCTCGCGGAGAGCATTCTTGACACTTTTAATGCAACTGACCGTATTAAAATCAACTGTGACATGGCTCCCATGGAATTAGATGTAGATGTTGCAATACCTATGGGATTGATAGCCAATGAGTTAATAACGAATTCTCTCAAGTATGCATTTGATTCCGGGCCTGGACAGATGGTTATTGGGATACAACCTGCCCCAAAGTCCGACCGAAATAATTCCTTTGAATGGGTTTTCTTTGTTGTGGATAATGGGAAGGGCTTCACTCAGAATGATAAACCTCAAGGCACAGGATTTGGTACAAATCTGATACATTTACTAGTGAAACAATTGGAGGGTAGATTGGAGTATGAACTGACCCATGGCTCTAAAGTTTTGCTTTACTTTAATACTTAAAGATCAACTTGATTACTTTAATCCCAAAAATATTAATCGTAGAGGACGAGATGATCATCGGGGCGAAAATCTCTATGTATATCACCAATATGGGTTATGAAGTGATCGGATTATTGGCCAAAGGTGAAGAGGCTCTGGTGCATATAAGATCTAATCGTCCTGACATTATTTTGTTAGATATCCGTCTTAAAGGTGAGATGGATGGTATTGAAACCGCTCAAGAGATGCAGCTAGAGTATGATATCCCTGTAATTTATATCACAGCAAATAGCGATGATGTTCATTTTAATAGAGCAAAATCTACGAGACCTCAGGCATTTATCTCCAAACCAGTGAAACGACTAGACTTACATCGCGCCATTGAACTTACACTAGCCAGGCTAGAACATGAGCAAAAAGAAATTTTGCATTACGAAGAAATTCCTTTGCCAGCTACTGAAGCTCAAAAATGGTTAGCAGTTCTGGAAACTACTATCCGTGATCATATCGCTTCTCAGCAGCTTACAGTAGATTTTTTGGCTGAAGCCTTGCACATGAGTCGCGCTCAATTATTCCGTAAGGTGCAATCTGTCGCAGGTATGACTCCATTACAGTATATTCAGGAGATTCGCTATGATCATGCTCGCACTTTACTGGAGCAGAGAAAGATTAACAATGTAAAAACTGTGGCAGCAGCTATAGGCATTCAAAAAGTCCAGTATTTTTCAGAACAGTTTAAGCTAAGATTTGGCAAGTTGCCATCGGAATATTTAGAGTGAGAGGATACCCAAGGTAGTAGTCCTGTTTTCTGACCGGACTCGATAACCTTTCAAGTTAGCATCAATGGCTTGATACGATAGAGGTATACATATGAGACTATTGGGGTAGGTTTGATATATTTGGGGTGCTGTTTTGAGACTTTTCAACCGGCCATATTTTTAATATTTGTGATGATGAGTATATAATTAGGTCCTACATTTTTTGCGGACCTGTAAGAGAAAATTACCTGTTTAAATATCCACCCTGACCTAAATTCCTAATGTGCCAAAAATGATTATTGCCAATTCCAAATCAGTTCCAATCGGTTTTTCTGCTGTTTATATTTCTATTTGCCATTTTACATTAAAAGGTTTAAGGCTTTTAGTGAGTTTGCTTCGTGGTGTGTTGTTTGCCTGGTGCGTGCTACACTTTGATCAAGCTGCAGCTCAGTCAATCGAACAAAAGGGGCTTCCGTTTATCACCAATTATCGGTACCAGGATTACAATGCTGATGGAGTGAATTGGTGGGTGGAAGAAGACAGTCATGGTGTAATGTATTTTGCAAATTCTGTTGGCATTCTAACTTTCGATGGTCAACATTGGGGTCTCATTAAACCAAACGGAAATCTGGAAACAAGGAGTCTGGTAAAGGGTCTGGATGGAAAAATCTATGTTGGCACTAATGGAGACCTAGGATTTATGGATAGTGATACGAAAGGCAAATTGCAATTTGTTTCACTTAAAGATAAGCTACCGGAACAGCATCGCACATTTGGTGAAGTTTGGGAAGCGCAGCTTATTGAGGGAAAGGTTGTCTTTCGAACTATTTATAAAATATTTGAGTGGGATGGTACATCATTCAAAATCATCGAGAGTAAGGAACCTTTTCATGTAGGTGGGTCTGTGAATGGTAAATATTATTGCAGAATATGGAATAGAGGCCTTTGTGTACAGCAAGGCGATAGTTTTCACGTAGTGCCTAATGGAGGAAGATTCGCTACTGAACGCATCTATGCCCTCCTCCCTTATGATAATAATCGCATGCTCATTGGCACTCGCACACAAGGTCTCTTTATCTACGATGGCAAGGATTTCGTTCCTTTTAAAACTGAGGCCGATCCTTACATCTTTAATACGAGTTTATATGGTGGCCTGGTCTTAAGTAATGGGCTGATCGCGCTCAATACTTTTAATGATGGCATGGTAATAATTGATCATCAAGGCAAACTTATTCAACGCATAGATAAGTCTGTAGGGCTGCAAGACAATTCCGTGGATAATCTATTTGAAGACAGCCGAGGTAATTTGTGGATGCCACTTTTTAATGGTATTGCCAAAATCGATTTGCAGTCAGCCCTAACCTATTATAATGAAGCACAGGGGTTGCCCGCTAAGACCGTTTTTACGATTGGATTCAACAATGCCTTCATGTATGCAGGTACAAATAATGGGGTATTTGTACTCAATAAGTCAACCAATAGATTTGAGAAAGTAAATGGCACCAGTGGCCAAATTGGTAATTTTTTAATAAATGGTAAGGATCTCTTGGTAGCAGGAGCAGAGAAGGGGTTACTCAAATTAGTGGGCGATAAATCATATACCCTAATTCAAGGCACTAATTATGATTTTCATATCGGAGGGATCACAAGATCCAAGCTGGATTCAACTGTACTCTATTGCAATTTGCGTTCTGGCATGGCCATAGTCCGATTCAACCCGTCCACATCCGGCTATGCTGTAGAATCATTTGCCAAAGGTTTTAGAAGTGGTTCTATTGTATCAGAAACAAATGGTGGAAATATTTGGATAGCAGGCGATAACCCTAATGAACTCAAATTGGTGATTCCGCAAAGAAAGGACGGCAAAGTGACCCTAACTGAGTCTTCTGTTGAATTATACAATTTTAAACAAGGTTTGCCTGTTTCACCCGTGTCCATATCAGAGTTTGATGGAGTCACCTATTTTATTGCTGGTAAGGATTCAATATTTGTTTTTGATGAAGCTAAAAGGATATTTATTCAGGACACGGTCAGTTTTTTAAAAAATTATATTGGTTCTAATATCTTTAATGATGGTACTCTGGAGAGTTCTAAAGATAATCTTGGTAGGGTTTGGGCTAATTTTGGAACAGGGGTTTTCGTCAAGATTCCTTTGGCCGGTGGAGGATTTAAAATTGTAAACACCCCATTTAAAGGCTTGACTAAGAATTATCCCACCTGGGGTATTTTTCATGATAGAGGAGTTCAGGTAAAACAACCTGCCTGGTTTACTGGTAGAGAAGGAATCATCCGATATGATGGAAATCTGGAAGAAACCAACTCAGGATCATTTAAGTCGATTATTCGTAAAATCCTTTTGAATGAAGATTCAACCCATTTTGTTGGCCTGGAAATACCAACTGCTGAAAATATACTAAACCATAGTTGGAATACGCTCCAGTTTGAATATGCTGCCCCATTCTTCAAGCAAGAGAATGAAACAATGTTTTCTACTTTTTTAGAAGGCCGCGATAAAACCTGGAGTGATTGGAGCATACAAAGTTTTCGTGAATATGGCAATCTCCCATCCGGATCATATAATTTTCGGGTGAAGGCAAAAAATATTTATGATGTGGAGAGCACCGAGTCCAATTATGCTTTTTATATTTTGCCTGCTTGGTATGCCTCCTGGTGGGCCTACCTTTCCTATGCATTGCTAGCAGGTTTGGTCATCTATTCGTTGGTCAGGTGGCGGACATATCAGCTTCATGAAAAACACAGGGAACTTGAGAAAATAGTCAATAGCAGAACGCTTGAACTTAAATTGAAAGCTGATGAAAATGCAAAACTATTTGATGAAACTGCCCATTTATTATCTGAAACAAAACAAAGGGCCGCGGAACTAAGTACTGTGAATAATATAGGTAAAGCGCTTACCTCTCAATTAGATTCGCATGATTTAATCCAGATGGTCGGCGATCAGCTTAAGGATTTATTCAGAGCTAATATCGTATACCTTGCTCTTCATGATAAGGATTCAGACATGCTTCATTTTCCTTACCAGTATGGAGAAAATCTTCCTCCATTAAAATTTGGAGAAGGATTGGCTTCGAAAATAATCAGGTCCCAAGAACCCATACTCATTAATAAAGATTTTGAAGCATCATCAGAGCTGCTGGGCGTCAAAAGATTGGGTATAGCCGCCTCATCTTATCTCGGTGTACCCATACCGGTCGGTGATGAAATCATAGGCGTGTTAAGTGTTCAAAGCACGGAACAGGAGAAT
Organism: Saprospiraceae bacterium; assembly: GCA_016709995.1. Lineage (NCBI taxonomy): Bacteria > Pseudomonadati > Bacteroidota > Saprospiria > Saprospirales > Saprospiraceae > Saprospiraceae bacterium. The sequence goes on from JADJLQ010000003.1 coordinate 410,139, forward strand.
CGATTTAACGAAAATGATCTGCGACTTTTATCGACTATTGCATCTTCGGTAGGTGTTTCCTTGAATAATGCTACCCTATTCGATGAAGTAAAACAAGCCAAACTTGCTGCGGAAGAATCAGGCAAAATGGCTGAAAGAGCCAATGAAGCCAAGAGTGCATTTTTATCTACAGTGAGTCATGAATTGAGGACTCCACTCACTTCTGTGCTTGGATTCGCCAAAATCATCAAGAAGCGCCTGGAAGAGAAGATATTCCCTTTGACAGACCAGTCAGATCCTAAGACCACTAAAACGATACAACAGGTAAGCGAAAACCTTGGAGTCGTAGTATCAGAAGGGCAGCGTCTGACCACTCTGATCAATGATGTACTCGATCTGGCCAAGATAGAAGCTGGTAAAATGCAATGGAATGAAGACGCTGTATCAATGCAAGAAGTAGCTGAGACAGCGATTGCAGCAACCTCATCACTTTTCGACCAGAGATCATTGGTTTTGATCAAAGATATCGATGATTCGTTGCCAACTATCGTAGGAGACAAAGACAAACTCATCCAGGTAATGGTCAATTTGATTTCGAATTCGGTTAAGTTTACACCCACAGGTACGGTTACATGTAAGGTGCTGGCAGTTCAGAATGAAATTTTAGTGAGCATAGCAGACACAGGCATCGGCATAGCCAATAAAGATCATAGCGTTGTGTTCGAACAATTTAAGCAGGTTGGTGATACACTTACTGACAAACCCAAAGGTACTGGTCTCGGACTTCCAATATGCAAAGAGATTGTAGAACATCATGGAGGTCGTATCTGGCTTGAAAGTGAGTTGGGCAAAGGAAGTACATTTACATTCTCTATTCCGACCGGTAAACCAAGCACGCCTAAACCCATGCTACTCGACGCTTTACTCAAACAATTGAATGAAGAAGTCGCCCGATCTCAGCAATATATTAAAGGAAAAGCATCTAATATCCTCATAGTAGACGATGACGATTCTATCAGATCTTTATTGCAACAAGAGCTTGGTGATGCAGGTTATTTTATCCATGAAGCGAGGAATGGAAAAGAAGCCTTGACAAGAGTGCGGGATCATAGGCCAGACCTTATCATCCTGGATATCATGATGCCGGAGATGAATGGATTTGATGTAGCGGCAGTACTCAAAAATGACCCTGCCACCATGGACATACCAATCATCGTCTTATCTATCGTAGAAGACAAAGCAAGAGGTTTCCGTATAGGGGTAGACCGATATTTAAACAAACCTATTGATACTAATGAGTTATTCAATGAAATAGGTAGCTTGTTGGATCAGGGTAAATCAAAAAAGAAAGTCATGATCGTAGATGAAGACATGGCTACAGTAAATACTTTGACAGAAGTATTAAAAGCCAAAGGTTATGTAGTAATGGAATCGGATGGTAAGGAATTGGTCGAAAAAGCATTGGCCAATCCGCCTGATATCATGATCATTAATTCCCTGATGTCTACACAAAAGGACAGCCTGCATGCTTTGCGATTTGAAAAAGGAATGGAAAATGTTTTATTTCTCCTATATCAATAGCATTGGCATGAATAGATTTAATATTCTTATTACTTGAATTCCAACAATTTTTTCAAACTTTTCTAACTATTAAGATGTCAAAGAAGATATTAATTGTAGATGATGAATTTCATATTCGTATGCTCATTGAACAAACTCTGGAAGAGCTTGAAGACGACGATGTAGAGTTTTTTACTTCTGACAATGGTGAGTCGGCATTACATCTCATCCAAACAGAAAAGCCGGACCTTGTATTTCTGGATGTAATGATGCCTAAAATGAACGGTATGGAAGTATGTCACCTTGTAAAACAAGACGAGGCTTTAAAAGATGTATTTATTATATTACTCACTGCGAAAGGCCAGGACTTTGATCGACAGAAAGGGCAAGAGGTAGGAGCCAATATTTATATGACTAAACCATTCGATCCCGAAGCCATTCTGTCAAAAGCAAGGGAAATCCTCCAATTAGACATTTTATGATTTTCGGATAATTTCTTGATCTAACCCAGATTACCTTTTATACATGACCAGGATAAATTTAAAAAATATTATTCTTAAAAATCATCAGATTAATGCTGTTATTCTTGGGTTGATCAGTCAATTGAATGGTGCTATATCGATTGAGGATCATGAGGGTAATATCCTTCTTGGTAAATCGAAAGGAGTTCTTAATAACCCTGAATTGTCGCTGCCATTGCTTTCAGAAGGAGTAGCCGTTGGCTATGTACATGGTGTTGGTGCTGACATTATAGCCCATTTGGTTACATTTTTGATACAAAAAGAAGCAGAAAAAAAGAAATTGGGGTCAGAAGTGCTTAACCTTTATCAGGAGCTTAATGTTATTTATAATTTTTCAGAACAGTTAACTCAGACGATAGAGCCTGATGTCATAGCTCAGATTACCTTGGATCAAGCTGTGCATTCAATACCCTCTGAAGGTGGGGTGATTGTATTATGGGACGAAAGCACGCAGCAATTAAATGTACCCGCTGCTTCCGGACTACACTATTTTGATACTGCTGCGATCAAGGAGCATACTGACTTGCTTTTCAAAATTGGTTTGAGTGGACAATCGGAGATTCTGGGAGATATCAGTGCTTTAAAGACAAGTGGTATGCTAGCTGAGGATGTCAAATCCATCGTCTACGCAGCAATGAAAGTAAAACATCGAATCATGGGTGCGATCATTTTGGCGGGAGAGAAAGAAGACCAATACAGTGCAGCCCATCTTAAGCTTTTAGTGACTCTTGCATTACAATCCTCAACGGCTATTGAAAGCGCCATGTTGTTTGAAAAAAATATCCGTGAAGTCAGAGAAAGAGAAGAAGCTATACTCCGCATTCATGAAGTGACTAAAAAGTTCGTGCCGCACGAATTTATTCGGGCATTAGGTAAAGAGTCACTGCTTGATGTACAGTTGGGAGACCAGGTAGGAAAAACGGTAACCGTATTATTTACTGATATTAGAGATTTTACTTCGCTTTCTGAAAGAATGACTCCTGAAGAAAATTTTCGTTTCGTATCTTCCTTCAATGAACGATTGGGTCCTATTATTAGATCTCATAGAGGATTTATCAATCAATACCTGGGGGATTCGATTATGGCGTTGTTTCCTGAGGAACCAGAGGATGCATTAAAGGCAGCCATCTCAATGCAACAAGCCATTGACGATTTTAATAAAGACCGGATCGCCATTGGGCTCGAACCGATCAAAGCTGGAATCGGCCTGCATACGGGTCCATTGATCATGGGTATTACTGGAGATGAATATAGACTTGATGCAGCTACCATCTCTGATACAGTCAATACGGCATCGAGAATTGAGAGCCTTACTAAATATTTTAGATCACCTTTATTGTTAAGCGGTGATACTCTTCAACTTATTCAAAATCCATTAAGATATAATGTAAGGCACCTCGGGAAGGCACAACTAAAAGGAAAAAACAATTTAATCAGTATAGTAGAATGTATTGATGGATATTCTATCAAGGAACGGGACCTTAAAATGAAATCATTGAATATTTTTAAAGATGCGATGAAGCAATATTTGGATAAAAATTTTGCAGAGGCCATAACGTGTTTTGAAGCTATCCTTGAGCTTGATTCTAACGATTTTACGGCAAAAATTTTATCAATAAATCAATAGAATATCAAATCAATGGCATTGCAGAGAATTGGACTGGGGCTATGGAGATAGCTATAAAATAAAGTGCGATCAAAAGAGGAAGTTGATTGAACTTTAAATCTCTATTCACTTGAGGGTATATTGCATTTAGGAATTATTTAAACTGGCAGAAAGTGTATCTTCCATAGGGTTAAAAATAAATGCATCCGGGGTGGTCAATGTGAGGATGACTTCCTTACTCACAGCAGAGGATCTCGACAAAGCGACTAAAGTGGCCTATAAAGCGCCGGGTACTAAGTAATATTTTGAGATAATATTTTTATGACCTGCTGTCAATTTACAACAGTAAGATAGTCCAGGCAATGCCAATGGGATGACTTGAGTTATGCTGAGTATACCGATGCATTATTGTGTCGAAATATATTTTTGTACCACTTCAATTAATTTTTCGGCGTTTTTTGATAATACATCTGCGCTTTCAATCCACCAGGCACTTTCTCGGATCAGGCGTTTGATTAAAGCAATTCTTTCTGGATGATCTTTTAATAATACGATCGGATCTTTTAATCCAGCCACATCAGAGGTAATGACGCCGTCAGATTCAAGTGATTTCTGCCAATCATTGATAAGGTCTTCCATAATACCCCGTATTCGGATATTCCAGGCATTATAATAGTTGGTAATAGCGATTTTTAAATTTTTATCATTTATGCTGGAATACATCCCGGTATTTTTCAGCTCATTGATTGCGGCTTGATTGGCTGCGACCATATTAGACCGGTGGGACCACAAAAAAGCTTCTGTGATAAATTTTTTATCATAATTTTCAGGAATTGCGGACTTCCAGATAAAATCGTTCTTATAAGGAGGAATAGTATGTCCATCTTGCGCAGCATCATAGCTAGAGGCACCAGCCATTTTTAGAAGATAGATGAAGGCATGAAATCGAAACGACTCCAATTGTTGCATCTGTTTGAGCGCAGCTTGATCTTGTTGAAGATTTTCTACCAGGTTGGTCAAGACAAGTTTGAGTGATGTTTGTTTTTTCATTTGCTCATTCCAGTTATTAATTTGGAGAGCAATGAGGATACCAATAACCACTAGAATGATCTCGCCGATGGAATATTTGATATAAGCAGTAAATTTTTCACCGGCAAAAAGACTCAAGCGCAGATGTCGAAATAGTTTGATCATTTTTTTTAATCAGAGGATTTGGAAACTAAATGTAACAAGAATTATGAAGGCTGCAACTGCCCAATATTATTCTGCAAGTCTACCACACCAATTAATTTGTGACATTTACTTAACTTCCCTCTATGGAAACCACATTCGACGCTATTGTCATCGGTTCAGGGATCTCCGGAGGCTGGGCTGCAAAAGAATTTTGTGAGAAAGGATTAAAAACGCTGGTACTCGAACGGGGAAGAGATATCAAGCACATCAAAGATTATCCGACAGCGACCATGGCTCCCTGGGATTTTAAGCATCGCGGCTGGGTCGACAAAGCATATATGGACAAAAATCCATTGATCAGCAAAGCTGCCGGCTTTGGAGACGATACCAGGCATTTTTTATTCAGGATGCAGATCATCCCTATATTCAGGAAAAGCCCTTTGATTGGATCAGGGGATACCAGGTGGGCGGCAAATCATTAATCTGGGGAAGGGCCTGTCAGCGCTGGAGTCCCTACGAATTTACAGCTCCTGAAAGACAAGGCTATGGCATGAACTGGCCGATAGGATATCAGGATGTAGCTCCGTGGTATAGTCACGTAGAGAAATTCATCGGTGTATGTGGTACCAAAGATGGGATAGAAGCTATGCCGGATGGAGAGTTTCTACCTGCGTTTGGGTTGAACTGTGTCGAGTCGCATATGCGCGATAAAATAAGGGAACATTTTCCTGACAGGCATATGGTAGACGCACGCTGGGCAAATATCACCAAAGCTGAACCAATACACCTCGAGCAAGGTCGTGGCAATTGCCAGGCACGCAATATGTGTATGAGAGGATGTCCATTTGGAGGTTATTTTAGTTCTAATTCTTCCACACTTCCATGGGCGGCTAAGACAGGAAATCTCACTGTGCGGCCACATTCTGTCGTGCATTCCATCCTGTATGATGAAAAGACCCAAAAGGCATCCGGGGTCAAAATCATTGATGCGCTTACTATGGAAGAGCACGAATACCACGCAAAAGTGATTTTTGTCAACGCCTCAGCTTTGAACAGTAACCTTATCCTGCTCAATTCAAAATCCGCCCGCTTTCCCAATGGTCTTGGCAACGATCACGATTTATTTGGTAAATATGTGGCCCATCACAACTATAGATCTGGTACGGGCGCGGATGTCAAAGGGTTTGAAGATAAATATTATTACGGCAGAAAGCCCACAGAACCCATCATCGCCAATTACAGAAACCTCGGCAAGCAAACTATGGACTTCGTAGGTGGTTATACCATTTTCACCGGGGCTTACAGATCTCGTGGTAAAATGATAGAGGGTCCCCAATTTGGGGAAGACTACAAAGAAGCCCTCGGTCAACCCGGAGGCTGGCATACTTATATGTACATGCAAGGCGAAACCATTCCCAAAAAGGAAAATCATGTAAGACTAAGTGATACGGAAAAAGATCAATGGGGGATACCACTCCTCATTACATCTGTTGGTTATGATGACAATGATGTTCGCATGGTAAAAGACTTTATGCAGGAAAGCAAAGCCATGATGGAGGCAGCAGGCTGTACCAATATCACCTCCGGTGACAATCATCAGGCTCCCGGTTTAGACATCCACGAAATGGGTGGATGCAGGATGGGTACTGATGCAAAAAACTCCATGCTCAATAAGTGGAATCAAATGCACCTCTGTAAAAATGTTTTCGTGACTGATGGGGCATGTATGACCAGTACCGGCAATCAAAGCCCTTCTATCTTATACATGGCATTGACTGTCAGAGCAGTGGATAGAGCGGTCAGTGAGTTGAATAAAAGAAATTTATAGCACGGGTAGTGTTCATTCACAAATCCTTCCGCTTAAATGCTCTTAGAGATATCAAAATGGCACTATCGCCCATATCAGCAATATGACCACAGTATACAGTGAGCCAAAATAGCCACCGAAGAATTTTTTATACACCGCGCCTGTATAGCCCATTAAAGCACTAATATCCATTTTGAGCATGATAAATATTCTAGCTAAATCGATAGGGTTCAATGAAGCAAGTGCTATGGTAAATTTCTCTATAGGATAATCACTAAGGGCGAATATCAATAACATGAGTGCTCCATCATAGACCAGAGAGAAAAATAGCCATACCAGCAAAACAAGGCCTATGCCTCTGGCTTTGTCCCTGGCCAATACAGATGACAAAAATGCCAATGATGTAAAAATAAATACCAGGATGCTGCCTGCAAAGATTACAGTAAATCCAATTTGGTTAAACGAATATATGAAAACCGGAATACCGACTCCCATCAAAAAAGCACTCAATAATGATAAACTCACGCCTAAATATTCACTGACCAGGATTTTTGTTCTACTGATAGGTTGTGACAGCATCAATTCTATAAATTCGTAAGAGTTGTAATAATGTATAGTTGCAAAAACCATACTGACTAATGGCAGAACAAAAAGAATGATGGTCATCAGGCTCATGACTGCTTTAGATTGATTTTCTTCAAGTTGGAACAGAGTGATGGAGACGAGGAGGAGAAAAAGAGCAAATGCGGAAATGATCTTATTATTTAAGATGTCATATAATACGTATTTGGTCAATTTTAGCATTGCAGTTTTTTCGTTGTGTTTATTTGGTTTAAGCTAACCGGGCAATGTAATTAGGTCAGGTGAGCCGATTTCATGATCTGGGCAATAGCTTTGCTAAGCTTGGCTTCACCGGTTGACTCCTGAGAGTATTTAAATCTTTCAAAACATTATTTGGCCATCTTGTAAATACATTACATGGGTAGTGATATCATCCAGGTCGCTTAATATATGAGATGTAATAACAATCAGTTTGTTTTTTATTTTTTCCTTGTTTACTTTATCTTTAAGTATTTCAGAAGCGACTGGGTCTAGCCCGGCGGTAGGCTCGTCGAGGATGAGCACTTTCGAATCAAACATAAAAGCGATGGCTGCACTTACCTTTTGCCTGGTACCTCCGGACAAGGTGCGCATAGGCTTTCAAACATCGATCTTAATTCAAAGCTATTGATCAATTCTGTATCCAAATGTTCTTCATGTACATTTCGAATATTTCGTAACATCTGGAATAATTGCCCCATTTTCATGTTGTCAGGATATCTTCCTATTTGAGGCATATAGCCGATTTGGGATCTGTATTGAAAGTCGTTATAGATCGATTTATTTTGAAATAATATTTGGCCTTCATTGGGTCGAATCAATCCTAATATCGATTTAATCAAAGTGGTCTTGCCAGAGCCATTGGGGCCGATTAAGGATATTACCTGACCTTCTTCAAAAGTGACACTGATGTCGTCCAATGCAATGAGGTTTTTAAATCTTTTACACAGGTTTAATATCTTGATCATAATTTGAGAGGGCGCATGATGGGATAGGGGTCAACTAAATTTTCTGGCGTAAGACTAGGTATTGCTTTCTCTACCTTGTCCAGCAAAGAAACAATAAAACTTCGCATCAAAAGCAAGGTGTTGGGATTATGTTCGATAAGCATTGAATATAAACTGATTGGATGATAGGGTATATCACCATAACCGTCTTTGTCGAGGTCATACCCCTCATATTTATCCCAATAATTATTTGTAAAATTACTCATCACCATGGTTCCATTGGTAGCTACATCAAAAGTATTTCCCTGGAAATTATTATTTGAAATTATATTGTCTGAACAATTGGCCTGGACTTTGAGTGCCCAGCCATTGTCCTGGAACTCGTTGTTTTTGACCTCAATTCGATTGCCACCTTCCATAAAAAATGCCAATAGTGTTTTTGATAAATTTGTTGTTGAGCAGGTAGCTGTCAGAAATATCTTTGAGGAGTATGCCATAGGAAGCTGTGCCCCAGTTTTGTTCGAATATATTTCCTTCCATATGTACATTTTTGGTATACATGACGGCTACCCCGGTGCCATTATTGTAAAACCAATTTTCTATATAATGATCGTTGTGTGAAAACATAAAGTGCAATCCATACCGTAGATTGTTTTTACTCTTATTCTTTTTTATAAGTGATTCGGTCACAAATTCGAGGTAAATGCCATCACGATGACCTTGAATAGTATTTTCTTCAATGATAATGTGATTGGATTTCCAGATATGGATGCCATTGCCAGCGCTTTGCTCTGAAGTAGACTGACCTGTGATAATATTTTGATATAGATTACAGTTCCTGCTATTGGCGATATGTATTCCAAAATGAGCATTTTCGATGCGATTATTTTTTATCAAAATATTTTCAGCATCGATTACACTTATCGCTGCATAATCATTTGAAGAGGATTTTTTAGAGTCTTTGATGATAAAACCTGAAATCGAAACATTCTTTCCCTGGACTACTATATTCTCTATTTTATTCTCTCCATCTAATACCGGAAAATCGATGCCGATCAATACAATCGATTTTTGAACTTGAATAATGCCGGTATACGTACCCGCGGAGACTTGGATAGTATCCCCTGCTTGAGCTACATCGATGGCTGTTTGAATAGAGTAATATTTATGACTTTTGCCTACATTTAAAATATTTGCCTTTGTTGAGTTAGTATGGCATAGTATGAAAAGGATGAAACCGAGATATCTCATAAATCAATCTGGCTTTGACAACAAAGCATCCCATTTGAGGATTTCTCCGGGATATTTAGTTTGATGATTTTGGACGCTGGATAAATCAGCAAAGCTGCATCATGACTGTTCATAGGACTTTTTAAATCAGGACTAATCAAGAACCAAGCGGAATCCACCGGTATGAAGTGGTTTGATTTGAGATAATCCATTGTCAATGCTTGGCTTATTATTCATCCACTTGAATTAGTTTTAAGATGTTTTATCATGCACCCTATATCATCAAATTTTTAAAAGTTTACCTTTTTTTAGTTATAAGCTCTCCTCCATATTTAGTGTCTACAATACCCATTTTGCATACCTGGCAAGCGTCGACTCCTATTACAAAAGGTTCAGAGGAAGTTTTGCAGGAAATCAGCATTGTGCTGATTATCAAAAGCAGTGCGGTCATCTTGGGACTTTGTGATTTGTGTTTATACCATTCAAATAACCAAACTAACGAAGCAAGGGCCACTGCACCAAAGACAATCCATCCAGCTACATCAGGAAAAGAGTAAGCATCAAAATTTAATAACCTTTTATGTCCAAATACTGGAGGTTGATAAGACAAGCCTGGCACCTGAATAGCAGCTTTAGGATCAAGATTATGTCCGTATTCATAGCCCCATTTGTATAGATCATAAAATACGAATAAACCTCCTACCAGAGAAAGCAATATGTACGAGAGTAGAATTTTTCGCTTGCCTGTGATAGCTGCAGTTAGACCTAAGGCTATAAAAAAGGCGACTACATAGGACATAAATTTGAATTCTGGAAACATGTCTGCAGAGATATGTTTCATTCCAATATAGTGATTGAGCCCATTTATAATATCGACATCCCGGAGAGTTTGTTGATCCAGATATACATAGTTAAACCTTCAGGATATTGTGGTGCAAACAAATCAATACGCCAGGCCGGTAAAAATAAATCGCTATCAAAGCCCCGCTGGCAAATGCTACTAGTATCCTGGAGGTAAAACTAAGAGTATCCTTCATTATGAATTTATTAAATGATCTTAATATGTACGGTATTAATTTTTAGTCTTGAGGTTCAGTTATTAGCGGGTGGCAACAATACCTCATCTATCACATAGACCAATCCATTGCTTGCGGGCACCGCAGCAAGGACATTGGCAGTACCATTGATTTTTATTTTGCCATCTGGAGTCTTGGTGATCGTGATATTTTGACTATTTACCTGCCCTAGTTTTTGTCCGTTTCTAAGCATGTCTTCTTTGAAAACGCCAATGGAGACATGATACTCCAATATATTTTGAAGATCAGCTTTTTTGTCGTTTTTCATCAAGCTTTCTACCGTGCCGGCAGGCAATTTGGCAAATGCCTCATTGGTTGGAGCAAATACTGTAAATGGTCCTGCATTGCTTAGGTCATCCACATAATCTGCCTGTTGTAATGCTGCTACTAAAGTTGTATGATCTTTGGATCCTACAGCGATTTTTACAATGTCTTTTTGAGATTCATTGTCGACAACCGCATCCTGACCATTAGATGTCATACCAGCTTCAGGTGCTGATGATTGAACAGTGGATGGTGCATCGTTTTTGCAAAACATGATAGTGGAGAGCATGAAAGCTATTATAACGATGGTGATTAAATTTTTCATAATTGTATAAGATTTTATGTAGGCTGAAATTTTGTAGACCCTTCAAATTGAAAAATTATTAATTGCTTTTTAATTCTTTATTGTACTGCTGGTGGTTCGGGATCACCGGTGTTATAGGTGATGGGTACATTGCTGCCAGCTGGAGAAACCCTAAGATAACCTTGCATCTCTTGATGCAGGGCTGAACAAAAATCAGTGCAATACATTGGGAATATTCCAACCCTGTCAGGATTCCATTTTAAGGTCTGAGTTTCACCGGGCATTATGAGTAATTCTCCTGTATTGGCTCCCTTGACTGCAAAACCATGAGGTACATCCCAGTCTTGCTCCATATTGGTGACATGGAAATATACTTCATCCCCAACTTTAATCCCTTCAATATTATCCGGAGTAAAATGTGAACGAATGGCGGTCATATATACATCAACTCTTTTGCCACTTCTGGTGACTTTGGTTTCTTTGTCACCTTTAGATACATATTTGTTGGTGTTTTCCTCGATTTTATAAAACTTGACTGAATTTTTTGTGATTAATTCTGCAGGACAAGCTTGCGCATAATGCGGCTCTCCGATAGTTGGAAAATCTAAAATAAGTTTCATTTTATCCCCACTGATATCATATAATTGTGCGCTTTGAGTCAGTTCTGGTCCAGTTGGTAAAAATCTATCTTTTGTAATCTTATTGTAGGCGATCACGTATTTTCCAAATGGCTTTCTGCTATCTCCTCCGGGTACACAAAGGTGACCAATAGAATAGTAGGTAGGCACCCGATCCAACACCTCAAGGCTTTTTACATTCCATTTTACGATCTCAGAAGAAACAAACATAGAAGTATAAGCATTGCCGTTATTGTCAAACTCGGTATGTAAAGGGCCTAATCCCGGTTTTTTTACTTCCCCATGCAGGACAGATTCATACTTCAATACTGGTAATCCTTCATAATCACCATCAAATGATTTGTCTGCAATGGCTTGTTGAATTTTGTAAAAGAGTACACTGGCATTAAGGCTGCTAGTTTTCCGCTTCCTACGATATATTCTCCAGTTGGATCTACATCACAGCCGTGCGGCGACTTAGGACAAGGCATTAAATACACCAGGCCAGGCAATTCTTTTGCATCTAATACGATCACTTCAGTTTCTATTTTGGAAGTCGCTGTATGCATGTTTTCATCATAAGCATTGTGAGCATATCGTACGGCTTGTTTTTGCCTTTCCCTGCGCCAGGTATTGTTCGGCTAGTTTCCAGTTGACAGCCATAATGAAGTCCTTGTCACGCTGGGATGCATTGACCTCCAGTAACGTATTGGCCTGTTCAGAATTATAACATGAAAAGAAAAACCACCCATGACTTGGACCCTTGCCGGCATGACTTAAGTCAAAGTTTACACCAGGCAATAGGATTTGAAAAGCGATACTCATATTGGGGCCTGCTGGATCCACTTTAATAAAACTGACGGTCCCTTTAAAATTTTGTTTGTAACTTTTGATGGGTACATCTCCATTAGAGTTGTCCATAGGTATACTGAATCGGGTACCGGCGACGACATATTCGGTGTTTTCAGTCGTGAAGGCAGATGAGTGGTTGCCAGCGCTATTGGGGATGTCGATGATTTCTGCTGTTCTGAATGTAGTCAAATCTATACGGGCTATTCGAGGAGTGTTATTTCCATTGATAAATACCCATCGGCCATCTACCTCTCCATTGGTTTGAGACATTTCAGGGGTGGTGGAGCATCATCCCACGGGACAAAGCCATGAGATGTATTGAGCATGGGTTTGGTTTCTTCACTGAAGCCATAACCTTTTTCCGGATCTACAGAGAATACAGGAATGACCTAAAAAGCCTTCCAGAGGGTAGTCCGTATACAGAAAGTTGTCCACTGAATCCTCCGGAAACGAAATTGTACATCTCATCATATTTGCCGGGCGCCACATATGCCTTGGATGCTGAGTCTCCACTGACGGCGGTTTTGCAATCCTTTGGGGCGACACCCGGGGATAACAATGGCCATACCCAAAAGGAATAGTATGACATGTATTGAACTAAAATTTATTGGTTTCATTTTTCATTATTTATATAGTGAATACAATTATTTTTCGCCATCATTACTTCTCATGAATTCAATGACTTTTCTGGCTTCATCCGGGGTAATGTTTTGATTTGGCATTCTTACCAGGCATTGCTCCAACATTTTTTGAGCCTCCGGGTCTTTCTCTAACATCATATCTACATTGGTGATCATGTTGATGATCCAAAGTGGTTTTCGTCTTTGAGTCACTCCTTTCCAACCGGGTCCTACCAATTTGACTTCGCTTAGACGATGGCAGGACATACATTTCAATTCATAAGTTGATTTCCCTACAGATACCCAGTCGTTATTTAATGGATTGCCAAAAGTAATGTCACCTTCTTTGATTTCGGTACCGTGTACTTCAGGCTGGTTTTTGGCTAAGTCATGGATATCTATGGGCTTCTCGTCTTTTCTTACACCCTCGTTACCACAAGCCATAAGAAAGGTTAGCAGGAGGAATCCAAGGCATAAACTGATTTGTTTCATATTATTTTTTATTTAAGAAGTTTAGATTTAATCTTGGCTAAAAGTAAAACCTCATCAAAGCTCTGCTATTGATCTTAATCATTAGGTTCGCTGATTTTGGTCAATGTCTGAAAGCCAGATAATTATAATCAATAACAGTGAGGATTTCCTACCTTATTCTTTTCCTGTTTTCCGCACTAGAGCATTTTTTGAGATAAGTAATTGATAATCAGTTATTGTTTTTGAGAAACGGGTGTCCGGGCTTATTTTTAGGGGTGTTCATTAGACAAAAGAAGAATAAATCTGGTAGTATCAGTGTTCAGATTATATCTAAGGTTGGGGCCGATATAAAGTTGAAAGACTGTTGGCAGTTCTGACCGAGAAGATCAAATAAAGAATTTAGTCCAGAAAGCCGAGCTTGATGTAATCAGTATGGTTGGACAATCAAGTTTATTCAATTCTGAACAGGATGTACAGCTTGAAAATTACCTGGACACTATAGAAAACATGCAAATTAGGACTATAGGGCCTGAGTTAATTTTTGGAAAAATATACGACGCCATCGGCTACAATGCTATCAAAGAAGACTTATTCCGGCAATTGGTTATAGCCCGTTTAGCTTTTCCACTGAGCAAGCTAAAAACAATAGAATACATCTACCGATATCAAGGAGTAACCATTGGTCTTGATCAGGTATATCGATTTCTAGACAAGTTAAATGATACATTAAAAGAACAAGTTGAGCAGATTTCATATCAACACACTTTAAAGACTCTCGAAGGAGAGATAGGTATAGTATTTTATGACATGACGACTCTGTATTTTGAGTCTAATGAAGAAGATGATTTTCGAATGAGCGGATTCTCTAAGGATGGCAAACATCACTTACCTCAGATATATCTTGGTTTATTAGTAGGCCTAGGTGGCTATCCTATCGGCTATGATCTTTTCGAAGGAAAAATATTCGAAGGAGATACATTGATCCCAGTTATTGACAAGTTGACAAAAAATTCAATTTGGCGAAACCAATCATTGTAGCCGACGCTGGCCTATTAACTAAAGCAAATATTGATACGTTAGCAGGTCTTGGGTATAGTTATATTATAGGAGCAAGAGCTAAGTCTGAAAAAAACATTATCAAAAACGAAATTCTTTCCTTAAAGTTGAATGATGGTGAAACCAGGATAATTCACAAAATGGACGGCAATAGGCTTATAATATCGTATTCTGAAAAAAGGGCCAAAAAGGACGAACACAACCGGAAACGAGGCCTGTCTCGTTTAGAAAAACAAGTAAAATCTGGAAAACTTACCAAGCAGAACATTAACAATAAAGGCTACAACAAATACTTACGAATGAAAGGCAAAGTAGATATTGAGATAGATTATGATAAGTATAATGCTGATAAACAATGGGACGGGCTAAAAGGTTATATCACAAATACGACCATTAGTCCTTCGATAATACTTGAGCAATACAAGAATCTTTGGCATATAGAAAAAGCATTTAGGATGTCTAAAACAGACTTAAGAATAAGACCCATATATCACCGATTAAAAGAAGGATAGAAGCCCATATTTGCCTCTCATTTGCCGCATACTCTATTTATAAAGAACTTGAAAGAATCTTAAATAAGAATCATTCGTCAATATCTATAGTACAAGCGGCGGAGCTAACTCATACTATGTATCAATTGAAATAAGCCTTCCAGAATCTAAAAAAAACAAATTGATTACCTTAAAAATGGATCCCCTTCAAAAGGAATTGTCGAGCATTGTTGAATCAAATTATGCATAAAACTTGTCCACAGACGCCAGGGTGTCCCATTGCGGAAAACGCGTGGTTTTCGTCTTTGAGTCACTCCTTTCCAACCGGGTCCTACCAATTTGACTTCGCTTAGACGATGGCAGGACATACATTTCAATTCATAAGTTGATTTCCCTACAGATACCCAGTCGTTATTTAATGGATTGCCAAAAGTAATGTCACCTTCTTTGATTTCGGTACCGTGTACTTCAGGCTGGTTTTTGGCTAAGTCATGGATATCTATGGGCTTCTCGTCTTTTCTTACACCCTCGTTACCACAAGCCATAAGAAAGGTTAGCAGGAGGAATCCAAGGCATAAACTGATTTGTTTCATATTATTTTTTATTTAAGAAGTTTAGATTTAATCTTGGCTAAAAGTAAAACCTCATCAAAGCTCTGCTATTGATCTTAATCATTAGGTTCGCTGATTTTGGTCAATGTCTGAAAGCCAGATAATTATAATCAATAACAGTGAGGATTTCCTACCTTATTCTTTTCATAAACCGAACAAAATTTCTCCTATTTTAGACAGACTAAAATCACATTACTCAGTGAAAAAAAACGATTTTTGTATTATGGTGAAACCTCTGGTCTTGATATTTCTCCTTTTTCCGTGTCTTCTCTCTGCCCAAATCGGGGTCAAAGCAGGACTTAATTTTGCCAATTTTACTAAATCAGGTGATTTTAGTAATAGCACTCGTTCCGGATTTCATGCAGGGATTTTTGTGACACCTAATGCTACCAAGGTCATTGGGTTCAATGCAGAGTTACTTTATTCCCGCCAGGGATATAATTTTAAGGATAAAAACAATACTGGCACGGTCAATCTGGATTATATCGTGATCCCAACTTTTCTCTCCCTTAATTTTACGCGATACTTATCCATCATGGGAGGATTAAATTTTGCTTACCTCTTTGATGGCAAGGTGGACACTATACCATCTTCTACCGGAGGTACTTCAGTTATAAAATTTAAAGATTATTACAAAAAGCTGGATTTTGGATTGGGTCTTGGTGCGGAGTCGCATCCGGTGGGAGGGCTGGTCATTGGTGCCAGATTCAACTTTAGTCTTGGCAATCTATTTAATTATGTCAATGATGCGGGTAGTGTCAAGGAAGCTTTTTTGCCAAAAGTCAATGGCAAGAATAATTTATCTCAGATCTACACCGGGTGGTTATTTAGCGGGTATAGGAAGTACGAGCGATATTGATAGTATGAGCGCAGATTTACAAATAAAAAAAGACCTCCCGTAAAATAGAAGGTCTTTTTTTGAGATTTTATCTTGAGAAATCAATTTTTCAAAAACCGAGTTGACTTGCCTTTACCATCTCCTATATAATAGGCACCTGATGGCAGATCAGCGATAGATAACGATATCGTATTGAGGCCTTTGATCATGTCTACCGAATAAGTTTTATGGGCCATTCGACCGGCCATATCCATGATCATAAGATTGTTTCTACCCTCCACACTTGAATAGAATTCAATATTTATCACGGTTGATACAGGGTTAGGGTAAACCGAAAAAGTACTGTTTTCAAATTGTTTTTTAGAAATTTGTGTTCCATTCTTCAATCCTGCTATCGAGCTCACCCCAAACATATCAGACTCCCATACACCTCGACCATAAGAGGCTACTCTTACTTTGCCCAGCGCATATTGAATTTCGATATCGGCTACCTCGACATTGGGCAATCCTGCGTTGAATAAAGCCCAATCTGTCATAGAGTTGTCTCTGTAATAAACCCCTATGTCCATACCTAAATAAACGCCTCCATTGCTGCCATTATAGAAAGCAAGGATATTTGAAGGTATATTAGGGAGTGACCCGGATATATTGGTCCAACTACTACCTCCGTTTGTAGAGACATATACTTTTTCACCGGCATTATAACCAGAGATAGTGACCCATACATTGTTTGGATTAAGGTTATCAATAGCAATGGAAGATATACGACCCACATTGGTAGGATTGGTGAGTGCTGTCCAGGAATTAGTACCTGTAGTGGTTTTAAATAATCGGTTGCCGCTGGAAAGGTCCGCATCGGTACTATAGTATACTATATTGGCATCACTGGGAGCGATAGCCAATGCTCTCACATTGATGGTATTGCCAGCACTGATAGCGCTCCAGGTTGTGCCATTATTAGTTGATTTCCATATATTCTTATAACCAGCATAGATGGTAGATGGGGCGCTGGGTGCTAATCCAAATGGCGTGATCCAGCCACTGGCCTCTGAGGTTGGCTTGATACTGGTCCATGTGCTACCACCGTTAGTCGACCTTTTTAAGTCTCCATAATATAACTCCCCATACATATAATTGGCATTGACAGGATTGATGGCACAGTCCATACCATCACCACCTATTTTGTCAGACCAGCTTCCAGTGGTACTTCGAAGTTTTGTGCCATTGTCCTGAAGCCCCGCTATGACTACGGAACTTGTTTGCGCTACCCCGAGACGATACATTTGGCTTATGACCATTGGATTGGTGAGGTGGGTCCACACAGATCCACCATTGGCAGTTTTATATACTCCTCCATCATTTGTCTGCCAAAGGGTAGTGGTATTTTGAAATTCTAAAGCATGCTTGTCCGCATGCACTATTGGTGTTTTGCCGAGCTGGTCCACATTGTGTTAACCTTCCAGCTGCCACCTCCATTGGTAGATTTCCAGGTATTAACCCCTCCAACGTAAATAACACTGATATTGGCGGGATCAACTGCCAATGCCAAATCATACCAGCCTTGACCTCCTGCATCACCACCATTGGCATTCCAACCAAAAGATTGGGAGTTAGCTTTTTAATGTCCAAGTCGTTCCACTATTAGTACTAGAGTAGAACCCATTAAATCCATCATCATCATATCGTGCATATAATAAACCTACAAAATTGGGATTGGCCGAGAAATAGCGATTGCAGCCCTGTAGGAGTTGGTCTTGGTATGAATTTGACTCCACTAACTCCTCCATCAGTGGTTCTATATAAAAATGCATCAGTGCCTGGAGATGTAACCAGTTGCATAATAAGTGGTTGCATCTCCAGGTTTGTTTTCGATGTCGAAAAACTGAACATTGGACAAAGTTTGGGTCCAGGAATTACCGGCATCTGCTGTTTTAAATATTCCTACAGAAGTGGCAGCAAAAATAATGTTAGGTCAGATGGGTGTCTCTGAAGCTTTCGGATATATCTTAGGTCTGACCTGGTCCAATTAAGTCCGGTTGAAGACCAGTTGACTCCACCATCAGTAGATTTTAAAACGCCTTCCGAAGGGGAATCTCTTCCATCTCCATCGCCGGTAGCCAGGTAAATAATGTCCGGATTAGTTGGTTCGACCAAGATGGATGAGGCACCCAGGCTTCCCTGATTATCTGTGAGTGGGCTCCAGTTTGTTCCTCCATTGGTAGACTTCCATACACCGCCACCGGCGCTACCTATATATATGGTGTTGACATTAATTGGATCGAAAGCAACACAATTGATACGACCTAGTCCAGCATAGCCACCTGCTGAATTGTTTGGCCCAAGATTAGCCCAGTTTCCAGTAGCCGGACCTATTAAACTTGCAGCTGAAAAATCGAAGGCTTCTTTATTAGCGCCAGCGGGAGCAGGGGTGCCATCGGGTAGCAGGTGATTTTCGCGATGATATAACCATCTATTAAATGGGGTGAAACCTTTGCCCTTATCGGGAGTTTTTCCTCTCCAATATTCTTGAAATTGTCGCTTTGCTTCTTCAAAACTCGCTTTGTCTCCATTATCCATTAACGAAGCCCATGGCTGAGCTTGTAGACAGAATCCTGCTAAAAAAAGCAAGACCATTAAGATTAAGTTAGATCCAAAATTAGTTTTCATCGTATTAGAGTTTTTATTAAAATTAAATATTTGGCAGATATGGGAAACAAAGATATTATATAGTTTTGCAATTAGTTTGTTCTGCGGCTGTATTCTGTTGCTAATTATTTTATATATTAGTCAATCTATAAACTATTATTATGGTATTCGCAGCTATTAATTAACTTATATCCTGGACAAAGTTTAAAAAATTGATGAAAAAGGGTATTTGATTCTTTATATTTAACAGAATAATATATGTATTTACTGCATTTAGTATAAAAATAATTCGCTGTTATAGTAACTTATCTAAATAGAAGATTAACATTTCATTTTTAATTAAAATGTTCTTTTGGGTAATTTGCTTTAAGAGTATTTGATTAGCTTTAGCTGGCTTTTAATTTTTATTAAACCTGTTAAATTATGGATCAACGCATTATCAATCTCTATGACGAATACACCCACAAACCCCTTTCCAGAACAGAGTTTCTGACCAGGCTGACCTCATTGGTTGGAAGCTCCGCAGCTGCCATGCTGATATTGCCACAATTGGAATCCGATTTCAAGCTTGCCAATATCACCGACGCAGATGAATTGTTTACTGAGTACATACATTATCCGGGTGCTCCCGGGGAAATGACTGCATATGTGGCCCGTCCAAGGAATTAAAAAATACCCGACCGTAGTGGTCATCCACGAAAATCGTGGCCTCAATGCCCATATCGAGGATGTGGCCCGTAGGGCCGCTAAGGCCGGATACCTGGCCATCGCACCCAATGCACTTTCTGCACTTGGAAGGGCCTTCGCCAATGAAGACGAAGCTCGCGGCGCATTTAAAGATCTCAAACCGGAGGATAGTCTCCATAATTTTATTCATGCGTTCGATTATGCCAAAACCCGAAATGATTCAAATGGAAAGTTTGGTTGTGTAGGGTTCTGTTGGGAGGCGCTATGACCAACAACCTGGCAGTCAATGTACCTGATCTGAAAGCTGCAGTGGCATTCTACGGCAGGCAGCCTGCTGCTGACAAAGTGCCCAATATCCATGCCGCCTTGCAGCTTCATTATGGTGCTTTAGACGAAGGGGTCAACGCCGGCATCCCTGCTTACTGAAGCTGCTCTCAAAGCCAATAATAAGGTATTTGAAATCCATATGTACGAGGGGCTCAACATGCTTTTCACAACGATACTTCTGAAGCCAGATATAATGAAGCTGCAACTAAACTGGCCTGGGCCAGGACTTTAGAGTTTTGGGCAAAGTATCTGAGCTGAGTTTTATTTTATTCGGAGCATTGTAGCCGATAGATCAATTACAAGGCATAGGCAGGCTGCTTTTTAATCGGTAAATAGACTAGCAATAGGCTGCCAAATGGCCGGTTTCACGGACTTCCCTGGTTTAGATACCGTTTAAAATCACAAATTGGGCCCGGTTTTTGTATGTTAATCAGAAGTAATCAATTACATTTGCAGCCATGTTTATTCATTCTATACACCATCATTGTATCCTGAGATCAGGTAATGGTATGTCTTGAGTGAACAAAAAAAAATAATAATCAATCAAAGGCTTGCCGCTACCCGGTGAGCCTTTGTTTTTTTAAAACCTTTATTAAATGACCAGATTAAACATAGCGATACAAAAATCAGGCAGAATGCATGACGACAGCATGGCCTTACTCAAAGATTGTGGCCTCCGGGTCGATTCAGGCACTGACCAGTTAAAGACCAGTGCTTCCGGCTTTCCCCTGGATATACTGTACTTACGCAATGGTGATATCCCTGAATATCTCCAGGATGGGGTAGCGGATATCGCCATATTGGGAGAAAATACAGTAGTAGAGAAAGGGAGTAAAGTAGACAAAGTGATGTCACTTGGATTTTCAAAATGCAGACTATCTATGGCCGTGCCTCAGCACTCTGGATATGAAGATGTTCGGTTTTTTGAAGGCAAAAGAATTGCAACCTCTTATCCGAATACTGTAAAATCATTTTTAAAAGCTAATGGAGTCAATGCAGAGATTCATCAGATATCCGGCAGTGTGGAGATAGCACCTCATATCGGACTGGCTGATGGCATCTGTGACCTGGTGAGCTCGGGTAATACCCTGTTTCAAAACAAATTAGAAGAGAAAGATGTCATCCTTAGGTCAGAAGCCTGCATGTACATTCATCCTAACCTTTCTGCCGAAAAAAGGAGATTACTTGAACAGCTATTGTTTAGGATTAAATCCACCCTTGATGCTCGCAAAAACAAATATATCGTATTGAATTCTCCAAAGTCAGCTTTGGAAAAAATCATTTCTTTATTGCCTGGTATCAAAAGTCCAACGGTATTGCCTTTGGCTGATGATGGATGGTGCTCCGTACATTCTGTCATCCCGGAACAACAGTTTTGGGAGGTCATCGGCGCGCTGAAAGAAGCAGGCGCTCAAGGTATACTCGTGATTCCAATCGAAAAAATGGTCAGCTAAGTATGGATAAGTATATAGAACCACAAAGATCACAATGGGTAGATCTGATCACCAGGCCTTCCGGTCATGATGAGCAACAGGAATCTTTAGTAGAGACTATCCTCGATCAGGTAAAATCCCAAGGTGATATCGCTTTAAAAAATTATACCCAGAAATTTGATGGCGTTAGTTTGAATTCATTCTCTGTTTCGCAAGAGGAGGTCAGCACTGCAGTGACAAAAATTGCCTCCAAACTTAAAGAAGCTATTGAAGTTGCCAGGCAAAACATAGAAAAATTCATACTGCACAGATCAGTCCAGCTGTCCGGGTCGAGACGATGCCAGGAGTACAATGCTGGCAACAAGCCAAACCAATCGAACGCATAGGTATCTATATTCCCGGGGCACTGCACCTTTATTTTCTACTGTACTTATGCTGGCAGTACCTGCTGTCATAGCCGGCTGCAAGGATATCATATTGTGCAGTCCTCCTGACAAAGAAGGTCAGATCCACCCTGCCATCCTGTATACTGCTCACCTATGTGGTATCCGTAGGATATTTAAAGTAGGGGAGCACAAGCGATCGCCGCGATGGCTTACGGTACGATGGAAATACCCAAAGTCGATAAAATATTTGGGCCTGGCAATAGTTATGTGACGATGGCTAAAATGAAAGTGCAGCAACAAGGTGTGGCGATCGATATGCCTGCAGGACCTTCAGAAGTGTTGATCCTCGCCGATTCGGCTGCGGATCCTTCCTGGGTAGCTATAGATCTATTGTCCCAGGCTGAGCATGGCCCGGACAGCCAGGTCGTGCTGGTCACTGATTCTGATCCATTTGTAGAAGAAGTAAAAACACAGATCACCCGACAATTGTCCCTGCTACCACGTAAAAAAATTGCTATGCAGGCATTAAATCATAGCCGCTTTATTGTGATCGCTGATCCCGATACCCAGATTGAGTTTGTCAATATGTATGCGCCGGAGCATTTGATCATCAACTATAAGAACGCTGACAGTATAGCTGATCGAATTTTAAATGCAGGCTCTATCTTCATCGGACCTTATTCCCCGGAATCCGTGGGTGACTATGCTTCAGGGACTAATCATACGCTGCCCACCAGCGCCTTCGCCAAAGCTTATAGTGGGGTTAATCTGGATTCTTTTACCAAAAAGATCACCTACCAAAAGCTTACTCAAGAAGGTCTGAAACTGATAGGTCCTTATGTAGAGATTATGGCTGAAGCAGAACAACTAACGGCGCACAAACTGGCGATCACCAAAAGATTGAAAAACTGAAATAATCCTTATGAATATCGATGCACTCATCAGGCCTAATATAGTAGCTCTCAAGCCTTACTCTTCTGCCAGGCACGAGTTTACAGGCCATGGGGAGATCTTTTTGGATGCAAATGAAAATCCGTACGATACAGATGTCAATCGATACCCTGATCCCTTACAGCAGGAGTTGAAACAAGTCATCAGTGAATTAAAAAACATTCCTGTGGACCAGATATTTCTAGGCAATGGAAGTGACGAAGCCATAGACCTCATACTCCGTATTTTTTGTAATCCGGGTCAAGACGAAATCATGGTACTTCCACCCACTTATGGCATGTACCAGGTGAGTGCAGATATAGCTGATGTCAAGGTGAAAAAGGTGAGATTGACTGAAGATTTTCAACCTGATCTGGAATCTATCCGCCAATCTATGGGTGAAAACACCAAAGTACTTTTTTTATGCAGCCCCAATAATCCTTCCGGCAATCTCATCGGGATAGAAAAGGTAAAGCAGATTTTGGGATTTTTAAAGGGATAGTAGTCATCGATGAAGCTTATATCGATTTTTGTCCTGAGTCTACGACCATGCCGATGATCGGACTATACGATCGTCTCATCGTGCTGCAGACACTGTCTAAAGCCTGGGGCATGGCAGCAATCAGACTCGGTATGGCATTTTCTTCAGCTGACATTATCTCGTATTTTAATAAAGTAAAAGCGCCATATAATATCAATATCCTTACACAAAGATTTGCCCTGGATCGACTGAATAAAAGGCAGGCCATGAGGGAGCAAACCAGTGAAATATTGAATGAAAAACATAAATTGATGACGCTCTTGCCATCCATACCCTGCGTACAAAAAGTATATCCATCTGATGCCAATTTTTTATTGATCAAGGTGACTCAGGCAGATCGAATCTATGAAGCCTTGGTGGTCGAGGGCATTGTCGTGAGAAATCGGTCTAAAGAACCTGGCTGTGAAAACGCATTGAGAATAACTATTGGCAAGCCAAAAGAGAATGAACTATTGATCCAGACACTTAAATTATTGTAGGTAATATATTTTGTATGAAAAAAGTCTTATTCATAGATCGTGATGGTACCCTGATCGTAGAGCCGACTGATAATTTTCAGATAGATTCATTGGCCAAGCTTGAATTTATCCCGGGGGTCATCACCTGGCTGGGCAGGATCGTATCTCAGTTGGACTATACCCTCGTCATGGTGACCAACCAGGATGGCTTAGGTACAGACTCCTTTCCGGAAAATGATTTTTGGCCTGCACACGAAAAAATGCTTACAACCCTGCGCAATGAGGGCATCATCTTTGAAGACATACATATCGACCGGTCTTTTGATCATGAAAAAAAAGACACCCGTAAACCCGGTCTCGGGATGATGGGCAAATATTTTTCACCGGAATATAATCTGGCAGAAAGTTATGTCATTGGGGATCGTGTGACGGATGCCAGGTTTGCGGCCAACCTGGGTTGCAAAATGATTTTGTTTAATTCCTCAGTACCTGCTTTGGGGTTGGACATTGATCTGAGGGCTGGCAGCTGGAAGGAGGTTTATAATTTTCTGAGATTGCCACATCGCGTATTTGACTTAATAAGGCATACCAAAGAGACCAATGTCGATATTCGTATAGACCTGGACGGAACTGGTGACACCGACATCTCCACAGGCCTTGGATTTTTCGATCATATGCTCGAACAAATAGGCCGGCATGCAGAGTGTAACCTCAAGATCAAAGTGACCGGTGATCTGCACATCGACGAGCATCATACCATCGAAGACACCGGTATTGCACTCGGTGAAACGATATTGAAAGCCCTGGGTGACAAAAAAGGTATTGAACGTTATGCATTCCACTTGCCCATGGACGAAGCGGATGCTGAGGTATTGATTGACTTTGGTGGGCGGCCGTGGCTGATCTGGCAAGCAGAATTCAGACGCGAAAAAATTGGCGAGATGCCGACAGAAATGTTTCAGCATTTTTTCAAATCATTCAGCGATGCTGCCAAATGCAATCTCCATATCCGATGTCGAGGGGACAACGAACATCATAAGATTGAAGCTATTTTTAAAGCTTTCGCCAAATGTATCCGTATGGCTAAACAAAGGAATCCTGAATCTGATCTATTGCCTTCAACCAAAGGAATGTTATAAGCTTACCCGATGAACAAACAAAAAATAGCAGTCATCGATTATAATGCCGGCAATGTACAGTCAGTTTTATTCGCGCTCGATAAATTTGAGGTAGATCCTGTATTGACCAGAGATCCGGAGATTATTTTACAAGCTGATAAGGTTTTGTTTCCAGGGGTAGGAGAGGCCTCCACGACGATGAAATTTTTACAATCGTATGGATTGACTGACCTGATCCCAAGATTGACTCAGCCTGTATTGGGCATCTGCCTGGGATTGCAATTAATGTGTGATTATTCTGAAGAAAACGACACGCCATGCCTGGGTATTTTTCCTATTCAAGTCAAAAAATTTGTTGCTCCTGATCCTTCATTTAAAATACCGCATATGGGTTGGAATCAAATCCAGCTTCTGGGAGAGGGCTGGGTGCCACAGGCGCTCCACAATCATTACGTATATTTCGTACACAGTTATTACGCTGCCCTGAGTGAATATACGGTGGCGGGCTGTGACTATGCTCAATCCTTCAGTGCCATTATACACAAAGACAATTTTTATGCGACCCAGTTTCACGTAGAAAAATCCGGTCCTGTGGGTTTGACAATTTTAGAGGCTTTTTTGAAAATTTAAATACGATGATTATTTTTCCCGCAATTGACCTCATCGATGGCAAGTGTGTCAGATTAAGTGAAGGCGATTTTGACCGTGTCAAAGAATACAAGGCTGATCCCCTTGATATGGCCAAAAAATATCAGGATGCCGGACTGACTCACTTACACCTGGTAGACCTGGATGGCGCAAGGAACAAAAAAGTCAGCCAGTACAAGGTACTTGAATTGATCGCCGGCAAAACGACGCTTCGGGTTGACTTTGGAGGCGGTGTTCAGTCAGATGAGGATCTCCGCATCGTATTTGAATGTGGCGCTAAACAGGCTAATGTAGGGAGTATGGCGGTAAAAGACCCAGAACTCTTCGAATCCTGGCTAGAGTCCTATGGCCCCGAGCTAATCATATTTGCAGCAGATGTAAGAGATAAAAAACTTGCCACTCATGCCTGGAAGGAAGGAGGTGAGCTAGAGCTCTTCGATATGATCGAAAGATTTAAATCTAAAACATTAAGCTTGCTCACCTGCACTGACATATCCAGGGATGGTATGCTGGGTGGATCCAATAGAGAGCTGTACAGGGAGATTTTACATACATACCCGGACCTATTGCTTACTGCCAGTGGTGGAGTGCATAACCTGGAGGATCTGGAGACTTTAAAAGAAATAGGTTGTTATGGTGCCATAGTGGGAAAGGCCATTTATGAAAACAAAATTCGAATTGAAGATTTACATCAGTTTCAAAGCAGGTAATTCGCAAAATACTATTTATGAATTTTATTAATTTTGTTATATGACTGAGTCCATAAAAGAAGCCAATCGATACCTCTCTAATGCAAAAGAATTATTGAGTGAAAAAGCTAACAGGACTAATGGTGTCTATCAAGATGCAAAGTATGTCAAGATGGCTGGACATACTGCTTACTGTGGTGTCTTATTTGCTCTGGACTTGATGATTAAACAGCCAAAAAAGAATAAAAGAAAATCAGTAGAATATTATAGAGAGTTTTTGTCAAAGTATGACAAAAAAATGTTGACAGAGTTTAATAACCTTTACGATACCCTCCACCTTAGCCTGGGATATGATGGGAACACGGATGTCCGAATCAGTAAGGTTGGATTAGAGATGGCCAAAGAATTTATCGCGAAAGTAGCAACCCGATTAAACTAACAATTGCTATGTGGACAGGACAGAAATGGTATTAATATTTTAATTATTTTTTATCCTGGTATTATTCGAAGCACTCGACTACGTAATGTTTTCCAAATTCCGATTTTTCTAAATTTTTATTTTTTTAGCAAAATTTAATCAATATCATCATGTTAGCCAAACGCATCATAGCCTGTCTCGATATCAAAGATGGTCGTACTGTCAAAGGAGTTAATTTTCTGGAACTCAGGGATGCTGGTGACCCGGTCGAGCTTGGCAAAATATATAGCGATCAGGGTATCGACGAACTGGTCTTCCTCGATATCACTGCTACCCATGAAAAAAGAAAGACACTGGGTGATCTGGCCAGGGCCGTTGCTAAAAACCTCAACATCCCTTTTACTATCGGGGGTGGTGTCTCTTCTTTGGCAGATGCCTCCGTGTTACTGGAAGCAGGTGCCGACAAGATATCCATCAATTCTGCAGCTGTCAGAAATCCTCAACTCGTAAGAGATCTGGCGCTGGAATTTGGGAGTCAGTTTGTAGTCGTAGCGATTGACGGCAGACAGACACCTGCCGGATGGGAAGTCTATGTGCAAGGTGGTAGAACAGCTACCGGTATCAAGATGTACGAGTGGGTACGAAGAATAGAAGATTTGGGCGCCGGAGAAATATTATTTACCTCCATGGATCACGATGGGGTCAAAACCGGCTTTGCTGTGCAAGCCACCCGACAGATGTCAGAGATGGTGAGTATCCCGATCATTGCCAGTGGGGGAGCAGGGACAATGGCACATTTTGAAGATATCTTTTTAGAAGGCAAGGCGGATGCCGCCCTGGCAGCCAGCATTTTTCACTACGGTGAGATAGCTATCGCAGATCTAAAACAGTATTTGAAGGATGCCGGAATCCCTATCCGATTATCTACACGCACGGAGGAGCTCATTCAAGCCTGATAATTTATTATCTTTCGAACTATAATGGCAGATCAAAATAGTGGAATATCCAAAATCATAGGCGCCTCCGCAGTAGGGACCTTAATCGAATGGTATGATTTTTACATCTTCGGTAGCCTGGCAGTCCTGATAGGTCGCAAGCTCTTTCCACCGGACGCAGGTGCTTCTGCTTTGATCAACACGCTTGCCATATTTGCAGCAGGATTTTTGGTAAGGCCGTTTGGTGCCTTGGTATTCGGACGAATTGGTGACCTTGTAGGCAGGAAGTATACGTTTTTATTGACACTGGTGCTCATGGGGGCCTCTACTTTTCTGATTGGTTTGATACCGGGATTTGAGACCTGGGGATATGCTGCCCCACTGGCAGTATTGGTTTTGAGATTGATCCAGGGTTTGGCACTAGGAGGTGAATATGGAGGCGCAGCTACTTATGTGGCAGAACATGCTCCGCCTGACAAAAGAGGCTTTTATACAAGCTGGATTCAGACGACAGCTACGCTGGGCCTATTTCTATCGCTGGGAGTGATTATTTGGACCAGGTGGGCTTTGGGTACTGAGGCATTTAATGATTGGGGATGGCGAATTCCTTTTTTAGTCTCCATATTATTAGTAGGTATATCCATCTATATCAGGATGAAGATGAACGAATCTCCTGCTTTTGCCAAACTCAAAGAAGAAGGCAATATCTCCGTCAATCCGATTAAAGAAAGTTTCAGCCACAAGACCAATTTTAAAATGGTTTTACTCGCTTTATTTGGTGCTGTAATGGGGCAGGGAGTGGTGTGGTATACCGGCCAGTTTTATGCACAATCTTTCCTTGAAAATACTTGTAAACTTGGATTTAATCAGAGCAGGTATATCCTCATTGTGGCGATCGCCCTGGCCACGCCGGGATTTATTTTTTGGGGTTGGCTCAGTGACCGGGTCGGTCGCAAATGGATCATGATGGCAGGCATGCTATTAGCCATTTTGACTTATCGGCCTATATATAAATATTTTTATGAGCACAGTGATTCCGCGGTTTTGACCAAACAAAATATAAGTAATTCTGTTCCCATAGTCACCATCGTCTCTATCAATGCTAAAGGAGATTCACTATACCAAATTCAAAGTGTGGTGACTACCGATCAGGGCTACACTTTCAAACAGTCCAGGGTGGATACTTTGTTTGCCCCTTTAAGAACTGTGTACTCACAAGGCAAAACTTCGATTTCGGACAAAAACCTGCCGTCCGGTGCGTTTTGGATGTATGTATTATTGGTGTTTGTTCAAATACTTTATGTCACGATGGTTTATGGACCGATAGCTGCTTTCCTTGTCGAACTATTTCCTACCAGGATACGGTATACCTCTATGTCCCTTCCTTATCACATCGGCAACGGAGTATTCGGAGGACTTGTCCCATTTATAGCTACCTTGATGAGCAGTTTTCCGGGGAGCAATTATCTTTCAGGACTTTGGTACCCAATAGGCGTGGCTGCGGTCTGTTTGGTGATTGGTTCGATTTATCTCAACAATAAGATTAATCCTGATGTTTTGCATTGAGGAGGAAGGAAAAATTCAAGTTCAAAATCACGTTCAAGTTCAAGTTCAAAATTCAAAATTCAAATTCAAAGTTCAAAATCAAAATCAACAGAAAATTCAAACCTCAAACCTCATACCTCACACCCCATCCCTCAAAAATAATCAACAATGCTACTTACTACCACCAATACCATTGAAGGACATCAGATCAAACATTACCTTGGACTGGTAGCCGGTGATACGGTCATCGGAGCCAATGTATTTAAGGATATCATGGCTGCGTTTACCGATTTTGTCGGAGGGCGATCTGCATCTTATGAGCGTGTATTAAAAGAAGCTAAGGCTGGCGCTGAAGCTGAACTGGTGCAGGCTGCCCAAAAGATGGGAGCCAATGCAGTGATTGGAGTAGACTTTGACTACGAGGTGATGGGTAAAGGAACGATGTTGATGGTGTCTGTGACGGGTACCGCTGTTATTTATGATGAGTTTAAAAATGTAAAATGAAATCCGATCTCCAAAATATAAAATTTGATGCTCAGACAGGACTGATGCCGGCTATTGTCCAGGATGATCTATCAGGCAAAGTGTTGATGTTGGGTTATATGAATGCCGAAGCCCTCCGTCTCACCCAGGCTACCGGCAAGGTGACTTTCTATAGCCGAAGTAAACAAAGACTCTGGGTAAAAGGGGAGACCAGCGGACATTTTTTGTTGTTAAAATCCATATCGACGGATTGTGATGATGATACGCTCCTGGTGAAAGTAAAACCGCTCGGGCCAACGTGTCACGAAGGATTTGATACCTGTTTTCAGGAGAAGAACGAATCAAATGATTTTATCAATCAATTGGATCAGTTGATTGAAAATACCCGTATCAGTCCAAGAGAGGGATCTTATACTACCCAATTATTTACAGCAGGCATTCAGAAAATCGCCCAGAAAGTCGGCGAAGAAGCTGTAGAGACCATCCTCGAAGCCCAGGCAGCCGGCAAGGAAGACCTGGTCTATGAGGCCAGCGATATGATCTATCACCTATTGGTATTGCTCCGTGCCAAAGGTGCATCCTGGCAGGAAGTGGTAGATCAATTGATCAAGAAGCATCAAAAAAAATGAATCCTGCGGCCACCTGCTTTTTCACCAGTCCAGTTGGTTATATCATCTGCACTGCCAGTGACACAGGGCTAAGCTCCTTAAGCATCAGGCAGATATTACCCGAAGATTTGGGTAAAAATCAATTAGGGCATCCCTTTTTGACACAAACCAGGATACAAGTCGAAGAGTACCTGGAAGGAAAAAGACAGACCTTTGAAGTTCCCCTCGATTTTGGACCAGCCAGTAAGTTTTTCCAATCGGTTTGGAATATATTACTCACTATACCCTATGGACATACACGTTCGTATGGTGAAATAGCAAAACAATTGGGAGATATCAATAAATCCAGGGCAGTGGGTATGGCCAATGGTCGTAATCCAATCGGTATCATCGTGCCCTGCCATCGGGTCATTGGAAGTGATCATTCGCTTACGGGGTATGCTGGAGGACTTGAGGTCAAAAGAAAATTGCTGGAACTGGAATCACCTAAGAAATGGTCTTTGCAGAGTGAAATGAGCTTTTGAAGAGTGAGGGTTTTAGCAAATTCAAATTCAAATGCAAATACAAACACCTACTTTAGATCGGTCTTTTAAGGTCCGACGAAGTTATTTAACCAAAATTCAATTTTAATTCAAACCAAAAGAGGAGCGTGCCTCTACCAAAGTATCTCTTAGCTCGCCATTTTCAGGCTCAGATCTTTAAACCCTAAGGTCTTGCCATACCGTTGCTCAATCTTATGCTTGAGGTCTTTTCTGGCGAAAAATATCCTGCTTTTTACAGTGCCGAGAGGCAGCTGCATATCCTCTGCAATCTCCTGGTACTTGTAACCTTCAAAATGTTTGATGAAAGGGTATCGTATCGTGTCATCCAGTTCGGTGATCATACCATTGAGCTCTTGCATCAGCATATTGGTTTCTCCCTGGTTGCCAATATGATTGGGACCAGAATTGAGGATATAAAGATTGTCAGTTGAATCAAACAGCACTTTGGTCTTTGACTTCTTGCGATAATTATTGATAAATATATTGCGCATGATGGTCAGTAACCATGCTTTGATATTGGTGCCTTCCTGGAATTTTTCCTGGTTCATCAGCGCCCGGAGGAATGTCTCCTGCAGCAGGTCTTTGGCGTCATCATTGCTTTTTGTAAGATTAAACGCAAAGCTCAACAGGCGATCTCGGTGTGTGTTTAAAGCGGGGACAAAGCTATTAGACTTCATTTTGTTTAATGTTTATGACCTCAAAGTTAAACAAAATATTATTTGTGGAGGCTTTTTAAGAAATATTTAAACAAAAAAATGATTTTGTGGGTCCTTCAATATTTTTTATCCGCCATATCTGAGTCCATTCAGACTATTAAAAAAACTGTATCTTTTTATATTTATCAGTTAATCAATAAGTTACATTAAATATTGTTATAATCTATCTAATGATACCAAGTCCACTCCTTTCACTGGTGGTGACCCAGGTGGCAATTGGTCAATGCATCTAAATAGAGGTCAAATAGAAGTGTTTTACCAGCATTTTGGTGG
Source organism: Saprospiraceae bacterium (assembly GCA_016709995.1). Taxonomy (NCBI): domain Bacteria; kingdom Pseudomonadati; phylum Bacteroidota; class Saprospiria; order Saprospirales; family Saprospiraceae; species Saprospiraceae bacterium. Next base: position 442,145 of record JADJLQ010000003.1, read on the forward strand.
CGATTTTTATTTCAGTGGTAAAAAGGTATTTTCGGACCCTGAAATAATCATTAACCTAACCTGACATATAGCGCTTTATGAAATCAAAACAGGTAATCAGTCTTTCCATCGCATTTGCATTTTTGGCATTATCCTTGACCGGCATATTATTGTATATCAAACAAAAAACCCATGAGATTGAAATAACGCATACCGTATTTGGACTTTGTTTTATTGGCTTTGCCATATTTCATATTATAAATAACTGGGGTTCAATCAGAGGGTATAGCTATGAAAAATTGAAATCCGCCTGGAGCAAAGAAATCAAAATAGTAGGTATAGCCTTTGTTGTTTTATTGGTTGGTGGGGCTACCGGTCTGCTTGAACCTGTCGCTGAGCTGGGTAGAATATTTGCGCCATCCAGGCCACGGATGGAAAATCTAAATTTTAATAAAGTATCTACCAATGGCACGTTGGATCAAGGCAGCACCTGGTCTATTAGTTTAGAGATGGATCGGTCTGGTTTTCTCCCGGTCGTGGCTGTATGGGCTGAGGACAGCAGTGGTCAATTTTTGGAAAATATCTTTGTGCCAACTAAAATCGCTTTGCCCGAAGAAGAAGGCGATCTCAATGATGTTAAATTGATGCCATTCGAGCCATCGACCCTGCCCACCTGGTCGACAAGAACTAAAGATCATATGCCCAATTATCCCGAAGAGACACCAAGAACCCATTTTATAATCAACACCAAACTCCGCCCAGCCACATCTCTGGTGATCAGAGTGGAAGTTAAAAATAAAGACCTGCTGAGTAACTACGAATTACGGATCGACCCGACGCTGAAGGATATATTCAGATTAGTCCCGGGACAAAAGGGGCCGGTTAAAAAAATCATTGTGCAGTCTGAATGAGGTTTGATTTTTTATTAGCTGCTACAAGGAAGTCTTGAGCTTACACCCAAAGCTGACTCTTAGAATTGACTTCCTCCGGGCCCGCGGTTGATAGAAGAAGTCAAGTCTGTGCAGAAGGCCATAGCGCCCGCTCTTGACTTCTTTGCGCGCTGATAAATCTGTTTAAACTGGTTCCACCAATGCTACAAGGAAGTCAAGAGCTTACACCCAAAGCTGACTCACAGACTTGACTTCCTCCCTCCGGTGCTGATTAATCGGTTTACACAAGTTCAAATTAATGCTTCCGAGCCTTGGCTATAATGACCAAATCAATTCCTAATAGTGTTCAATACAAAAACCCAAATAGCCATAGCGGTATCTTATTTCCGGTACCGATTAATTCATTATCGATAGCCAGGTAGCTGTCAGGCAGGTCCGCTATTTGGTTGAATCGTTTTTTTTCGCCACCCACTTCAAATATATAGATATCATCTACCAGAAAATCGCCTTTTTGGGCTGTACTTACCCGATGATTTGTATTCACCTGATTCATAAAAAAGGTTTCCCTCAAGCTACCAATATTTTTTTGATCTGAGGGTACCAGGTGGCAGAGGTTGGGATTTTGAAGATATATTTTATCAGGTTTAGAGATCAGGCTATAGGCTTTTGTACTATCCCATAACAGCTGTAAGATTTGTCCTTCCTGGAGGTATTGCAGATAGGTATTTAAAGTTTGTCTATTTAGATCCAGACTTGCAGCCAATTTGGTAGAGTTAGGTTGGAAGGGTGCAGTGGTAGCTATATGATACAATAGCTTTTTTATTTTCGAAATATTGGATACCTCCAGATTAAAAAGTGTTGGAATGTCTACTTCGATGATTTGGTTGATCGTATTATTGAGCTTTTGGTGAAAATACTTTACTCCCTGTAGATAGAAAGGGTAATATCCGTATGCCAGGTAATCTTTAAAATATTGCAGAGGATTAGTGACTTTCAATATCTCATGGACGATTTTGACATGGTCTTTTATAATTTCTGCCAATGTATATCTCTGAAGCACCAGGTCATTTTGAATATTGAGGAATTCTCTCAGAGATAGTCCTTGCAAAACATGGGTGATGGCTCTTCGGCTTAGGTCAGCATTGCCTTTATACAGATCCAGGATAGATAACCCTGATACCACTACGTGGAGATTTTGATATAGGTCATAGATGTTTTTGAGTTCTATACTCCAACGATCATACTTATGAATTTCATCTATAAAAAGGTGGGTCCCACCCAGATTGGAGTGTTGCTTGGCGATATCCAGCAAGGTATAGTTGGCTGTATTGAGACTATCCATCGATACGTAAAGTGCCTTGGTATCAAAATCATAGGTCTGTTTTATATATTGGAGGATGAGCGTGGTTTTGCCTACCCCTCTGGCTCCTTTTATAAACAAAAGCCTTTCATCCCAGCCGATTTCCTGTTGTATTTCTCTGTGAAATGAAGTAACCAGGTTCTGTAAAAATTGATTGTGCTCTTGTCTTATCTTATCCATTTTTTAATCAAATTAGTACAAATATACCCAATTTGGTTAATATAAACATCGTAATATACATAAAACGATGTTTATAAACATCAAAATAATTATAAAACGATGTATATAAACATCAATATATATGTAAAAAGATGATTTGTATTGTTGAAAATGATAGAAATGGCTATTGAGCTAGTTTTGCTGAAAGAAACAGCGCTTGCACTTGACTTTTTTGGACGCTGATAAAGCGGTTTAACCAAGTTCCAGGAAACCCTTCAAGGAAGTCAAGAGTTTGCACCCAACGGGCCGCCTCACAGACTTGACTTCCTTCGGCTTCGTTAGGTAGACGATACGTTACCAACTCCAATCACTCCTGCGCCCGCCTCACCATAACCCAAGCCACTACTCCAAACACAATATTAGGCAGCCAGATCCCTACAATGGATGGAATATTGGGATCTCTCGAAAAAACTACTGAAAACTTGGATATAAATACAAATATCGCCCCGATAGAGATGCCGATCGCCAGGTGTAAACCCATGCCTCCCCTGACTTTTCGTGCGGCAATAGCCACCCCGATGATGGTGAGGATGATTATGGTAAATGGATCAGCTGTGCGCCGATAGATCTCCGTGATATATCCTTTGATGGGATTGAGGCCTCTTGATTGTTCTTTTCTGACCAGGGCTTGTAACTGGGGTGTGGTCATCAGGTCTTTTTGTTTGACATAAAACTCAAAGTCGGAGGGTAGCATATTAAGTACGGTGTCCAATTCCTGCCCGGTAAAGATTTCTATATTTTCTACTGAATCTTTGTAGGTCCGGATCTCGTAATCTTTGATCGTCCAGCGGTCGTGCGTCTTGTGACTCCACTCAATAAATTGTGATTTGAGCATGGATACCAATGTAGTTCCTTCAAAACGCTCCAGCCTAAAAGTATAACCCATACTGTCTGAGGGAGAATAGCTTCGGAGATACACTTTGGTATCAGGGGCAATAAAAAAATGCATACTGGTGCCGCTGGATCTTTTCTCACCGTCCCGTTTGATGTACAATCGCTCAAAGTCCAATTTAGGTTTGTTGGCCAGCGGGATGATATAATGATTGGCTAATAAAAGCAAGACTACCAGGCTACTTGCAGCCACAAGGTAGGGTAGCAACAATCGTTTAAAACTGACACCCGCATTTAGTATCGAGATGATCTCTGAGTTGTAAGCCAGCCTACTGGTAAAAAAGATGACCGAGATCAGTGAAAATACAGGCCAAAGCAATCCATTGATAAAGGGGATATAATTGAGTTGGTATTGTAGTAATATTTGTGGGACCGACAGGGTTTTTGAAGCTTCCACAAATTTTTCTGCTTTTTCACTGAAGTCGATCACCAAAGCGATCAGGGTAAATAAAAAAGCGGTGAAGAAAAAGCTCCCCCAATATTTTTTGATGATATACCAATCCAGTTTTTTCAATCCAATCTGCATGTGACCTGGTCGATCATTTTATTTTTCCAGGTAGAGAATACCCCTTGCTCTATTTTCTCGCGGGCAGTCTTTACCAGGTAAAGATATAAGCTTAAATTTTGCAGGGTAGCGATTCTAGCTCCCATCAGTTCGTTGGTTTGAATCAAGTGCCTAAGATACGACTTGCTGTAGGGTAAGGCAAAGGACTCCGGCAATCCTGGGTCTATGATGGATTGATCAAATTTCCATCGCGCATTCTTGATATTAATGATGCCCTGGGAGGTATAGAGCAACCCATGGCGGGCATTGCGAGTCGGCAATACACAATCAAACATATCTATGCCTTTTTCAATAGATAATAGAATATTTTCAGGGGTGCCGACCCCCATTAGGTACCGTGCCTTGTCTTCGGGCAGATGTTCGTTGACACATTCGATCATGTCATACATGTCCTGATTTTTTTCACCAACGGAAAGCCCACCAATCGCTTTGACCGGCGTGTCGTAGCTGGCTATAAATTGCGCCGAAGCGGTTCTAAGATCTTTGTATACGGAACCCTGGCAAATGGGTATCAAAGCAGGTTGATAATCATAAGGCATAGCTGACTGCTCAAAGTGTGCATGGCACCTGGCCCACCATCGATGTGTGAGCTCCATGGAATTCTTGGCATAAGCATACTCACTGGGGTAAGGCGGACATTCATCAAAGGCCATGATGAGGTCTGCTCCGATCTTGAGCTGAATGTCCACGACGGATTCTGGAGTAAAAAGGTGCTTGGATCCGTCGATGTGCGACGAAAATGCCACTCCTTCTTCCTTGATTTTTCTAAGGTTGCTCAAAGAATATACCTGGTATCCACCACTATCTGTCAGCACCGGCTTGTGCCACTGCATAAACTTATGGATGCCTCCTGCCGCGCTTAAAACCTCTGGTCCAGGTCTCAGGTACAGGTGATAGGTATTGCTCAGTATGATTTGAGCATGCACCTGGTCGGTCAATTCTTTTGATGAAACCCCTTTGACTGACGCACCGGTGCCGACCGGCATGAAGATGGGGGTCTCGATGGTGCCATGGTCTGTGTGCAACAGGCCAGTGCGAGCCTTGCTGTCCTTGTCATCAATACATTTTGTAAAACTTACCCCCATGCTGATCTCAATAAAAATTATACCGAATGCCTGGCCGTGTCCAGTTTGAGCAGGACAGCGGTCATCAATGAAAATATCATACAGGAAGTACCTCCATAGCTGATGAAAGGCAGTGGAATCCCCATGATCGGGACCAATCCCATCGTCATGCCTATATTAATAAAAAAATGTACCAGGATAAATCCCATATAACTGTAAGCATAGACTCGGGTGAAGGCATTACGTGCACGTTCGCCGATCAGGATGGCCCTGAACATGAGCAACACAAAAAGGCCTACGATGGCTGCTATACCCAAAAATCCCTGCTCTTCGCCGATGGTACTAAATATAAAATCAGTGCTTTGCTCCGGTACATAATTGAGCTTAGTCAAAGTGCCCTGTAAAAAGCCTTTTCCCGAAAAATTGCCTGAGCTGATGGCGAGTTTGGACTGCAATACGTGGTATAAATTGCCACGCGGATCACACATCTCCGGTCTCAACCATACATTGATACGCTCACGTTGATGGGGTTTGAGAAAATTTTCTACAGAGTGTTGGGAGACTTTGGTAAATGCTGCCCCTACCAGGATAGAAGGCACCAGGATGATTAATAATTTCTGCAGCCTTTGTTTGTTGCCCTGGTAAACAAAAAACAGCAATCCCACACTCAGGACGCCCACCAAAGACAATAATGGAATAGAGACCCAATAGGAAGCGATCAAAAGCCCCCAACATGCCAGAAGGACTACATTAAGTAATCGATTTTTTTTAAGCTGGGTATAAATAATGGTTGCCCCGAAACAAATGAGGTAGGCGATGACATAATAGGGTTCAAATTTTAAAGCAAGTATAAATAAAGCAAGCAAGGACAAGCCAATGATATACCAAACAGGATTGTATCCTTCTCTGAATAACAATATAAAAAAGGAGCCATAAGTGATCGCAGATCCTGCATCCGGCTGCAGGAGTATCAGACCAATAGGAAGCGCAAATATCCCCATAGCAATCATCCTGGACTTTGGCTGCTTGAGGTTGGTTTTGTAATAGGAGATAAAAGCAGCCATAGCCAGCGCAGTCCCAAACTTGGCAAATTCTGAAGGTTGAAAAGAAAATCCTCCCAAATTAAACCAGGATACCGAGCCCTTAATTTTATGACCTAAAAAAAGGACCAAAATGAGCGAAATCAACCCTAATAAATAAATCGGATAGGCCAGGGTACTCCAAAACTTACTATCGGTAATGAAGACCACGAGGAACAAAAAAGCGGAAATAATGATGGCCATCAATTGCTTGCCTGCACTGGTCTTAAAAAAAGGGGTCACGGTCTCACTGAGCTCAGAATAACCTGATGCATAAATCATCATCCATCCTATCAGAATCAAACAGATATAGGTGACCAGGGTGATCCAGTCCAGTTTGCCTAATGCGGAGCGATTGAGGGATGCGCTACTCATAGATTGTTCAACACTTCTTCACGACGAATTCTATCGGTGATCAGGGTAGCAGACCTAAATGTTTTCCTGATTTCATTAAGGCCTTGCATGGCATCAGAGTAATCAATAAATATGCCGGCCCTGATCTGATAATAGGGATCATTGAGCGTCCATTTGGCATAATATTGAGGAAAGCGGCTTTTGAAACTTGCCAGGGTGGATTCCATTTCCCTGCGGTCGGTAGAAGCAAATACCTGGATCCTCCAGCCTGGATACTCTGTCTTCCGCATATTATATTGAATGAAATATTCATTTAGCCTGACAACGGTCGGGTTTTCATTTATTTGAGTGTGCCCTGACTGACCGAAAACCGGTAGGCTAAAGTATACAATGGTGATGATTAATATCGCTCTCAAATCATGCTGATTTTTAAAAAGTAAATATAATTCTAATCAAGGCGCGGTGCATTATGCATTTGCTCCATGACATTGTTTGTATTTTTTGCCACTGCCACATGGACAAGGATCATTGCGTCCGATTTTTTTATCCGTCCTGCGTATCGTCTCTACTTTCTGCACTTCTTCACGGCCAGCAGATTGCATAGCTGAGCGTCTCCTGTTTTGTTCATCATCATCCCGCCTATTGGTAGAGACTTTGGAAAGGTCAGTTTTACGCTCCCGGGCTTCCTGAGGAGCTTGCTGGATCATCAGCTTGCCATCCATCAGGTAAGATGCCACTTCTTTATTTACCTTTCCTACCAATCCTTCGAACAGTTCGTAAGCTTCCATTTTATAGATAACCAATGGGTCTTTTTGCTCAAAACTGGCACCTTGTACAGAGTCTTTCAGCTCATCCATGTTGCGCAGATGCTCCTTCCAACTGTCGTCAATTAAAGAGAGGGTGATGGCTTTTTCGATGTCGAGCATGATACTCTTGCCTTTGGACTTGACTGCAGGTTCGATGTCAGCGGAGATGGGCAGCATGCGAGCGCGACCATCTGTAAATGGGATAGAGATCCGTTTGTATCGCTGACCTTCACGATCATGTACTTGTTTGATCACGGGCAGAAGCGTATCAGTGATTTGTTCTTTTTTGCGCTCATATTTTTCACGTACATTGGCCTGATACGCCGGGATGATAGTATCTTCTGAACTTGATTGAAATTCCTCTGAGCTCAGATCAGGGTCAAACCCCAAAGTCTTCATCGATTCTTCTCTAAACCCTTCAAAATTATTGGAGCCTTTGTATTCTGTAACTATATTTTCAGCCACAGATTGAAATATCTTGTTGAGATCGACGACCAACCGCTCGCCGGAGAGGGCATTCCTTCGCTTGGTGTAGATGGCTTCGCGTTGAATATTCATGACATCGTCATATTCCAGCAGTCTTTTTCTGATGCCAAAATTGTTTTCTTCTACTTTTTTCTGAGCCCTTTCGATTGATTTAGTGACCATATTGTGTTGGATCACTTCACCTTCTTTGAGTCCGAGTTTATCCATCCAGGCAGCCATTCGCTCTGTGGCAAATAATCGCATGAGACTATCTTCGAGCGACACATAGAACTGGGAGGTACCCGGATCCCCCTGTCTACCTGCTCTACCTCTCAACTGGCGATCGACCCTCCTTGACTCATGTCTTTCCGTACCGATGATTGCGAGACCACCAAGCGCTTTTATTTCGTCAGATATCTTGATGTCTGTACCACGCCCTGCCATATTGGTAGCCAGGGTGACATTGCCTTTTTTACCTGCTTCTGCGACGATCTCCGCTTCCCGCTGGTGTTGTTTGGCATTGAGTACATTGTGTTTGATGTTTCTCAATTGGAGCATGCGGCTCATTTTTTCGGAAATTTCCACTGAAGTCGTTCCTACTAATACGGGTCTGCCCGCTGTCGATAAATTTACAATCTCGTCTATAACTGCATTAAATTTTTCTCGATTGGTTTTGTAGACCAGATCCTCCCGGTCATCACGAATGCATGCTTTATTGGTCGGTATGACGACGACATCCAGCTTATAGATATCCCAGAGCTCTTTGGCCTCGGTCTCTGCTGTACCGGTCATCCCTGAGAGTTTATGATACATGCGGAAATAATTTTGAAGTGTCACCGTGGCATAAGTCTGGGTGATATCGCCCACTTTGACATTTTCTTTAGCCTCAAGCGCCTGATGCAAACCATCAGAATATCGTCTGCCCTCCATCATACGACCTGTCTGCTCATCGACGATTTTTACCTGTCCTTCTATCACGACATATTCTTCATCTCTTTCGAACAAGGTGTAGGCTTTGAGTAATTGATTGACAGAGTGAAGCCGTCGTGACTTGATCGCATATTCCTGGATCAGGTTTTCTTTGTCTTCTTTTTTCTGCGTATCGCTGATGGATGGATCTTTATCTATCTCTGTCAGCTTGACGGAGATATCAGGCATAATAAAAAAAGTAGGGTCCTCACTGCCCTGCGATAAAAATTCGCCTCCTCTGTCAGTGAGTTCTACATTACGGTTTTTTTCATCAATCGTAAAATATAAGGAGGCATCAACTTTATGCATATTTTTGGATTGCTCCTGCATATAAAAGTTTTCTGCTTTTTGAAGGATCACCTTGATACCTTCTTCGCTCAGATACTTGATGAGTGGTCGGTTTTTGGGCAAAGCGCGGTGAGCTCTCAATAAAGCCATGCCACCTTCTCCTTCGTCTGTACCCGTCTTGCCTTCATTGATGAGGCGCCTGGCTTCCGTCAGAAACTGGGTAGCGAGGCGACGCTGGGCATCGATCACTTTTTCTACTTTGGGTTTTAGCTCTATATATTCTTGTTCTTCTTGTCCCTGGGCTACAGGGCCTGAGATAATCAATGGCGTACGGGCATCATCTATCAATACGGAATCCACCTCATCGATCATCGCATAATGATGTTTTTTTTGCACGAGTTCATCCAGTGAAATGACCATGTTATCTCTCAGGTAGTCAAAACCGAATTCACTATTGGTACCGTAGACGATATCGCATTCGTAGGCATGCTTCCTGGAGATACTGTTGGGTTGGTATTTATCTATACAATCCACTTTAAGCATCAAAAACTCATGGATGGGGCCTACCCATTCGCTATCTCGTTTTGCCAGGTAATCATTGACCGTGATGATATGTACTCCCATACCACTGAGTCCATTGAGATAAGCAGGAAGTGTGGAAACCAGGGTTTTTCCTTCTCCGGTCGCCATCTCGGCGATTTTGCCCTCGTGAAGCGCAGCAGCGCCTATCAATTGGACATCGTAGGGGATCATATTCCAGGTGATGGCGCCTCCGCCAGCCATCCAATGGTTGGACCAGATGGCTTGATCACCCTCTATCCTGACGAAGGATTTGGTTGCAGCCAGGTTGCGGTCATGATCAGTGGCGGTGACTGTAATAGTCTCATTTTCGACAAAGCGTTTGCAGGTCTCTTTGACAACGGCAAAAGCCTCCGGTAAGATCTCCAACAAAATTTCTTCTAGTATTTTATCCTTTTCTTTGGACAAAGCATCTACTTCCTTAAACAAATCTTCTTTCGCTTCAGGATCGTCATTATCATTGGCTTCCAGTCGGGTCTGATCTATTTGTGCATTGATCTCAGCCAGTCCTTCGGCTATAATGTTTTTAAAACGGATGGTGTGCGCGCGGAGCTCATCATGTGTGATATCTCCCAAGGTGGCATGGTATGCCAGAGAGGCATCTACAAGTGGCTGATAACGAGCTATATCTTTGTCTTGCTTTGAGCCTCCAAATATTTTTTTAAGGCTACTCTTTAATAGGTCAAACATAGGTAAAAAGACTGCTTTTTTTGGTCTGGGCGCAAAGGTACAGGAAATGGATAAGTATGGAGTGATGGATTAGCTTCTCTTTAACTTTTCTATTGACTGAGCAGTCAATTTACGCACCTGCATCAATACGCTGAGTCTGTGAATTCCATCTGTAATGAGAATCAATCCAGTACCTGACATAAAAGCAAGATTCCTACATTGGTCGGCCAGAGGGGTGTATTGAGGATAGAAGGGGTCTAAAAAAAAAGTAGTCAAAGCTATCACCAGGATGCTTATAAAATAGAATACAATTGCTAAACCTAGTGATTTGCGCAAATAAGCAGGCTTGACTAAAAGCCGGTTTTTTCTTAAAAAGGTTTGAAAAGTCTCATCCGACGGATTTATTTTTATCAATTCTGTCAGAATATGAGCACTTTCTTCAAATTGATGCAAGTGATATAAAGAGGCCGCTTTTTGAAACAAGGTCTTTTCGAACAGGGCAATGCCCTGGTATACACGCACATTGTTGATGATCGAAGCTTCGATGACCACATCTGCCATTAGAGCGTGTTTTTGATAGGCACCTGCTTCAAATAAAGCATTGACATAGCTGGTCAATATCTCAAAATATTCCTCAAAATTGAGACATTTTATTTCTTCGACATGCTGATTAAAGTACCTGATGATCGTGTGATAAGATTGTCTGTCAATCTGGTTAAATGATTGAAAGATAGAAGTGGTTGACTGGATAGGATAAGGTTCCACAATTATCAAAATTATTGTTTTTTGGATTTGTATGAGCTATTTTTTATAGCTGGCCAGGTTTGGTGTTCGTCGATCTTGTTTGTTTTTTATGAACTTAAGTCAGATATTTGAAATACTTTGCATATATTCTGAGTTCTTAATAGGATTGAATGCTAACTATCAATCAATTGCCTCATTTTTAAGCGAAATTCAAATTTATTAAATTTAACATATGACTACGACAATCATCATATTAGTGTGTACTTTATTGTTGATAGCCTATTTATTTGATATAAGTTCTTCGTTGACAAAGATTCCTTCGGTGATCATGCTACTATTGTTAGGTTGGGTAGTCAAACAAGCCGTAGAATTATTTCAATTGGATATACCTGACTTGAATCCCTTATTGCCGGCGCTTGGCACTATTGGACTGATTCTGATCGTATTGGAAGGGTCTTTGGAGCTGGAGCTCACACACGAGAAAGTGCCGATGATCACAAAGTCTTTTTTTGTAGCTTTAATACCTATGGTGGCATCTGCATTCGCAATTGCAGGCATTTTTTATTATTTTGACCATCAAGATTTAAAGCTTAACCTGGTCAATGCGATCCCTTTTTGTGTGCTGAGCAGTGCTATTGCCATCCCCAGCGTTCGATATTTGCCCAAAATTGACAAAGAGTTCGTCATCTATGAAAGTAGTCTCTCTGACATCATTGGAGTTTTGTTTTTCAATTTCCTGGCGTTGAATGAGTATATCAATGGTGTATCTTTTGGCAATTTCATTTTAGAATTATTAATAATGATCCTGGTTTCCTTTGTCTCTGTGCTCGGGCTATCCTTTTTGCTCAGCAGGATCAAAAACCATGTGACTTTTACCCCTATCATGTTGCTGGTTATACTTATTTATGCAGTTTCAAAAATCTACCACTTGCCAGGTTTAATCTTTATACTCGTGCTGGGCCTTTTTCTGGGCAACCTGGATGAACTAAAAAGATTTAAATGGATAGAGTATTTTAAGCCCGAGAAATTAAACAAGGAGATCCTCAAGTTTAAGGATGTCAACTATGAAGCTACTTTTTTGGTCAGAGCATTATTTTTTATGTTATTTGGTTTCCTTATGGAAGCCTCCGAAATACTGAACCCTGATTCTTTGCCCTGGGCTGTGGGCATCGTAACCATCATCATGATTATTCGATGGATTACACTCAAATTATTTAAGATACAGACGGATCCATTACTATATATCGCTCCACGGGGACTGATTACCGTATTGTTATTCCTCTCCATTCTCCCGGAACAGAGATTGCCGATGGTCAACAAATCATTAATCATTCAGACTCTCCTGATCTCCGTCCTGATAATGATGGTTGGTTTAATGTTCTCAAGAAGAAAGAATGAGCTGTCGGATATCCTGCCACAAGCACTGATCAATGTGATCCGGCCGCCTGAGGAGGCATCTCAGCAAGAAGAGTCTCAGCCATTGCCTGAAGGAAACAGCCAGGAAAATATAGAAAATATGGAGAATGTGGAGTCCGTAAATTAATGGACCTAATTTTGGATTAAACTGGATTTTTTTAACTATGGCGGCTGGGTACAATCGCGTCCAGGGCTTTATTCAATTGAGGATATTCAAATTTGAATCCGGTAGACTGTATTTTATCAGCCGAAATCCTGGAGCCATGTAATAATGAGTCTGCTAACTGACCGAACAAAGTTTTAATGACCCATGCCGGTACATTGGGTAGCCAGAATGGTTTTTGTAAATGATTGGCTAAAGATTTCATCAAAGTGTGGTTAGTGATGGATTCCGGTGCTACAGCATTGTAGGCACCATACATCGAGGTGTATTCAACGGCCCTCATGTATATTCCACACAAATCTTCTACATATATCCAGGGGAATACTTGTTGTCCTGTACCCAGGGCTGCTCCCAAGCCCCATTTTACAGGCAAAATAATATTCTTGAAGGCTGTAGAATCAGATGACAAGGCAATGCCTGATCGAATCATCACTGTCCTTATTCCTAATGATGAAAATTGACTGGCTGCAGATTCCCAATCCTGGCAGGTTTTGGCCAAAAAATCATTGGCGGGCTCATCTGTTTCATGGAAGATATGGTCTATGGTAGTGACGCCATAAATCCCTGTAGCAGAGGCTGATATATATGTTTTTATCTTGTTAGGTTGCTTTGAGATACACTCGAATAAAAAATTGGTGGACCTCACCCTGCTATCATAGATTGCTTTTTTCCAGGCAGTATTCCAGCGACGACCATTGATAGAGGCTCCACTGAGATTGATGATGGTGTCAGTTTCCTCAAAGGCAGTACGGTCAATCGTCTGTCGCTGCCAATCCCACTTGTATTGGACTATGTCGATATCATTTTGGATATGGCGGGTCAGCCAAATTACTTTGTAACCTGCTCGGAGTAACATTTGGGTAAGATGGCGTCCAACTAAGCCACTCCCACCGATGATGAGTATAGTATTCATTTTTATAAGGTTGGAGTCAAAGCATGTTTGTACACTTCGAGCGCTCTCTTTCTGGCAAAAACATGGTCGACCACTGGGTTTAAGAAATATATCTGGTCGTCGGACAACCATTTTTTTATGTAAACATGATCAGGGTCAAACTTTCTGGTCTGCTCCGATGGATTAAATATTCTGAAATAAGGTGCTGCATCACATCCGCATCCTGCAGCCCACTGCCAGTTGCCATTATTAGAGGAAAGTTCGAAATCGAGTAGTTTATCGGCAAAATACGCTTCGCCCCATCTCCAATCTATCAGCAGATGTTTGGTTAGGAAGCTCGCTACAATCATTCGCACCCGATTGTGCATCAGGCCGGTTTGGTTGAGTTCGTGCATGCCGGCATCTACAATCGGGTAACCGGTCTCACCTTTACACCATGCATCAAACTCCGATTCGTTGTTTCTCCAGATGATGGCATCATATTTACTTTTAAAGCTTTGATGTATCACATAAGGGAAGTGGAATAAGATCATCATGAAAAATTCACGCCAGATTAATTCATTTAACCATTGTTCATTTAAGGTAAGCGCTTTGCGACAAAGTGACCGGATACTCACCGTTCCAAATCGGAGATGAACACTTAGATTGCTTGTGCCTCTGACTGCAGGCAGATTACGGGTCAAATGATAAGATTTGATTGTGCCGGGCTCCAAAGCAGGCGGGGCAACCTTACTGGTTTTTATTTCAAATCCCAATGCTTTAGCAGTGGGCCAGGGCTTGATCTTGGTTTGATACAACCGGGCCAATAACTTCTCTGACGGATAAGTAGTAATTGGATTTAATTCCAATCTCTGTTTCCAGATTTTCGAGTAAGGTGTAAATATGGTATAGGGAGTACCATCTGCTTTCATTACTTCTGATCGCTCGAAAATCACCTGGTCTTTGAAGGTAAAAAACTGAATTTTACGAGTTGTGAACCAGGTGCCTACTGCTTGATCTCGCTGGATAGCATAAGGCTCGTAATCGTGATTGGTATATACCGCCTGAACATCATATTCTTTGAGGATCCTGTCGAAACCATGCAAAGGTTCATCAAAGATGACTGTCAAACATGATCCGGCTTTGATAAACTCCTGCTGGAGTAGTGTCAGCGAATGGTGGATAAAATCTATGCGCGTATCTTGTTCGGAAGGTAGTTTAGTCAATATATTTTTGTCAAAAATAAAAATTGGCAATACCGGGAGATCCGACTTTAATGCTCTAAAAAAGCCATGATTGTCAAAAAATCGCAGATCCCTTCTGAACCAAAAGATATTTACTTTGTCCTTATTCATTCGGCTCTGCGATTAATTTGCCTTTAAATTGTTCATAGAAAAAAAAGTTGAGTAGTATAAGTTCAAATCCATAAAAAATATCTTCGACTGGAATGGTTAACAATCTGATGCCCAAATTTTCATTGTCGTTGTACCATACCACCGGTGCTGGTAGTCCTGTCCCGGTCAGAATACCATTAACCACAAAAAAAGGTATCAGCAAAACAGGGTAGACCAGGACCAATTTACTCAACCAGGCTACTTTAGCCCAATATTTTAGAAATAATAGGAATAAGGCCAGGCTAATGAAAGTAGTGGAAGTATACCACCGGGTATAATTTAATATTCCTACTATTAATAGGATGGCAGAAGCTCCCACTACAAAAATATTTTCTGTCCGGGTATTCCAGGTCAACTTAAAAAAAATATTAAAAGAAAAGACTGTAAAAACGCAGGCATAGGGAATGCAAATAAAAAACAATAGTTCCTCCATCGGAATACTTGCTATATAGGACCCCATCAGGTAATCCGGATTAAATCCCCAAACGCCTATTTTGGTGAAAATGATATCCCAGACGATAAAGATTGAGGCGGCCAAAAGATTAGCCGGCAAAAAATATCGAAGGGCTTTATTGAACTGAATCTTTGGATGAAATGAGAAAATAAAAGGGACCAGGATGGTAAAGAAGTCTATGAGTAGGTATAGTGCTTTCATAGAGGATATTTATCGGTTACCGGATCTGTTTCGATTATTATTCATTATTCTTAAGTTCATATATCCGCCTGACTGATTTCGATAAAATAAAACTCATAGGTTATGACAGGCAGCATCAATATTGTATTTGGCGGATCTAAACTAAAGCTAGAACGCAAATCTTTCGGAAAAGTTTGCAGGTAAACAGATTATGGCGAATTTGGGGACTTGCCAGCTGATCTGCCAGATGTACTTTTTTCCTCCTCAAAGATGAATTCAAAATATGCAAAATTGTTTTTAGCGTTATGATTAAAAGTCAAAAGATGTAGTCCTGTTTGATCAAAGGTAATAGAGCCTACCGATGCATTGTTCCAAATGTGATAACTCCCGGTATTGACCGGCAATGTGCAAGTACTGGCCTTTTTATGATCAATATCAAAGGTGATGATGTTATTATAATTACTGTACAGTGCTCTGATATTATAAGTCCCTGCCCTCTTAACATCGATTGAGTAATTGAGCCACTCATTGTCTTCTGTCCACCCGACATAAAACTGATTCAAAGCTGGTGTATAATAGTTGTCCAAATGATTGAAGTCTGCAAAATCTTTGGTATAAGAAAGATCTACGCCTTCCTGCATTCGAAATCCCCATTCATATGGTGTAGCCTGTGGCCTTTGGTGACGAGGATTGACATTGAGGCCACCGCTGCCGAGATTTTTTGGTTCTAAGTCATGATAGGCAACGCCTTCTCCTCCCAGGTCAAAATAAGCGCATTCAATTTTGCCGGGGATTACCTGAGGTCCTAATGTATAGACCGAATCTTTAAAAGGTAGTCCTGTATAATCCGGTGGAATATTGGACAGTCTTGATGACAATTTCTGCAGATAAATATTCCTAAATTTGGCAACCTGGCTAGAAAATTGAGCGTCCTTAGGAATTTGGAACCCAACTCTACCTTTTTTCGAGCCATTTACCCGTTCGTTTAAAATTTGTTCATGATTGAGATATACAATGATGCTATCACCTTTACAGATTATGGTCATTTGGTTCCATAAATCTGGATTATACTTGTTATTGCCAAATGATTCAGCATGATGTAGCAGACTCCCGGTGAGTTTTCTTTTTGGCAAATTACATATCTGAACTTCGTAACCATACCGGTCAGGATCACCAAAAGAGTCCCTCGGCATACGGATTGCGACCCCACTATTGCCATTTTGGGGCAGCATGAATTCAAGCTTTAAGGCAAAATCATCGTATTCATCATTCGATAACAACCAGGAATCTTTGGCACTAGAAGGATATGGTCGACCTATGATAGCCTCATTTTCCACTGACCAAAATCCGCTGTCCTGCATAGTCCAGCTGCCGAGATTGTGCCGATTAAACAAAGATGTAAATGGCGTGAATTTGTCAAATGGATAGTCATCGTCGACTGAAGGAAGCATATTTTCAGATGCAGGCAAATCCTTAGGTTTGGGTAGCGTATTTCGACAAGAAATATTGATTAATAGAATCAAAACTGTTACAGAAAGGATAACGGTCTTGTGATTAATTATTTTCATAAAAGTGTTTTGGACAAACCTAAATAGGTTGCAAAATAACAAATCATCAGTATAGGCCGGAGCATTTTCTGATAAAGATGTATGTAGTAATTGGACTCCAGCAAGCACCATAACCTAAACAATAGCTATACATGTTATGGGCATTAAACCGATCGCACATTAAAATCATTTTACTTCAAACTGATGTCTGCCTGCAAGTTGGTTTTGGACCTCAAAAAAACCATCCACAGGTGTCAGGGGTTGGCGGATTCCATTCATGTACAGCCTGGATGTTGATTTCTTACTGGGTACGAAGATTTTAGCCATAGTGCCACCAGGGATAAACACCTCTAATAAATCCTTGCCAGGTCTTCTGTCAAAAAATACTGAGACAATACCACGTATGGTAGGTGTCGTTAAATGAGCAAAATCGAGGTGACCAATTTGAGGTTTTATTTGAAGGATTTCTCCACCCGGTGTAAGTGGCATAACTCCCATCAGATGCCTCACGATCAGATTGGCAGGAGCAGCGCCCCAGGCATGGTTCCAGTCGAGATTGGGCTTGTAGACTTTGTCCCAGGCTTCGAGGGATATTGTAGAACCTATTCGGATCATGTTATACCAGCTTCTTTGAGTAGTGGCTGTCAGGAGTTCCAGCGCATAGTCTGCCTGGCCTGCTTCATACAATGCATCAAGTAAAAACTGTGACCCGTATACACTGCAAGCCATCTTACGACTCTCAATAAACTGTACGACCCGGGTTTTATCATCTGGAGGTACCAACCCAAATGCTAAAGCAAACATATTGCTATGCAAGGAGACATGATCGGTACTATCACCATCTTTGATCAAGCCAGAATTGGGGTGCCGGAATACCTCTTGAAAAGAATGATACACCTGGTTGGCTTTGTTTGCATAAAATGCCGCATCAGCTGTCTTGTGCAGCGCCGTGGATATTTGTTGCATCAATACCAGGTTGCGATAATAGAAAGCATTGACGACGGCATTGTACCGATTGAAAACAAAACCATCGGTCTCGCCACTATACGCTTTTTCATCCCCGATATAATCACCGCTCTGTGGCCAATCTACAATATCATGTAATCCTCTGCGTCTGTCAAAGTCTTTATTGATATGAATTGAAGTCAAAAAAGCATCAGTTTGTTTGTCTGTCCTCGTGCTGATCAAACCATCAGCTCCAGCCAGTGGTAGGAGCATTTTTTTTTGAAGTTGAGAATAATATTTTTTAATAAAGGCGTCGTCCCCGGTATAGAGGTAATCATTCCAGGCCATCAATACATTTTGCAGACTCCATTCTGTAGGCCAGGTGGGGTGAAATATCAGATATTCCAAAGTGCGTCTAGCCATACTGTACTCTGCATCTACTGCATAATGAGAGAGTTGATTGATCAAGGCGTCAGCTTCGTAGGGTATTCGTTCTCGATCTCCATCGACATAAAATCCTGTAAAACTGGTGGCTTTCATGGAATATTTGCATAGATCCCAGACCTGGTTGAGTACTGTATCACTGGATGTAAAACTAGAGGCCTGCTGGTCAAAAGGGTAATGAATCATTTTTCGTTTAATGTCTGAACTCGTTAGTTTGCCTTTGAAGTTTGTAATAGTCACGTACCTGAATGGATAGACTTCGCCGATATACTCCGGCATCAAAACTGGGTTGCGGCTATTTCTAAGTTCGTTATAAGGCCAGTCCAGGGTATAATCACCTGTTCCTTTCGAGATGGGTAAGGCGATTTTTAAATACCGGATATTGCGACCGGGATTTTTGTGGATATGGCCTGGTTTTTCCAAAGCTTCGCCCACCTCTATCATAAGGGTATCGTCCTCCAAACTGGTCAGATGCAGTTGCAATTGGCTCAATGCATCCTTTGCAAAATCAATAAAGTAGACTCCATCTTTTCTTTGCTCTATTGATACCGGTGATTGAAGTTCTGCCGCGAGTGGATAATGCGCAAAAGACCCAGCACTGTCGGTGTCACTGAGGCTAAAAGATTGTGCTGATGAATAGGGGGATTTACCGTTTTTTTCATTCCATATCTGGACTTTCCAATAATAGATTTTGCCGGGTTTCAATGATTTTCCTTCGTAGGTGGCAGATTGTTGACTTGATCTGATTCTTTTTGAGTCCCATAGATCGCCTTTGTTCCGCTTTAAGGTCTCCGTGTCGGACGCTACCAGTATACGATAAGCTTTCACTTTTTTAATGGTAGTATCTACTTGCCAGAACAGTTTAGGTGTTTGGTTAAAAATCTTAGCGTATTCATATTTTTTTTGGACGCTCAGCGCTTCCGTAAGGGTCATTGCAGTTTCCAGTCCGTGCAGACTCACTTTCTCCGGATGCAATAACAGGTCGCAGCGTAAGTTTGTCGGTGCAGGTAATTGTTGACTCACAGCAATTACAGGATACCATAAGATAATCAGGAGAGCTTGAAGTAATCGCATTGATTTAAAAATATTTAATTTCTTCAAAATCAAAAAAAAATTATTTTGGCCAATCCCAATGCTTCAAATCTGTACTCCAGGCCAGGCCAATCGAAGCATTTTTGTCAAAATCGCCTGCTTGTTCTGTTTTGGGGCCGGACCCATGAAAAAACATCAAATAGCGGTGGATATTATTTTTTTTCGAAAGGTCCAGTACGAAACCGGCGGTGATTCTTCCCCTGGCCCAAGACCATTCTTTTTGTCCAAGTATCTGAGTGGGGGCCCAGTCATTCCAATGGATCAAGTCAGTAGAATTTTTAATCCCGATGCCATTTTCAGGAGAATGAAACATAAGATACTGTCCTTCTACCTCTACGATGCAAGTATTTTCTCCGGCAGGGCTATGACCTTCATAGTGCCACTGCTTCAGATCATTGGTATAAGATCTGCTGGCTCCATTTTGTTTGTAGAATACCCACCACTTATTTTTGTCTTTCTGGTCTTTTATCAAAAATGGGTCGATCATTCGGCCCATAGATTCCATGGATACGGTATCCCCTTTTACTTTCATGAGTTGTGGTGCAGTCCAGTGTGCCAGGTCTTTACTGGTCATAGTGTACAGGCGAGCGTTATTTGTACCATATCTCGGCATTTGATCCCTGGTATACTCAGGCCGGGGATAGGTCTGCAGACACATGACCCATTTATTTTTATATCGAATGACATTGCCTGGACTTGAAAAATTTAGGGTCTGGTCTCTTGGGGTTAATTTTTGTACTGCGGTCCAATGAATCAAATCCTTGCTCTTACTTAAAGCGGTATAGGAAAAGATTTTTCCATCAGGTTCGATCTCGATCAGTGTGAAATACAGATAAAACAATTTGTGATGATATACTGCCATAGGATCACGATAGGCTGTCATCGAATCTCCTCTGAATAGTATCGGTGATTCTAACTTATGAAAATCCAAACTTTGCCCTTTGGCCTTGAAATTAGTTGACCCAATAATAGAAATCACAATGATGGCAGTAATATACCTGAATGAGTGATTTTCAAAATTGAACTTCCTATAACTTGAACTAAAAAGCATTTTTTAAAGATATAAACTTTTACAGCTTGGTTTTTTTAGGCCTGATCTGCAGCATGGCTTTATCACTTTTCCAGATTGGAGGAACTTCAAATACAAGTTTGATTAAATAAGGAAGCTGTTCTGAGAGGGCGTATTCACTTTGTAGCATTTGAGTTGGTACCTCTACAACTCTTGGTAAGGGAAGGCCGGTTTTAATTTTAAGTTGCATACCTGGCAAACTCCAAATACCCCTGGAGAATCTATCTGGATGAATATGTTTGGCATAAATGCATAGTTCAAAACTGGTTAAATTTTGATCTGCCTTCAGGATGGTCATTTTGTTTTTATCGACGACTACATTTGTCTTGCCATCTCCCGGTACCAGCAACCAGGCGATATCACCTTCCTCTGAGAGCCAATGAATCGTACCAGCTTTTATTTGATTCCATATTCTGCGATTGCCCTGCAATCCGCCCATCATCCAATCCTCATGGATCGTAGCAGTGACTATTTTGAGACTATCGCCTTTGTATTCATTAGGTATTATGCGCGTGATATACTTCGATTTTGTAAAGGTGGTTAGTTTGGTCATATCCTCCCGGGGGATGGATATACCTAAATGGAAGATCGTGGCGAGGTTACTCATTTCACCATACTTGGGTCCGTCACCTGAAGGTAGAGGAGCTGACCGTTCATCGTCATGCGCGAGCGCGATCCAGATACCGACAATGGCAAAATATTTTTTCATATCCATTCCATATCCTCTGAAATAAGGTCCGGCCATATTCTTTAATCGAGGGTTATAAAAGGTAGTGATCTCATGCCAAAACTCTTTTTCAAGGTACAGGCCCATGTCATGCATTTCTGAGGAAAAAGAAAACTCACGCCATAAGGCCAGTCCGATCAAAGCGACGCCATAGTAAGTAGGTGAATTGTATTCGCTCCAGGTATGGTGCTTCTGATATAAGGTGTAGATATCACGTGCTTTGGTCAAGCCGGCGTTTTTTAGTTCATCTATTTTAAACTCTGTGCCAACATATTCCATTAAAAATGCACTCATAATGGAGATATTGGTATAACCTGCCGATACATTTCTTATCAATGCTCCTTTGGCGGCATGTATCAGCCCCTTTTCAATGGATCCAATAATTTCAGCAGGCAAAAGCGAGCGGTAGTGATGTCTAATGATAATCAGATCACAGCCTATAAATTCACGCCAGTTTTGATCAAGCAAATCATTGGATATAGAAGTCTTCCAGATGCCATAGTATTTGCTCTGCTCATCCTGGTTTTGATTGGCCAGGATCCATTGTAGGATGATGGCAGCTTGCCCTTTATCACCCTCATGGTTTCTAAACAATAATGCTTCAGCCAGCCGGGTTTTAGTTCGTATACTGGTGTGATCAGTTAGTATGGAGGTGATCGATGCACCTGCAGGAATCTCCTCTGTGAGGAATTCATCGAAGAGTTTTTTTTGATAAAAAGATAAGGTCTCGTAGGAGAATTTTTTTACAATAGGATCCTGGTTTATTCCATGATCAGATGCCCGCAGCAAGGGAAGAAATAAGCAGCTTGATATGACTATCATGATCAGCACAGAAAAATTAAACTTCATGGAATATAATTGGTTAAATAAATTTAGAAGGTAGTTAGTGGAGGTTATGATGCAGTCACCTTCCTTTCTTTGCTCCATTCATACACTATAGCCCCATGAATATCATGATGTCTCACAGAAATCTTACTTAAATCTGCGGATCGTGTAAGTTTTACCGAAATAAAACCGCCTTTGACCAGATGAAAGCGGTGATAGTTTTTGTCTTCACCGGGGGTGCCACCAGCATGTTCGTCACTGGCTGCTCCAATGCTGAATTCATGAAGGTCTGTCACCGGATGTACTGAATGATATTGCCAATGACGGTCGCCACAGATTACAAAAAAATTGTCAGGGACATTTTCCTGCATCCACTGGCGAAGCTCATCACCTTCATGTTTAAACCCTGCATTGCTATGGTTGTCATTTTTCTGTTTGCGATCCGGGCCCACGAATGGGGTAGGACTGATCAGGATCTTCCAGGTAGCAGTACTTTCTTTTACCGTTTTTTTGAACCATGCTTTTTGTGCTGAGCCCCAGATGGTTTTGTCAGGTCCGTCCGGCAGGTCGCTATCAGAACGATGGTCCCTGCCTTCTGATAACCAGATCTGCAGATCAGCACCCCAACGAAAGGTTCTGTATTCCGGTCCTGTATTGATCGGAGCTTGTTGCCTGAATATTTGCTGTCCCTGTGAAAAAGTAAAATCACCCATGGTGGCTCCTGGTTCGGAATCGTCATCCAGGGTATCGTGATCATCTTTTAACCAATAGGTGCCTACATTTCGATTAAAGTCAATCAATCGGGGCAAACTAAACATACGCTCCCAGTGGTATCTGGCTATACTTTCATTCAAGGCTCTGGGCATATCGTTGTCATAATATACGAGGTCGCCTGTGAGGCAGGCAAATTGTGGGTTGAGGGCAAGCATAGCCGGATAGATATGATGTCCATCCGGGTGACCCCGATCAGGATATCCCTGGCAAGTCATCAGGCAAAAAAGGAGGTCACTGGAAGTGCTTGCATGAGGAGCAGTCTGAAATCTACCCCGAAAGCTCGTGATTGTTTTTTTATTTATTACCAGGCAGGACTCACTTATATAATGATAGGTAGTAGCCGCACTCAATCCTGTCAAACGAAATTGATGAATAAAATCATTACCGGCTGATACTTCAATCCATTTTGTATGCTTTCCTCCTTTCAAATTTTCATTGGGACTATATTGAAGCCTGATATAGCCTGCATGTCCAGGACAGGCACCCTCCAATGTTTCGATAGGCACAGTGACTTTTGGCAATTCCTTGCCGCGATAGTTCTGGGCTCTGCCTGGGATGACCAAACCTTCATTATTCCTCGTTGCATTGAGGGTGATACGTGTCCAGACTATAGCAGTCGTATCAGTGACTTCGCCTACCCTGGTACCCATGGCCTGGTACACGCTTTGTTTTTTAATCAGATCATCCTGGAGGAGGTGCATATTGGTCAATGGAATACCGGGGATCAAGGCTTCTGCCCCCAAAGCCAGGGTCGCTGTATGTTTTACAAAGTCGCGGCGACTGATCTCGTTTTTATTTTTTATTTTCATTCCTTGTGGTTCTTGAGATATATGAATGGAGATTACTCCTTAAGTATTTTTTTATTCCTCAAAGTAAGGAATTGATAGGAGTCTTGTTAATACTTTGCCAAAGAGAAAGACTCAAAATGATTAGCCGGCTGTAATTATCAGAGATTAGGCGCTATGTAGGTTTATGATTTTTATGGTTTTAGTAGTATATACACCGGAATGAAAACTATCCTGGTCCAACTTTTAGGGTGAGGTAGAAAATAATCTTTTGTACTCAAAATTACTCTTGTGCTCTATGCTCTATATAAACTATTTTGAATAAATGAAGGTGGCGATATGCTTTTAGTATCTTTATAATTTATTTGTAATTCAAGATTAGGAAGACACGATAATGAATGATCATCGCAAAGCAATGAATGGGTCTTGGGCTAGTTTTTTCTTCTTTGTACTGATATCATGGGTAGACTTCGGAAGCTTGTCAGCGCAGGAAATGCCAAAAGGGGTCGTTTTTTCTAAACATCATTATTTACCAGGATACGCCTTTAAAAAAATGGCTCATCCCGACATCTTTTTGGGTAATAAAAAGCGAAGAAAATATTTTGAAGGTTGGTACTTTAAAATGGTTTCAGCCGATGGGACCTCTATTCTTAGTGTCATTCCAGGGATCTCCTTGTCACGCAATGGAAAGGAGCAACATGCATTTATACAGATCATTGATGGTCGTACTGCTCAGACTGACTATTATTCATTTCCGATAGAAGAATTTGTGTTTTCGAAGAAAGAGTTTGCCATTCGAATTGGACAAAATTATTTTTCCAAAGACAAGATCAAACTCGAAATGAAGACCGATAGTAGCTCTGTGCACGGTGAGATATTACTCAAAAATATGGTTGAGCTTCCTCCTCGGAAAATCTTAAATCCAGGGATCATGGGATGGTACCGATACGTGCCATTCATGCAATGCTATCACGGTGTGGTGAGCCTGACTCATCAGACCAGCGGCTATTTGGTGAGGAATGGACAAGAATATCGATTCGACGGAGGTGCCGGTTATATTGAGAAGGACTGGGGAAGGTCTATGCCGGATGCCTGGATCTGGATGCAATCCAATAACTTTTCACAGGGGAATAGTTCGTTTATGCTGTCAGTAGCCAATATTCCGTGGTTGGGGAAATCTTTTACCGGATTTCTTGGATTCTTTTTGCATGGGCAAACTATTTATCGGTTTGCTACCTACACCCATGCTCATTTAAAATTGGAAAATCACCAATCTGATACCGTGCTGCTCCGCATCACTGATCGAAAATACAACTATACGATTGAAGCAATCCGCAATAATTCCGGATTATTAAAAGCACCGGTACGCGGATCGATGGATCGAAGGATCCCTGAAAGCATAGATGCTCAAATTCGATTAGTAGTGCGGGATAAAAAAGGAATCTTGATTTTTAATGATAGTACCTCGATCGCAGGACTAGAGCTGGTTGGTGACCAGGAAACTTTGAGCAAGAAGTTGAAAAATTAAATATAAATTTTCAATGGACCTTCATTTTTACAGTCTCTCAGCCCACTATGAGTGTGACAAATTCAAGTTATTTCTGAGCCGGTATAGTATATCGTTCTAACACTGGTTTGCCGATTTCTTTCCCATCAATATTGAATAAAAAGTCAATGGGCAAGGGGGCGGGGTTATAATATTCCAAACGCTTTTTGGTAGCCAAGTCGGCACGCACCCCCAATTTGCCAGACTGGGTAGGAACGAAAATATCCACCGTGCCATTTTCTTCTTTTACGGATACTGCTGCATTTAATACTTCCTGCCTGAACTCAACGAATGCCTGATCTGTATTTATTCCTTCAGCAGTTTTCCACCAAATCGCGATATTCGCCTTTCCAGTAATAGGATGTTGCAATGTAATCCTC
Organism: Saprospiraceae bacterium; assembly: GCA_016709995.1. Lineage (NCBI taxonomy): Bacteria > Pseudomonadati > Bacteroidota > Saprospiria > Saprospirales > Saprospiraceae > Saprospiraceae bacterium. Next base: position 467,678 of record JADJLQ010000003.1, read on the forward strand.
AAAGTTCCATTATGAATCAATGGAAATTTTTCCCTACTGGCTTCAAATTTATAGCCATCATTATACAATACCGGCATCACCCCAGGATCTGCATTGTCCCATAAAAAACGAAAAGCGATCGCCACATCTTCAAACCGGGCACAAAATGTACGTGTCTCGTCAATCAGTACCTGGTGACCGATGGATGGCACGGGTATCTTATGATTGCCGGTCCAGAGCTCATCAAAGTAATTGGGTAGGATAATGGTGGAATTGAGGTAATCCTTAATGCAGTTATGGTCTTTGTTGCCTGATACGAGCATCACCAGTTCACCTTTGTTTTGGGCGGACTGCATAAAGGGCATCAGGTGGCGTGTCTTACCCCAGCCTCCATTGGAAGGATAGCCTGGAGGCATCAACTGCTTCATCTTTTCACCCATGCCTTCAGTGGCCCAGGTGCCGTAGTGATCATCCCTGCCCTCCATGACGAAGGCTATATTGGGCATTTCAGGAATCCGAGAACTATTGAGATATATCACGAAGGGTTTATCATCCGGGCTATAGGCCTGATTGGAAGAAGCCAGGGATACTTTTTGGCCGACGAAGTCACAAGCATAGGCATTGTCCAGGCTATCCCATCGCTGTACAATAAACCTGTTTTTCCGGTGCATCCAGTTTTGTTGATCCGGGGATAAGCCTAGCTCCTTCAAGGTAGCCAGGCAGAGTTGATGGAATAGATGCACATTGTTATTGGCGCGCCCCAGCAGGGGATTCATATATTTTTCTTCCAGCAAGTCCCGGCTGAATACCCGGTTGTAATCGCGGCTATGGGCGCCGGCCAAAATGCCAGCCACCGGGTTATAATGTGCTGTAAGGTCATTGAGTAAAAAGGTAAGTGCATCCTTCGCTTTTGATTTGATGTCGGCATCGGTGGTAAAACGGTACATCAGCAATAATGACTCCAGGTCGACTCCACAATAGGTTGGGCTGTCATATTCCCTGTTACCATATCGTGATACATGGTCTAACCACTGATCGAAATAGTGCCTTCCCTCTTCCAGCATAGCTGGTTGATGGTAGACCTGGCCGAATGCAACGAAATTCCAGATTTTCATCAGAAAAATATTGGTGTAAGAAATACGTACGACCTGGTTTCTGGCTCCCTGGATCCCCAGCGTAAATATTTCATCCAGTGTCTTTCTGGCTTCATCAGAAAGCCTATCGTTGAACACGAGTTTGATGGGCAATCCATACTGCATGCAGAATTCAATATTATTACCATCACCTACATCGATGCCGGTCTCGTGCCAGCCCCAAAATATATTGCCATAGCTCTTGCCGGCAGCAGGGTCGCTGATCATCCGTGTCTGCACTAGTTTCAATACCCATTCGACCTGCTTCGGTTCCAAAAAATGAGTGTCTAATGCATCCAATAAAAAAAGAAAACAGTCTCTGACCGCGAGTTTTGGCGGAGTCTGCTGTAGGGCAGTCCACTCTCTTTTCAGATTTGCCATCCTTGCTACAGCATCTGGCAAAGCTGGGATCTCATGCCCTGAAAGAACCTGGGCTTCTAAGGAAGGCTGCAACATTGCGAACCACACTGCGCATAAAAAGAGCTTTTTTATCATCCTGTAAGTTTGCATATTCGTTAATTAAAAATATCAAGGAAGGTATGTATTTATAGTGCTTCGTGTTTATTTTGGGATCAGCCTCCATAACACGGCACCGTGATGTGGAATGGAGGTACGGATGGATGCATTCCTCGATCCTAGATCTTTTTGTCGCCATACATCCCTGACCTTCCATTTTCCGGGCAGACCAATTGTTTTGAAATCAAATTTAAAGGACTTAGGTTTTTCATCCCCCCATCGGAAATAAGACTGGGGTATCGTGCCATAGCCGTCAATATTGAACAGTCCGACTGCATACGATCCATCTTCAAGTAGTTTGAGCCAAGTTTGTATACCATCCTTATCGACAATCAACCTGGCAGCTTTACCCAACGGATCCTGGTTGATTGCGATGACTTCGTCATTGGTCAATAAACTCAAAGTGAAAGCATCCAATTGATCCAAAGGACATCCTATGAGCAGTGGGGCGGCCAATAAGCTGAACATACTCACATGGCTGTATTGTTCGTCAGGCGTCAAGCGGGTAGAGTGTAAAACAGGACCTATAGATACCTTGCCAAGTATCATCATATCAGGGTCGGCCCAGTGACCAGGACCTGTATATGGCCCCCACGGGTCCAGGGAAAAAGTATTCATAAACAAGCTGTTCCAACTGTCTTTGATATCAGGACCGGTACGATACATATTGGCTAGCCTCGACCAGTCATTGACTTTCTCGAAAGGTGCATTATTGGATAAGCTGAAGATGATATCTCTGCCTGAATTTTTAAGGGCCGAAGACATCCGTTCTGCTGAGTTGACATCTATCCGCCAATCGTATTTTAAAAAGTCGAATCCCCAAGCTGCCATTTGTCTGGCATCATTGGTTTCAAACCTATAGCTTCCAATATGCATATATGGCTGACGATTTCTCTGAACCACCTCTGGCAATTCTCCGCCCTTTGGAAATTCTGATGAGCCACCGAGATACCCAGCATAGCTGGAGATATAAGGAGTCGAGTATAGGCCGGCTTTGAGTCCAAGACTATGGATATGATCTACCATGCTTTTAAAGTCGGGAAATTTATCATTGGGCTGCAGTGCGGTGTCGGGTCCTCCTCGCGATCCTTGCCAGGCGTCATCAATATTGATATAGGTCCAACCATGATTGCGCAATCCTGTGCTTACCATGGCGTTGGCAGCCTCGATTACTTTTTGACGGTCTATCTTTCTTTCCCACGCATTCCAACCATTCCAGCCAATAGGAGGAGTCAAAGCAATAGTATCACCTATTTTGACAATCAGTTTTTGAGCAGCTTCGCCCACCCTGTTTTTTGCCTTTAGAGTTACTTCATAGGTGCCTTTTACAGATACAGTGCCGCTAATGATGCCGGTCTGAGAAGACAGTGTCAGCCCCTGGGGCAGGTTTTCTGCACTAAATTCCATGGGTCTGATTCCAGTCGAAGCTATAGTATATAAAAATGGGTGACCCGGAGTAGCTCCAAATATTTTAGCAGAATTGATGCGTGGCATTTCCTTTTCAGCAGGAGTTAGGATATATTTATTGTCATCATTGGGTATGTAATCCGGTTGGTAAGGGCCATTCATTTCGAATTGAGCGTTGGCCCAATCGGCATAGGTTCTTTTATTTCGGATGCCTCCAACAGTGTCAGTCACCAATAACCCAAATCGCTGTATACCTGCCAGGTCCACATCAACAGGAATAGGCTTATCTCCGACTTTCATAGAATGGCTTTTGAAAAGTACTTTTTTATCACCCAAAACATAAAAAGTAATAGGGATATCCTGACGACCCTGATCATCTGGTCCGACCACTGCTTTGAATCTTTGGGCATGGCCATTCAAATAGAAAGCCAGAACACAAGGAGACTGAGCACCTAGGCCCCGATGATATTTTTGGCCCAGCATACTTAAACTATCATGGCTATAATTGGTTTTTGCAGCTACTGGTCGTATTCCTTCTGAGTAGGTCTGTATAGGTAAATCATCCAACCAAAGCACTTGCGTAGCCTGAGCGTGGCCTAACAGCAAGGTAAGTCTACACGCCAATAAGTACAGAACAACTTTTTTGCTCATGATTATTATTTTAAATAAGGCCCTTTTTTATTCCATCCTATTTCCCGATTGGATAAATACCAGGTCTTGCCACGGTCATTATTGCCTTGGTAAAAAAGATAAAATTTGTTATTGGCAGCTTTGAATATGCAGGGATGGCCACTTTCACTTTCATTCCATGTGCCAATGGCTCCATTTTTCAGAAATGGCTCACTGGATATTCGGGACCAGACCACACCATTTTTACTCCGTGCGACACCGATTTGCTGAGGTTCGTTATTATAGGCCCCTGCGTAGAAAAGGTATAAGTACTTTCCTTTTTTAATGCAGGAAGCACCTTCAATACAAGATTTCTCCCAGGGTAATTCGGGTTTAAGTAATGGCATACCATCTACTTCCGTCCAACTGTTTTTATCCAACTGCGCATTTTTTGGTGCAAGCGCCAGGCCAAGTTGTTGGATTTTAAAGGAAGTATCCCGGGTAGCGTAAAATAGAAAATACTGATGTCTGTAATAAATCACTTCTGCATCAATCGCTCTCCCGCAGGACCAGTCACTTATCTTAGGATTAAATATAGGGTTGGTAGGATCCCGCTTGAAATCAGTACCATTATCTGACCACGCATGACAAATGGCATCTAATCTTCCATTGCCATAAGTTTGATAAAATAAATGTAACCGGCCATCTTTAAGTAGCGCTCCAGGAGCACAAATTCCTTTTTCTTCTACAGTACCGGTAATTCCTGAAATATTTCCAATTTTCTGCCAATGGATTAAATCGTTGCTGGTAGCTATACCTATGTGCCACACTTTTGATGCTGCATCCGGTACTGAATAATACATCCAGTAGGTATTTTTAAAATAAATGACGGTAGGGTCTTTGGCAAATGGCCGTCCTGGGATATCGGGATCCGAGAAATACATCGTGGGCACCTGAGCCAGGAGCATGGGCAGATACATAAACCTGAGCAAGATCAATAGTATCCTTTTTTTATCTCTGGACCGGACCATACGCATCCATGAACAATATAAATTCATAACTCTTTTTTTTATTTAACAGGCGACATCCGGTACAAGACTACCCCATGATGCCGAACGGTAATATTAAATGAATCTTTAAAAATTCCAAGATTTGATTGAGACCAAAGATCTCTGAACTTCCACTGGCCATGCAAGCCGGTTTTTTCAAAATCAAATTTATAAGAAATGGCCTTTTCATCTCCCCATCTAATATAGGACTGAGGTGTTTTGCCAAAATCATCTGTATAAAACAAACCGACTGCATAAGATCCATCTTCCAAAGGCTTCACCCAGGTTTGAACCCCTTCTTCATCTACCAACAATCTTCCCGGTTTACCCAATGGATCCTGATCTATAGCGATCACTTCGTCATTAGTCAATAAATTCAAAGTGAAAGGGTCCAGTTGTTCGATAGGGCAACCGATCAATAAAGGTGCAGCCAGCAAGCAGTAGATGCTGACATGGCTATATTGTTCATCCGGTGTCAATCGGGTAGGGTGGAGCGGAGTCCCTGTCGTGACATTGCCGAGGATGAGCATGTCCGGATCATTCCAATGTCCGGGGCCGGCATAAGGAGCCCATTTATCCAATGTAAACGCCGATATATACAGGCTCAGCCAGCTATCTCTGATGTCGGGTCCTGTGCGCCAGGTATTGGTCAATCTCATCCAGTCCCCGGCATTGCTGAAGGGAGCCGAATTGGATATGCTGTATACAATGTCTCTGCCTGAATTCTTTAAAGCCACGGACATACGCTCTGCCGAAGGCACTTCTATCCTCCAATCATATTTTAGATAGTCTATGCCCCAGGCGGCCATTTGCTGTGCATCATTCGTTTCAAAATGGTATTTGCCAATATATCGAAAGGCTCTTTTATTCTTGATGATAGAATCCGGACAATCACCATTTTCAAAATCTGATGTGCCACCTACATACCCAGCATAGCTCGTGATCATCGGAGTAGAATAGATACCCACTTTTAAACCCAGGCTGTGTATGTAGTCTGTCATTTGCTTAAATTTTGGAAACTTTTCGTTGGGCTGGATAGCATTGAATGCACCTCCTCGCTGACCTTGCCAGGCATCATCAATATTGATATAGGTCCATCCATGCTGACTTAGTCCCATGTTGACCATCGCATTTGCAGAGGCGACCACTTTTTCCTGGTCTATATCTCTGGCCCACGAGTTCCATCCGTTCCAACCGATGGGCGGTGTAAGCGATATGGTATCACCTATTTTTATGCGCAAGGAGGCTGTAGCTTTGCCTAAAGTATTTTTTGCCTGGATAGTCGTGATATATTCTCCTTTGTTCTTTACCATACCGGAGATGATACCAGTCTCTTTATTTAAGGACAAACCTTGAGGTAATCTTTTGGAAGAAAATTTTATAGGTCTTTTGCCGGTAGCAGCGATGGTGTACAAAAATGGATTGCCGGGTGAGGCCCCGACGATTTTAGCTGAATTAATCTTTGGCTTCAAGGGTGGTGGAGGCGTCAAAATATATTTTTCATCATCATTGGGTAATTGCATGGGCTGGTGATCTCCCATCATGATAAACTTAGCCATGGCCCAGTTGGTGTAGGATCTGCTTGTAGTCGATTCTGAAATGGTAACCAACAAACCCAGTCGATTTATTCCGGTCAGATCTACGGATACCAGTTCTGGAGCAGATCCTGCTATCCGGTTTTTGCTTTCGAAGAGTATTTTCCGATCCCCGATTACATAGAAGTTATAATGCAGTTCGCTGTTTGCTTTGTCATCTACTCCTACCATCGCAGAAAATGAAGCTGCATGTCCGTTAAGTAAGAAAGAAATCACACTGGTGGATTGGACTCCAATTCCTCTTTTAAAATAGTGGCCTCCGATTTTTATCGAATCTCCGGATTGGTTGGTATTAGTGCCTACCGAAGGTATGCCGCCGGAAAAGGATCGGATAGGAAGCTCATCAAGCCATACTTCGGGGGTCTGAGCGAAAGGGCTGACAATATTGATGAGATAAAAAACGTATATCAATTGGATATGCTTAAAGTTCATAAGCGGTCTAAGTATTATAAATCTGAAATTAATTTTTCTATCATTTCTATGGTAGGTGGAGGTGTGTGAATCCTAAAATTTTCGGGATTGTAAAAGTTGGTCCATTTTTCCCAGCCCGAACCGGCTTCTAGTTTTCTTCTCAATGCGAGCAATCCTTTTTTCAACACAGTTCCTTGCTGTAGAATCATAGCTTTGTCATCTGGGTGCTGTGCCAAAGCATTATTAAAAAGTAGTACTGATTGAAGAAATTGAAGATTAAGGTAAAATATCTCTGTGGGATAAGCTACCTGGTCTTCGAAAGAGACAATTTTGTTGTGCGGTACTCTTGGTCGTACGGCCTTTACTAATTCAAGTGCTTTTGCTGCAGGTGTAAAAGAAGCATTGATCAATGAGAGCGATTCAAGGTTATACTCGTGTTTGGCTATTTTATTCAAAAGTTTAACCGATTCATTCATCGTGTTTCGGAATCCACCAATTGGTTCATTAGCATCAAAAGTTAGTTTTAAGATTTCTACTACAGGCGCAGAGACTTTGTGGCCAAAATATTTGGTAGTCCATTCAGTATAAAAAGTTTCCGGATCAAAAGACATTGGATCCCAGGCACATCGCCCACAAGCGTTGAGATTGAGTAAAAAGTCTTTAAAAGTTTGGCCATTGACTAAAAAATTGCTGGTCATATGTCGATCGATTGCCATCAGGGCAGCATCTTTAATTTTGGCAGGGTATGGAGATTGTGTAACATTATTGTACCATACTCCGGCATGGATGTAGACTCCAAAAGGATAACCTTTTAAATCCTGCGGAAACTCTTTAAAATTGGCATGACCTCCATCAGCCCAAAGCATCTGGATTTCTTTTCGTGGTGCGAATTGGCCACTTTCCCATAAGGGTCTGCCTTCAGACCATAGATCGCAAAATAAGACGCCACCAGGCCGATACTGTTGAATCAATTGATATAAGCCTTCAAACATTTTATTCATGAGTGGACCTGCTTCAATGCCCTGGCTCGTCTCTTCTTCACATTTGTAGGCCCAGTCATAAATGGGATGTCTTGGTCTTTGGAGAAACAAATCAGCTTTGCCGATGGGCGTTTGAGTGAGATAATACTCATAAGTCTCCATCCACAAATCATAATATTTGGTAAGGCAGATTTGCTCCAGCGTGATGTGCTTAAATTCCCAGCCCAGGTACATGGGTATCTGCACCAGCATACCTTTGCTATGGGCATAATCGATGACAGAGTCGATGAGTGCCAGGTCACTGTGAAATTCTGTCAACTGGATATAATAGTCTCTCAAATAATATTCAGGACGGCCCAATAGATCATGGATATCTATATAATTATAACCCAGGCGAACTACAGTATTGATGATTTCTTTCCATAGATCAAACTCCACGATGAGTTTTCTACCTTTGAAATTGGCCAATAAATCATTGTCATTGTCAAAATATCCTCTGTATTGGAATGCCGGTTCCGTGGCGCGATAGGACAATTTTGGTATGACTACCTTTTTTAGAATCTTTGGCTGATATCCGATCCAGTAAGTGTTTGGATCGGTCCCCAATATTTTCTTTGAAAATTCATAGACTCCATAAAAGGTGCCTCTGGTGTCTGCGCCGATGATGAGGTGAGTATGTGGATCAATACTATGCAACAAAAAAGTTTCTGCAGCCAATGGTTCTCCGAAAAGAGGAGGCACGCCTTTTTTTATCTGATCATATATGAAAGAATTTGAAGATGCAGTGCCAATATAAATGAGAGTATGATATCCGGATAAGTTGAGGTCCTTGTTAAATTTTACAAGAGCCACCCTTTCTTTACTCGTTTTCTGATAGTCAGCCAGCAGATCTTTGGCGGCATTCACTTCGATAGCATCTGCTTTGTCGCCATAGATCAATAAAGTTTGCGCACGAGAATGACCTACAAAATGACTTAGAAGTAATATTAAAAATAACTTTAAAGAGGTAAGGGAAGTTTTCTTTTTCATTAAATGTTTTTTCATTTTTTATAACCCATTTTAAGGTGTTTTCCTTGCTTTGTCTGCAATCATATTCAAAACTGCTTTATCATCCCACGCCTGAGTATGACCAGCCATCGGGGTGAAAGAAATAGTGGCATCTGAAGCAGGATGTTCGGTCTTTTCCAAAAACTTTTGTAAGAATCGGGTGGCAACATTGGAATATAATCCATCCATATCGCCGGTCCATATCCAAATCTTTCCCTGTAATTTTGGTCCGAGTGTGGCCCAATTTTTTTCAAGTATTTTTTTCAAATCAAAATTTTCCCATTGTAGGGCAATCTGATGATCAATCTTTCCAGTCAGGGGGTCAAATAGGAGCGAAGGAAGATCGTCTTTTCCCCGGGGTCCGAAAACGGCATTGTAGGCACCAAATTGGCCTCCGGAAATTCTGTAATCATTGGTGCTGCTAAAAACATTTTCACGGGCTATCCAATCTTTCATTGAATAGGTAGGCTCACCGTAAATGGTCCTTTTGCCAGGTTGGAGGTAGCCATATTTATTATAGAAAATAGTGGAATCATGATAAATGTCAATCAGACCGAAATGTTCAAAATCAACCGGATCAGGACTATAGGACCAGGTACCATCAAAAAGATCCGGATAGAAAATTTGTAATGCCAGAGCAACCCAGCCTCCCGTCGATTTCCCTGCGAGGTATCTCCTGTTGGATTGGGGATGGTAACGAACTAACTTTTCAATAGCAGGAATCAATTCTTCAGTCAGTGCTGTGCCACATGGCCCGTTGTTGGCTGAATTTAACTGGTAAGTGTCGCCGTATGGTCCCTTCGAATCCAGAAATACATAGATCACCTGAGGTGCTTCTTTTGTAAACCACCATTTGGAAAAGTTTTCGTCATTGATCATGCCATTGATGGCGCTATACTTGCCATTCAATCCGGGAACCCGGTAACAAATAGGATACGATTTTGTTGTGTCATTAAAATAGCCCGAAGGAAGCAGCATAGTTGCTTTCAGATATTTTGGTTTTCCAAAGAATGCAGACAGGTATTGGCTTTGGATCTCAACGGTTTGGACAAATGGATGATCAACGATCACTGCCGGCGATATTTGATTATTTAATTGAAGATGCAGGGACGCTCCATTGATCAATGAAAATGAATCTACATCACTATATAAATTCCCTACTGCATTTTCATTTGCGTCATCCAGGTTTTGTTTATAGGTCACCTGGTAATAATATTTTTCAGATAAATGTGCAGACAAATCTTCCAGTCCGATGGCCAGGCTGTTTTTATGGCGGGTATCTATCACAAAAGATTTGGAAGGATCCCAATGTTCGGGTGTTATGCCAATCGCAATCTCTGACCGGTTTCTAGGCTCCCGGTTATTCAGTTGAGTTATGTGAAAAGTAAGGCGCCCATCTTTTTGAAAGTCATTACGCAATGCTGCCGCCACTTCGACAGTGATTTTTAACTGAATATTCTGCTGGCAAATAGCCTTTACAATAGACTGACTTAGCAACAGTATCAACAGGTATCTCATCATAAATTTATAAAACATATTTGTAATTCTTCATAATATGTTCCAACCTTTTGCAGCTTCCAAATGCCTGCAAGTAAAGCACTGCTTTGGTGGGATAGATTTCCCGAAAATGAAATGACTGCACTTGCACTGGCTTATTAATAATTGGTCTTCGATATTGCTTTGTCCTGGCTCACCGGAATCTTAAGATTTTTTATAGCTACTCCCACAGTGTTGTTTAAAAGGATCATCGGCATTTCTTTGGCGCTAGGGATCTGTATATCTGTCAATTCAATTTTTTTTACATCATCTAACACCAATGCAGGCCTGAAATCATCTTCTTTAAAGCTGATATTAAAATTTTTGATGATGATTCCGACCGCGTGACGCATATACAATCCCCATGCGGGCAATTCACCAAACATAGAAAATTCGGGATAACCCGCTTCGTTTTCAGGAATGGAACCGATAGCCTTCAAAGGAATATATGCGATTTCTTTGTCTGCTCTGCCGCCAAAACTGATGGTTATATTTTCTAAAGTGACATCTTCCACCGGATATCCCGGGATGCCCACGATGGAAGATGGGAGCAAATTATATGGAAGATAGGGGTGGCCGTATATATGATAATGGGAGGGTCGTACCGGCATTTTGTCTGTGCCGGGCCTCAAGTGGTCCGGTGGACCTTCAATCGGATAGCCCTGATCCGGCTTGTACAGTGGGATATCTGCGACCAGGTTAGAGATATGGATGCCTTTTAAACTACCTACTGCACCTGATTTGTTTCGATGCCCACGACGAATAAAAATAGCATTGCCTGTGTTGGTAGCCGATACATTTTTAATAATGATATCCTCCATATATCCACCATCCACAGATTCAAGTGCAATCGCAGATCTATAGGTATCATAAACAGTTAGGTTGCTGATTCTAAAATTTCTGAATCCCCCGTAATTAGCAGTACCGAATTTAAGTCCGTTGGCACTGGAGCGCAAGATGCAGCTATCGACCACGATGTTTTCACAAGATGCATTAGGATTTTCAGATTTAAAACAAAGTGCATCATCAGATGAATTGATCATACAGTTAGTGATGCGTACATTTTTAGAATCAGTGATATCCAGCCCATCATTGTTCCAATAAGCTGTACTCTGCACAGTGATTCTATCTATCGTGACTCCATCGCATTCACGGTAATCCTGCACCCAGTTAGAGGAGTTTTTTAAAGTGATTCCCGTGACTTTGACTCCGGAGCAGCCCTTAAAATATACGATTAAAGCCCTACCTGTCTCTGGTCTTTTGACCAACCAAACAGGATTGTCTTTTAATTCACCACTGCGCAATTTTTTAAATACATCTACCATCAATTCCTGGCCCTGGCCATCAAGGATGCCTTCGCCAGAGATAGATATATTTTGTTGATCGTGCGCCAAAATCAAAGCGGCACGTTGGCCAATTTTGAGGTAGTCATTGGTAGAATGTGCACCTAGAAGGCTGGCCCCCAGCGATAAATGCAAATCTACCCCAGACTTTAAAAATAGAGAGCCGGTCATAAAATTGCCGGGCGGGACGACCACACTACCGCCACCTTTCTCCGCTACCTGGTCAATTAATGATTGGATTATTTTTTGATTGTTAGTTCTGCCATCAGCTACGGCCCCGGCATCTGTAATCAGCACTACTTTACCCTGGGACAGCAGCAAGTGAAAAGTAAAGAGGATGAAAAGAATTGTACTGTATAACCGAGTCATTGTCCTTTGATGTTATTTGACTTGAAAAAGCAAAGTCATTGAATTAATTTTTATCTGGTTTTACCCCAACTTGCAAGGCCCACTTCGTATAGTCATCGATCATTTTTTCTACCATTTCAGGCTTTGCGTCAGTGAGGTCCTTCGATTCACAGGGGTCGGATTTTAAGTCATACAATTCCCAATGCGGATCCTCCTGATCTTTGACCAATTTCCAATCTCCCTGGCGAATGGCTTTATTGCCTTCATGTTCCCAACAATAGGTCCTGGTCGGAGCATTTTTGTTATTCCACAGGAAGGATAAGCTCTGCCCGGGAAGATTTTTTGGTGATGCACCGGCTATTTCAAGACTGGTTGGTAATAAATCGATGACATGTCCTATGCCATCCTTGTATCCTTTCTGAGGTTTTATTTTGGCCGGCCAATGGATGATGCAGGGGGTGATGATACCACCTTCATGAAGGAATCTTTTATATTTTTTGAACGGTGTGTTGGACACATTGGCCCAGGGTGTATCATAGGTCACATAGGATCCTCGTGCTCCAATTTTTACGTTTGAGTCATTGAAATTTCTGTTCGCCACATTTTCAGCACAGCCACCATTGTCAGAGATGAATACGATCATCGTATTGTCAAATTGCCGATTAGATTTTAAAGTTTTGATTATTCGGCCAATATTCTGATCCATTCGATCGATCATCGCGGCGTAGACTGCCATTTTTCTAGTCCAGGTTTTTTGATCTGTAGCGGTATCCCATGCAGGTATATCCTCCGGCTTTGGCGTCAGTTGATATCTTTTATCGATCAATCCAAGATCTTTCATTTTCTGATATCGTTTTGCCCTGATTACATCCCAGCCTTGAGTATATAATTTTTCATATTTGACTATATCGGACTCATAGGCATGCAGCGGGAAATGCGGGGCGGTATAGGCCATGTATAAAAAAAATGGATTGCCAGGATGATCCTTTTTTTGTGCATCAAGGTATTCAATTGCATGATCTGTAAATGCGTCAGTCATATAATATCCTTGAGCAGGTGGAGTATATTCGTGATCATCCAATACGATGTGCCGTTTCCCTATTTCCTGAGGGATGATCTCGTAATAACTGGAGGCTCCTGATATTAAGCCGAAGTAATGTTCAAAACCGCGGGTACGAGGCCAATGATCCTCCCGTTCGCCTACATGCCATTTACCAGTCATATAAGTATTGTAACCGATCTTTTTTAATTCCTCTGCAATGGTCGGATAAGTATCATTGAGGAATCCCTGGTAAGGGCCGGGTTGTATAGGTGCTTTGGCTTGGGTGACCATTTGACCCATCCCAACGGTGTGAGGATATTGTCCAGTTAAAAGTGAAGCCCGGGTGGGACAGCATCGGGCATTATTATAAAAACTTCTGAGCTTAATTCCGTTATCGGCTAGCTTATCAATATTAGGTGTCCGTATTTCACCGCCATAGCAGCCAATATCTGAATAACCCATATCGTCAGCCATGATGAATATAATGTTAGGGCGGTTAATCTGCTTTCCTGTTAATGATTGATGGCCGCAATTTGCTAATAGATACGCTGCTATCAATATAACTGAAATCTTCATATTATTACTTTTTTAATAATTTCATTCCAAAGCCTGGGGAATCCGACACTTTTATCTTGCCGCCTACAATCGGATAATCACCATAATCTATATCATCCGAATTACAGGTTACACCTTCAACGGTACAAACGTTTCCAAGTCCGGCAGATAGGTGAGTCGTATAGTTTGTTTTCAAACGGTCTCCCCAAGCGTGTGGGCTTGAAAGCATATTGATTTGTTTCAATGTTGTCATCAGCTTTATCCACTCCGAAAAACCGTAGCCGTAGGTATCGGGTAAAAAAACATTCATTATTTGTTCTTTTCCCAATTGAAGGCAAACATCGAAATCAGGATTGGCTTCTCCATCTGCGTAATATGTTTTTTCAAAGCCGTTTTTATTCATCCAGGTTCGAAGTTTTTGTCCTGCATTAATTTCTTCCCTAAAGGGTTCTTCCACCCAAAACAAAGAAATATCGCCAATTCCTGACATAAACCCAATGGTGTCTTCTAAGCTATACATATCGTTGGAATCGACTAATAATTCTACCTTTCTATTTTTAAATGAACTATGTATTAAATTCAGTACTTCAATATCTTTTTTAAGACCTTCGTCGTGTGGATACCAACGACCACTCCTGCCAATTTTTACTTTTAACTTACGATATCCATAATTGTAGTCCCATTCGCAGTTTTCAAGTATTGTATCCAACCCTTTCGTTTCATTTCCTGGGTTCAATTCATCTAGGTAAATCATTCCGCTGTAAATGGATACTTCTTTCGGTCCACGGTTTCCTATTAGCTTGAAAACAGGTTGATTTAATATAACGCCCATTAAATCATGCAGCGCAAAGTCAACCCGTCGGTCTAATCCGTCTGCTATCCCCTTTTCAGGCTTTACAAGATCCGAAACCTTTTTGTTTTGAAGTAACGGGAAGAGCTCTTCTGCTTTTTTATCTGAAAGCCCCCATCCCATTGCTCCCTGACGAGTATAAATTTTTAAAACTGTACATTTTTTATGCTGGCCGTGATAATCAATTCGACCGTTTCTTCCTACAAAGCGTGGCCAACTAAAATCAATGTCCACTAATTCACATTTGTCGATGATGTGCTTTTCAAGCTCCGCAATTTGTATTTGGTTTTCGTTTTTATTAGCCCAGGCATGAGGTAATACAGTCGTTCCGGCAATTGCAGTTCCCGATAGTTTAAGAAAATTACTGCGTTTCATTCGGATTATATTTTATAGGTTTTTCATCCACATTTTTGAAAATATATAAAAGACGATTTACAGAATGATTTAATTCTTAATGATATATTTCTCATTGTATTTCCCGCGCTCTTTAAACCCTTCAAACGGACGCATCAAACCAAACCTGGGGTAACTATCGAATATATCTCCATGGTCTGTCATTCTTGGATCACTTTGACTTATGAGTACCTTTTCTAACACGGATTTTAATTTTATGCGGACTTTTTGCATTTTTTTGTCCCTGGATATATCATGCAAACAATAAGGATCCTTGTTGATATTAAACAATTCTTCTTCCGCTCTTTTCTCAAAACCTAACCGAAACAACTCAGGGAAATCCGTTTGATGCTGGATCATATAAGCTTTGGTCGGTGAGTCATCAATATCTTCGTACCCTAACTCAATAGGTTTTAGATTTTGATCGTCTCCCTGCGAGGCTTGATGCTGAGGCGCCGGGTCACCCACAGGCCATCTTTCGGACTTAAAATTTTTGACATACAGATAGTCTTTTGTTCGCACAGCTCTGGCAGGATAGCCTACATTGTCAGGTCGTGCGTGCGTGTGTCTTTCTCTTCCGGTAAAAACAAATTGTCTTGAATGGTCTACCTCCCCGGATTTATTTTGATTAAATATGGGTAACAATGATTTGCCGGCAATACCCTCAAAATATTTGATCTGTGCGAGATCTAAAAAAGTAGGTGCCAGGTCAATTAAGCTAACCATGTCATTGACTTTTCGGTTTTTACCGTTCACCATTGGACCACAAATTGCCAAAGGTACGTGGGTGCCGAGTTCTTGCAGGTTGGCTTTGGCATAAGGGAATGGCATACCGTTGTCAGCAGTTACTACCACGAGCGTATTATCTAACTCGCCTGCAGCCTCCAGGAGTTGTAGCATTTTACCAAGTTGAGTATCAAACCATTCAATCTCCAAAGCATAGTCTAATAGGTCATTTTGAACTAAGGGAGTATTTGGTAAAAAGCCGGGGACCTTAAGTGATTCTGCCGTCTTGCCTACAGCTGCCCCGGAGCCTGCTTCATAAGTACGATGAGGTTCATGGCCTCCATACCAAAAAAAGAAAGGTTTGTCAGCTGGTTTTGCATCCAGAAAATCTTTAAAATTTGCGACATAGTCTATATTGCTGATGCCCGTAGTCGGTTTGCTGGCCAATTCCCTTTTATTAAATTCTGGTCCAACCGGGTTCCGGTTCCAGCCGGCATCTTTAAAATTACCAGGTCCCCATGGTTTGCCTGTAAAACCCAGGAAATAACCCGCCCCTTCTAAAGCGTCAGTAAATACCGGAAACTTTTTTGGAAAATAACTGGAATGAGTTCCTGCTTCTTCTAATTGCCATATTTGTCTTCCGGTCAGTATAGCTGCCCGCGAAGGACTGCATTGTGGTGCAGCGACAAATGCATTACTAAAAAGGATGCCGTTGGAAGCAATTCGATCAAATATCGGTGTACGAAATGTGCTTTGTCCATATATAGAGGCATGGGGAAAGGATTGATCATCAGCGATGGCAAACAATATATTGGGTGGACGGGTGATCGTTTTTTGCCAACGGGGTAGGGGCATGTTTTGTTGAAAAAACACGACTGTCATACCACCTAAAAATATCCATCCAAAGAATTTTTTCATATGCATCTGTTTTAGCGAACTGGAGAAATTGGCTCATCGCCCCTTTCTGAAAATTTTATCTTGCCTTCTTTAAACTCTATCAATTTAGAACTATTATTTATTTTGCCCTGGAATACTTGCTTATTAAAGGAGATGTCATTGCCATATGCTTCAAATGCGGTATTGAGCGAGGCAGAACGTATCGATAACTGAGGAGGTAAATCATTTGAAACGGAAGCTTCGATTTCCCAATCTCCCACAATTATTTTTGTGATACCCGCCAACATTTCATTTTCTTTAAATGGTAGAATTTTGGCATCAGATTTATTCAGTTGGATTACTGACAAAAATCGAATCGCAGCTGTTTTCTGCTTGTTGAAGGCTTTGAGGTGCCATTGATCATCATTGTATTTTTTTGTACGCATTCCATCATAATTTCGATAAAAGACTGCAGGGACATCAAATTTATTGGTCAGGTTCCATGAAAGTGGCTCCGAGCTCCATAGTTTTCCTGCACCTTTGGCACCTTCGGTACTGGCTGTAAAAGAATGGTGTACAGAGTCCAAAGTCATATGTTGAAGATTGTGGATTAGCCAGGACCATTGAGCTGCTTCAGTAGATTCCAATTCGTCATATATCACCACTATGCCGGGCTGGAGCAAAACTATATGTCGAAAGAATTTCTTCATGTGATAGTCTTCTTTGGTCTCGGTGCTTTGATAAGCATTTGAAGCGTCTCCTTTGACATATGCCAGCAGATCGCATTGCAAAAACCGGGTAAAAGAACCGTATGCTTCGGCGCTGTAAGGTTGGCCTTCGCCATTTATCAATATACCATTTTGGCTTTTCGTGTGTTTGCTCCACCCAAGTCGGTGAGGGTCGTCCATCGCTACTTTATACCCGGTCCGGTAAAACAGGCGTTTGCCACCAACTAAAATATTGAAGGTGTTTTGATCACTCAGGATATGACCATATGCGCCATAGGGGCTGGATCGCATAGATACCATGATATCTTGTTCAGGTTTGTCCGGCGCAGTGTGTAAGGAAGCCACACCTACTTCTTTTGATATGGACGCCATAGGCCAAAGCAAGGTGTCTGTATTCAACGTTGACCCTATAGTCTGTGGGTGAGTCAATCTATACCAACGCAAAATTGGTTCTTTGGATAAGTCCAAACCCGGATTACTTTTTAATTGACGAGCATACCAGGTGAATTTTGGATTTTGAGTCAGGTCAGCCATCACTTCTGCAAAAGCTGCATAACTGGCCGGAGGTCCAAACAGTTCTTCTGTATTATCACCAAAGCCATCGGCGGAGGATCGGGGAGGTACATGATAGATCAACCAGTCGGCTACCTGTGTATACCAGGGATGAAGGTTGATAAAATCAAAACCTGTAAATATTTTAATCTTATCCGGTATATCTATCAGTGTCTCCATATTCATCTGGAAATAAGAAGCACCTTCTGCCCATCCGCCATCCAATCCGCCCAATATAGGTGCGCGGGCTAAAAATAATTCATAGCTATATGTAAGCCACTGAGTTGCCTCAGGCTCATGACCGTACAGCGCAATGGATGTTTTAAAAAATTCGTTCAGCAGTAATTGCCAGACATGACCACTCAACACTTTTGATTCGATATTATTCACCCAGGTTTTATAGAAGCCCGCAGCTCTCACGCTGGCGGCTTTTAATAATTTGGCTCTTTGCTCCGGCATTAATTGATCATAAAATGTGTCAAATACCAGCGCCATATCATACATACAGTTGCCATCCGTAAAATCCCGTGATCCGGAGATGCCCTTCGGATCCCATTGACTTATTTCAGTAGCAATTGCTATCGCTTTGTCTGCATAAGCCTGGTGACCTGTGAGCAGATATGCCTGGCACAAAGTCAATACCATTTTATGTACCTTATTGCCTAGTCCGACGGTGGCATCCTGTTGGATTTTGTTGTTCTGTTTTTCGTCAGATGATAATACCAGCGGCTGAGCGTCTTTTTCAGTTAGGATCTTTTGGGTCATTACTTTGTCTGCTTCAGCCAGGATGGATAAAGCATCTTTTTGCTTGCTCATCTTTGTGATTTCCTGGGAGGGATTGTTGAGTAACACTCTGGGATGTGCCTGTGGCACCTGCTCGAGCAGTCTATCGGTAGTCGGCGAAACAATACGTATTGACTGGTCAGTGACGATAAAATTTTGAATGGCTGACCATGTATGCCCCTCGGCTTTATACCTCCAATACCAGGTACCATTCCTAAGTATTTGGTGTGGATTGAAAAATGCTCCTGTCAAATCTTCAGTATGAATCAAGTTTTTGTCTGTAAAACTGGAATCCTGTGATAGCTGTACGGCATAATTCACCCCACGGCCTTTGAGATAGGGCCACCTCAACAAAGGTGCATTGATGGCTACCTCGATTCCATCAGCGGGCACAGTATGTTGAAGGAACATGGTGTGAATGGCCTTGGTTTGTGCATGGATAGGAATTGCTACCCATGCCATCAGAATAAAACTATAAATGAACTGTTTCAAAATCATTTTTTTATGCATTACCCTCTTAAAACGGGCAAAATCTAGTGCGATGAATATAATCTTATCAATCTCTTATCATGATATGATGACACTCATTGAGGTTTTTATAATCTTAAAAAGTATAATCTTATAAAGAAAAGACCGATCCATTTTTCAGATTAGTCTTAACCTTATTGAAACGGCCTACTTTTAGTCGCCTTAATTTTCTCTAATAATTCATGTAACTCCGTGACTTTTGCAGGATTTTGAGCATAGATTTCCTGTGTTTCTCCGATATCTTTATTTAAGTTAAATAGTTGTCCTTTCGGATCGCCTGCTTTGCCTTCAATTTTTCTTGGTTCTGTAAAGCCGCCTGATCCCAGGCCTTCGATCATCTTCCAATCTCCTTGTCGGATGGCGAAATATCCTATCGAAGAACAGTGGACCACCGCCGGCTGATTGGTTACAGAGGAGGTGGTGCCCATTAAAACTGGTAATATACTATAGCTGTCTTCAGTTTTAAATTTGTCAGAATGGTTTTTGACGATATCACTACAAGTCGCCATAAGATTAGTGAGACAAGTAGTGGCATCGCTCACACGATTAGCTTTGATTTTTCCTGGCCACTTCACAATGAATGGAATCCGGTGGCCTCCTTCATAGGCGTCACCTTTCATACCTCTGAATGGACCTGCCGCTTTGTGATCAAATTGTTCTATAAAATTTTGTCGCCAATAAGGACCGTTGTCACTGGCAAAAATCACCAAAGTATTTTTAGCTAATCCTGTACTCTCTAAAACCTGCAATATTTCTCCGATAGAGGCATCGACCTGCTGCACAAAATCTCCATATTCTCCTACTTTGGATTTACCTTGGTAGGACTGATCGGGCACCCAGGGAGTATGTGGTGCAGACAAGGGCAAGTATAAAAAGAACGGTTTTTTTCCAGATTGGTTTCGTAAAAAAGCCTTGCCTTTTTCAATAAAGGTGGGTAGCACTTTGTAGAAATCAAATGAGGGAGATTTTTTGCCAGCTCTCCAGAACGGACCTGTGTAACCCGTCGTCAATTTATTACCGTCCGTATAGCCATCCGGCTTTTCAACCAATTTTTGATTTTCGAGATAACAGTAAGGAGGCATATCCAAGGAGGCAGGCAGGATATAAGAATAATCGAATCCTGCGGTTTTGGGACCTTTAATTGGGTCTTTATCAAAATCTATTGCCTCGGGATCCATCTCTTCCATGATGCCATAGAGATCTTGTGTATCGATTTGTTGAAAAGCTGGCTTGAGGACCCAATCTACTCCCAAATGCCATTTGCCGACGACACCTGTTTGATATCCTTCACTTTTCAATAGGCTGGCTACAGTTGGTAGATCTTGTTCGATCAGTGTTCTGCTATATCCACGCAATACTCCTACCGGCTTGCGACTTCTGAATGGATACCGACCTGTCAGCAAACCATATCGGGTAGGTGTGCACACTGCTGAAGGCGAATGCGCATCCGTAAATCGCATCCCTTGCAGGGCAAGTTTATCGATGTTGGGAGTGGATATTTTTCCTTCAGGGTTATTAATAGACACATCACCATATCCCAGATCATCAGCCAGAATATAGAGGATATTGGGTTTAGGTGAACTACGCTGTTCTGACAAAGTAAGATAAGCTGTGCAGATCATGGCCAGTACCATCGTGCCAAGCACCAAAATGTATTGTTTTTTCATCAGATGATTTTTAAATCTAGCTTAAAGTATATTCGTTTGATGGGTTTTGTTGAATGAATATTTAGTGATTAATTATAAGGATGTTATATCAATCTATTTTTATTAAGTCAATCTATTTTCATGTAAGCTTTAGGGTGTGTACAAATGGTGTGAAACCGGTAATATAAACGGAGGGCGCCTCTTGTGGAGGTAAGCCACCTCTCAAATACACCCCTTTATGTTCCACCCGACCACCACTAAACATAAGCTGATCCTGGCCGACGGTATAGGCGCCCTGGTCTCCTGCAAACAGAAAAGCTTGAGGTTTTTTGTCATGCGCTATCACACCACTGAGTTGGCCTCCAGGTCTGAAGATGAGCTCAAGACTCACCGGTACATTGTCAGTACCTGTCAATTCAAAATCAACTTGAACACCTCCCGCTATTTCCGTGATCTTAATGGTACTATATAGATGTTGAACTTCGCTTTTGCTGCGGTTTGTCCTGGGCATCTTACTCAAATCGCCATTGGGATCTATCTGATCCGTAGGATAAGGTTGATAATACGGTCCTTCCAATTCATTTTTTAATAACCAGGATTGTCCTTCCTGAGTGATGGCTGCCGACTGGAATTGTGCTTTTCCAAAAAAAGAAGCATTGATGCGCATAGCTTGCAATACAGCATTGCCTTTGTGAAAAGTGAGGAATCCTGGATTTTTGCTCAAGAGCGTCAGATCCCAATCTGCTCTTCGGATCCTGACTACACCGGAATAAGGGAAAGCCTGGGCATAACTTTCGGGTATGGCTTGAGTGGCTGGCAGATCCGAACATACTTTTGGGTCCATCAGGAGGTAATCAAGGGAGGAGACCAGTTTTGGAAAACAAGTCTTTTCAATCAATCGGCACATTGCTGCATAAGTGCCGTTACGATCCAACAATGCCAGATATCGATAAGCATAATAATAGCCGTCGAGTGTGCCTATAGTTCCTTTGTCTTGCCGATTAGAAGCTTCTGTCACTACTTCACCATTTGGATGCACATAATACATGGTCATATTGAGATTTTTGCGCACATGATCCAGGATGTATGGTTTGTCCAATCCTTTAGCTATCAGGATCAGGACCCGATTGACCAAAGGGGTATAACCTCCAGTACTTTTTTCAGTGTATTGCCCATCAGGATCCGTATCGATATGCTCTGCTAACCATTCCTCGGCTCTGGCTACATACCGTGGATCCGGCCAAAGTTCATTCAATAGGGTAAGTGCTGCTGATACTACCCATCGATGATTTGGAGTGTGAATACCCCCGACGATCAAACATTCACCTGCACGTTGAAGATATTTTTTGATAGCTTCAAGTGTTGTATCACTATTTTTAATTTTAGACTGGTTGATAAAATGATAAGCCGGTACGATCTTCTCTACACTAAAAGCAGTATCTGGAGTAGAATGAAAATTAGTGGCCAATAAATCGATAGTGCCATCCTCATGCTGTACGCGCAACAAATATTGTATAGCACTTCCAATTTTTTCCAGTATTTGAATCGAGAGATAATATTCCGATTCAGGACATGATATGGCGCAAGCTACGGTCGATATAAAGTGACTGGTGGATTGCGGATTGGGTATAGCATCTTCATCAAGAAATCCACCAAACGATTTGAGCTTTTGGTCTATCACTTGTTTTTGCAATAAAGCAGGGATGGTCTGATCATTTAATTTGATTAGCTCTACCAACCATCCTGGTTTTTTGTCACCTGAATAGGAGTGATTTAAAGTCCAAAATGGCATAGTGCTCAAACCCGCAGCGCTGGTGATGACAAACTCTCTTCGTTTCATATAGTGATAAAAAGATGCATAAAATTTGTTTATTCGATGGGGGACATAGAAGGTGGTGATTGGGTTTTATCTGCGGCCCAGGACTTATTTGGACGACTGCCCATTTTCAAATTGAGTTTTCCTCCTTTGACAACGGTCTCATGCAGCAACCAGGCTTTATCTAAAGTTTTGCCATTTAGTTTTGCTGATTGAATGTAAAAGTTTTGAGCTCCATTATTTTTGGCTTGTATCGTAAATGTCCCACCCGGGTAATAGTCCGGATTAAGATGAATAGTGATTCGATTAAAAATGGGACTACTAAGCTCATAAAATGGGGTAGGGTATGTGCCGCCATTCGTTGAGAATAAACCTGTTTTTAATAATACTGACAGGCTACCCATCAACCCCTGATCTTCATCTCCACTGTAACCAAAGTCCGGTGAGATGCCGGAGTACACTTTATCAATCACTTGTCTGGTCCAATATTGAGTAAGCCAGGGTGCACCGGCATAATTAAATAAAAACGCAGTCTGCATACAGGGCTGATTGCCATAATTTATAAAGACTCTTCTCAGTTCTTCCTGCAATTCTTTATCATGAGCCTTGCCCGAAACAAAATCATGCTTCGCAGCATTTTCAAAAGAGGTGTTTAGCTTTTGATAAATTCAGAGCGCCCACCTATCAGGTTGATCAGTCCCTGGATATCGTGAGGCACCCACCATACATATTGGGCAGCATTGCCCTCTTCCCATCCATGATCGTAGCGCAATATATCTACTGGCTCTGCCCATTTACCATCCAGTGTCCTATTCCACATCCACCCGATTTGTGGGTTCCAGATATTTTTATAATTCAGTGACCGGTTCATGAAAAGATTATAATCCGGAGATTTACCCAGTTTTAGGGCCATTTGTGCTAAAGTATAATCCTGGTAGGCATATTCGAGGGTCTGAGTAGATCCATCCTGATGATACCCATATCTGGTATCACTTAATGGGTGGGGGATATATCCTTTTTCGATATAAGACTCTATACCTCCACCTTTATATGTATTGTGTTCGTACCCTGCTTTGCTCATCATACCTCCTGGAAAATGATTTTTTCGCATGCCCTCATAAGCTTTTTCGGCATCAAATCCCCGGATCCCTTTTAGATAGGCACTTACAATAAAAGGAGTGGTGGATGCCCCCGTCATGACATAGGTATAATTGCCCCCGGCGGGTCCTCTGGGGATCAGGCCACCATCATCATACATGGCAAGCATGGAATTGACGAAGGATTCGGTGACCTCAGGATATACCAGGTGCCAAAGGGTATTTAAGGACCATTGAGCCCCCCAGAATGAATCAGAATTGTGATGATTAAATCGTGGTTTGCCATTTTTGTCCAGTGGTATCTGACCTATGCGGCTACTGGAACCTGTATTATCGATATATTTTCCATTTGCATCAGATATGATTCGTCTGCCTTGCAATGCATGCCATAGGTCGGTATAAAAACGGCTCTGCTCTATTTGGCTGCCTCCCTTGATTTCTATTCTACTCAACCAATTGTTCCATTCCTGGCGACTGGCAGCAACACATTTTTCAAAATCCCAATCTGGAAGTTCAGCGTTGATATTGAGCCTTGCCTGGGCTTCGCTGACATAAGAGATACCGACTTTCATTTTTCGTCGTTCGCCGGCGGCGGTCTTAAAGCTGACATAGGCTCCGGTTTTGGCACCTTCTACCATAGGCTGAGCTCCTTCGAGTGTCCCATTTTTCCATGTTTGAAAAGTGTCAAATGGTTTATCAAATATCGCCACAAAATATACAGTCAATGTTTTTGGCCTTCGTACGGTAGAAGCCATAATGCTGTAACCTTCTATCTCGTGATCACTTACTTTTTTCACAAACCCTTTTTCGGTGTCCGAAGGGCCTAAAAAGGTAGAGAAATCAAAAAGAATATGGCTTTGATCTGACTCGGGATAGGTATACTGATGAAAACCTACGCGGGTCGTGGATGTCAGTTCGGCAGTAATTTTATAACTATCTAAAATCACCTTATGGTAACCGGCTTTGACGATTTCTGTTTGATGAGAATATTTTGAGCCATACACATCGGGGCCAAGATGTCCTCTGAAAGCACCGGTAGTCGGCATCACAGGCACACCTGACAGTTGCCAACCGTGAATATGGCTAAAACACTTGATGCTGTCCAGGTGATACCTATATCCGGCATTCCAATCTGCATCAATCGCATTGTCCGGACTCAGATTGACCATGCCGAATGGACGGGATGCGGAATTAAAAAAGAACCATCTGGAATTGGCAGCATCTACCAATGGATTGACCAAGTCCACAGGATCAAACCGGGTACTTTGTGCCCGGTGGCTCCCGGGCAAAATGGTGAAAAAGACGCAAATACAAAGTATCATGCTTCGCATCAGCGCTGTCCTTTTCATTTGGAAATCATCTGTTGTCAAAATTCTCTGATTTTAATGCTTCTGAATTGAACTTCGTCTCCATGATCCTGCAATACGATGTGTCCGGCAGCAGCCTGGCCAAAGTCTGGATGGTCGCTAAATTTACTTTTCAACACCAGGTTGCGGAAAATCTGGGAGTATCGATCATACTCTACTATTTTCAGGTTATTGAGCCAATGTTCGACATGACCATCTTTGGATACAATGCGTACTTTATTCCATTTTCCGGGTGGGTTCATGCGCTTATCGAGGCTTCCTTCGGATAAGTTTTCAGAAGTGATCAAATCATATAAAGACCCTGTAGTGCGATTGCCATCCACACCTGCTTTGGCATCTGGATGTACCTTATCATCTAATAATTGATATTCAGGGCCCAAAGCAGCTTTTGCTTTCGAGCTCCTGTCTTCCACCACAAAATATTTTAATCCACTATTTGCTCCCGTCGTTAATTTATAATCAAGCTCTAGTTCAAAATTGGAAAATTGTGCGTCAGTGATGATATCGCCTCCTTTATGGATGCTGTCTTTTGGTGAGTCAATGACTGTCAAGGTCCCATCTTTCATAGACCAACCTTCTTTTGGAAAAATATCGGCATTAAACCTTCTCCATCCTTCAGAAGTTTTTCCGTCCCAAAGTAGTCGCCAGCCTTTTCTTTTTTCATTGTCAGAAAGTTGATTGACCAGGTAGCTCACCTCACAAATATCTGTATCAGGCCATGCCATTTCCTTCAGGTTATCTGTAGCGATTCGGATATTCCTCCACTGCACAGTGAGTCCGTTTTGTGCCTCTTGTTTGATGCCATGCACTTGCAGCGCAATCAAACCTCTTGCAGTTTGAGCATCTTGCAATTTTGCACAGGGCACCCCATTGATCCATGTTTTTATAGAAGAGCCTATGGCTTCGATATGATATTTATTCCATTGACCATTTTTGAAAGCTGTTTGACCGAGTGGATTGACAGACATTGGATAGAGCCAACCATTGCGTGCTTCATCGTAAATGCCACCGCTCCAAGCCCTGGTACCTGGGTCGATCTCTACCTGGTAGCCGTGCACTCTGCCATTCATGATGGAGGGATCACTGATACTTCGGATCTGAATCCCTGAGTTTAATCCAGGCTCTACTTTGACTTCCACTTCAAGGATAAAATCGCCATAAGTGGCTTCTGTACACAAAAAAGTATTGGGTGTATTGAGTTGAGAGATCCCTACAATAGCATTGTTGCTGATTTTGTATTCAGCATTGCCATTTTTTTTGGTCCATCCTGCCATGTCTTTACCATTGAACAGATCTTTCCATTGACCAAAACTACTGGCTGCGATACAACAGAAACAAAAAATAAAAATCAACTTTTTCATTAGGTTTTTTAATTATCGATTTTTTAAAAAAAAGGGGTGAAGTTCTCCTTCACCCCTTTTGAATATATTAATCCAAGGCCACTGATTAGTAACCTTCGTTTTGACTCAGGGATGGAAAAGATAAATCTATTTCACTTTGAGGCAAGGGTCGCAGATAGTGTTTATCAGCGATAGCTCCCCCTTTGACATACCAGGGGTTATAAGCTTTAACTCTTTCGATAAGTTTGCCGGTTCTTTTAAGGTCAAACCAACGGGAGTATTCACCCATGAATTCCCTTGCTCTTTCGTCCAGGATCATATCAACGGTGATATTAGCTGGTGTAGCCCTATAGGATGCAGCTGCCAATGATTGTACATTGCCTGGCAGGGCTGCACATTTTGGATCTTTTGATTTGTTAGCTCCTAATGCTCGATCCAAAACTTTATTATAGTAAACATCAGCACCGCCTAATTTTCCATTTTTGGCTCCTTTGACAATGGCTTCTGCCGCGATCAGGTAAGCTTCTGCAGAGCGGAATATAGGTTCGTCAAAGGTTCCGCCAGCGTCTCCATAAGGAATGTTTGGCTCCCAAAATTTCCACATCATCGGATTTTCACCGGGTCCATAACCTGACTGCATAAAGTAAGCTCCGCCTATTTCATCTACATTGACTACTGCATAATTTCTTTTGCCGCCGACATCGATACCTCGGTCATCAGGTGAGGTAGCTGGGTTATTCCAGGGTCGAAAGTAACAAGTAGTATCACCCATGGCCAAATTGACTTTCAGGCTTGAATTGGTTGGAATAGGCCTTAAATCTTTTACTGGTGATAGGGCATAACCGACCTCGACGAAATTATGATCATATCTTGAATCTAATTGTGGGTCAAATAGTCGATACAATGCCAGGAGTAGCTATAATTTTACCCAAATGCCGGTTGTAGTCAGTCGTTCTACCTTTGGAACCAGGGTAGCCTTCTCCATTGCCTCCAAATAGAGAATGGAGGTCGTTGCCACCGGCTGCATCTGCAGTGAAAGCAGCGTCCGTTTTGTTCGTCAATACTGTGGGACTATATTGTACCGCAAAGACAACCTCAGAGTTTTTATCGTTCTGAGTACCCTTGTATTGTGTCAATGGATTTTCAGAATGTTTAGGCCACAAATCTTTGTAATTAGCTATCATTGGGTAGGCATCAATGACCTTGTCTGCATATACGACAGCCTGGTCAAAATCAGCGTTGGAGCCACCCAAAGTATTTTTAAAATTCCATCCTCTGGTCAGATATACTCTGGATAATAAAAACTGAGCAGCTCCCTTGGTGATGCGCCCGTAATCACTGGCGGTCGCCGGGAGTTTAGACTCACAGTCTAATAAATCGGTTATGATTTGGGTATAAATGGTTGCAGAAGGTGTTCGTATAGCTTCTTTGGTAGCAGCAGTCGTCTCTTTTAAAGGCATTGGTACATCTCCCCACTGTTGTACCAAATAGAAAAATGCCAGGGATCTCAAAAACTTTGCTTCAGATACTCTCGTATTTTTCAAGGCAGCAGCCATAGAAGTGATATTTTCAGAAACAGATATGGCAGTATTTGCCCTTGAAACCTCTTTGTATAATAGAGTCCAAAGGGTTTGGATGTCTGGCAGAGAAGCATTAAATCCGACATCATAAAGGTCTATCGAGGCACCATTAGTTTTGAGTGGTGATGACCATCCACCCGATGCTGAGAAGATGTCTGTGCCATGTAATACCAAAGATCGACTTTGATGGATATTCCGCAATAAAGGATAACATGATTTTACTAAATCTTCAAAACCTGCTTCAGTTTGATAATATACATCTGTAGTCAAAGTAGTTACTGATTTTTCGACCAAAAATCGTCTTTGCATCCGGTAGCTAATACTAAGGATAGTACAGCGAGGAAGGTCTTATATCGAATATTATAAATTAATTTCATTTCTTAATATTTTTTTCGGTTAAAAACTGATATTCACACCTAATGTCAAATTCATATAGGGTAGATCATCTTGATAAATAGCTGAATTAAATTCCGGGTCAAAACCATCGTACTTAGTGAATATAAATGGGTTGGTGACCTGGGTATATACTCTCGCGGCAGCTAGTTTCCATCTATTCATCAGGTTTAATGGCAAGGTGTATCCTAAAGTAATATCGGACACTCTCAAGAAGCTGGCATCCTGGTAATTGATGGCATTGCGATATGGATTAGCGGCTGCAACTCCAAAATAGGTGTTTGAAGGATTGTCACTTCTCCAATAATCTAAGCTCGAAAGTCTATTGTATCGGGTACCACCCAGATCTCCAAAAGTCCCACTAAGCGTACTGTTGGAATATTCAGATCCATTTCTATAGTACATAAAAAAGGAGAAATCAAAACTTTTGTAGTTAAATCTATTAGTCATTCCCATTAAATAGTTTGGAAGTGCAGAACCCAGGATAGTTCTGTCATCAATCGCATCGGAAGAGGAGATGATCCCATCATTGTTTTGATCCACCACTCTCACAGCTCCGGGTACTTGTTTGTATTTAGCTGCCAATTCTTTATCCGCTGTCTGCCAAATCCCCGCGAATTCGTAATCAAAGTTTGACCGGATCGGATGTCCTACAAATAGTTTATTGCCTTTGTCGACCGTTTGGCCGTCTCCATACAATTCGAGCAATTCATTATTGTTTTTTGTAAATGTGAAATTGGTACTCCAGCTAAAATTATTTTTCGTGATATTGACTGTGCTTAAAGTTAATTCTACACCTCTGTTTTGTATTTTTCCCACATTGGCAATGACATCAGAAAAACCGGTCACTGTCGGTATCTTTTGATTTAGAATTAAATCGTCTGTCTTTCGGTCATATACTTCAAGAGAAGCTGCGATTCGGTTATTGAAAAAGCCAAAATCCAAGCCCAGATTCAATTCTTTGCTGCGTTCCCATCGCAAATCTTTGTTACCCAGGTTAGCAGGAGCAAATCCATATGCCGCGGTCCCACCAAAATCGTATCCTGTATTAAGCAAACCTGCTTGAGTACTATAAGGATTGACCGTAGAGTTGCCTACTTCGCCGTAGCTGATTCTTGCCTTCAAGTTTGAAAACAGATTTAAGTCGCGAATGAACTGTTCCTCACCGGCTCTCCAGGCAACAGCGACCGATGGGAAAAAAGCCCATTTATTGCCTGGTGCTAATTGAGAAGCCCCATCTGATCTACCGGTCAAAGTCAATAAATATTTATCATTAAAGGAATAATTGATTCTACCCATATAAGATAATAATGATCGCTCGGCCAAAGAACTGGATATGGTATTGATGGTACCGGCAGTATTCAAAGCGTACCAATCTGAATCGTAGGGAAGGTCGGTGACAAAAACTCTGTAAGCTTCATTTCTTTGATAGAAGGAACTTTGGAGACCAGTGAAGTGAATTTTGTGTTTGGAAACTGCCAGGTCGTAATTGACTATATTATCAATGGTGTAATTGCCTTGTATACCACTGTCGTACTGAGCACGAGGTTTTTTGCCCACTTGCGCTTTAGACCAGGTGCCTCTGAAATCGCCCATACGGTTATTGCCATAAGACGCAGATATTGAAGAGCGAAAGCTCAAACCTTTTACAGGACTAAACTCAACAAAGGTATTGGCTGTGCCGACTAAAGAGGTGGTTTGAAGTTTAGAAATAGCCGGATCAATATCGAGTAACGGGTTAGGCACCTGTTTATCATTGATACCCATCCATACAGCATACCCGTTGATATTAAGATCTTTGTTCTCCGTAGGGTTGAGCAGATCATCATAATAGGGCAGTCCACTTGGTCGTGCACGGAATGCCCCCCGGAGTGATTCCTGGGAGCCAACATTAAGGTCACTATAAGTCAGGTAAGAAGTGAATCCAACCCTAAACATTTGACCTATTTTGCTATCCAGGCCGGCATTAAGATTATATCTTTTAAAACCGGTATATTTTACGTTTCCATCTTCACTTAAAAACCCTCCCGCAAAACGATAAGTGGTGCGATCATTACCTCCGGATAAACTAAGGTTTTGGCTGGTTTGTAACCCTGGTTTGGTAATTAAATCAACCCAATCTGTGGATTGTCCTGATTCGATTACAGCCAGCTCACCTGCTGTAAAGGTAGCAGGAGTCGCGCCCTCCAGGACTCTATCGGTATACACAGATTTGTAAAACTCCTGAGCATTCATCAGCCTGGGTACATGTGCAGGTTGTCTTGAGGCTATATAGCTATCGTAACTTATGCGTGGTTTGCCGGATGCACCTTTCTTAGTCGTGACGATGATCACCCCGTTCGCTCCGCGAGAGCCATAGATAGCGGTAGAGGAAGCGTCTTTTAATACATCCATAGTTTGAATATCATTTGGATTGAGTGTATTCAGATCCCCACCCATTATCCCGTCAATTACGACCAAAGGTTGGGTTGAATTATTTATAGTGTTTTCACCCCTGATAGTGATGCTGTATCCTGCACCGGGTCTGTTGTCATTTTTGGTCACTGTAGCCCCAGCGACTTGACCCTGGATAGCTCTGGCAGCCATCGTTGGATTGGCCCTGGTGATGTCTTTGGTCTGAATCGAAGCTACGGCACCGGTCAGGTCACTTTTGCGCTGCTCACCATATCCGATCACCACTACTTCTGAAAGTGCCTGGGCATCGGATTTTAAGTTAATGGTTACCTGGCTCTGACTACCTACAGCTAGTTCTACAGTGATGAACCCAACATAAGAAATTTCTAAAACAGTATTTTCATCAGGTACATTTAAGGTGAAATCACCATTAATATCTGTGGTAGTACCTTGAGATGTACCTTTTACGATAATGGATGCTCCGGGCAGACCTTCGCCAGTCTCCGCATCGATGACCTTACCATTGATAGGACGGTCTATCCGATTTACTTCTCGTGGCACAAATGTTTTCAGAGGTTTTTCAATGTTCTTTTCGAGTTTTTGAGCATTCATCAAGGCGTTTGGTGATACGGCCAATCCCTCTATAATTTTTCGTTCGAACATAAAGTCTGCATGGTATCTGTCTTTCTGTTCGTTCAGTACATTGTTGAGCAAAAGCTCATTGGTAGTTGCACGCTCACTTTTATGGTTGGATTGTGCCATCGCCATGATCTGTGACCAGCCTGAGTAATTTGTCAGCACCCAAAAGGCCAGTGTCATCGAGAGTTTTGAAATTAATTGTAAATTGAGTTTCATAATTAAAGGTTTAATATAAAATTCTAAAGGCTATTTTTCAACTAGTTGTACTAGTATTTCTTTTGAAAATATTGGCGTCTAGGAGTTCTGACAATGATAATAAAAGTTCATCTTCATTCTCTGCTTAATATGAGCACTTGATGACCCGCTCAGCCAGTTTTTTCCCTTGTATATCAAAATCGAGGTCATAATTTTCTATAAGCATCAGGGTTACTTGTAAAATACTTTTTTTGTAAAAAAAAATCTATCTTGAGTCCAGGAGACGGAGTGATTTAAGGATTTGTATTTATTGGCTTCAATCTTCAAACTGGGCAATGAGTAAAAACCGTATGAAGACTTAATAGCTTCATAAGTCCAGGATTTCAGTAGCCTACAGAATACTTCGTTGACTAAATCTTCAGCGATCTCTTTGGAATACACAAAACGCATAGCATGGTTGCACAACATGTTAAGGTACATACGGAACAGGGGTTTACATCCTTTAGCCGGATCTTTGATCATGATCATTTGTATATACTGCTCAGCAGGAGTAGATATAGCATGACCTTCGTCTACATCAGGAATATTAAATTGTTGTGGAATTGGTTGGTGAATATGATTATGTAACTGTTTCATATTTTCAATAGCAGGCTGGTAAAGACTAATGTAGATCGAATATACTTAACTTTTCTTAAAATCTGGCACGGTCATTTAAAAATAACATTTGGGGGAGGATTTTTGCTAAGTATAAATTCTTAATGGTTATGCAAGTTAAGTAATAAATATTTAACGAATGGTAAGCTCCATAGTCGTTGCTTAAATCACCTGGCATGCTTTTAGTCTATTCTTAAATTTTAGTTGACATTTTATTCGATGCAAAATGATATTGTAGAGAATAATAGAACCCAATACAAAAAAATGGTTGAATTTACCCATTACAATTATTCTTTTGAAAGCTTGAATAAGCTAGTCCAATCGATTCAATATTACCAGGCTATTATATAAGAATGCAACAATAAATTGTATTTTTATTGTACTTTTTTTTCGCCATGTTAAAATGTGTTTTGTATATATTCACTCTGGTAATGTTCATATCCTGTATGAATAAAAAGGAAGATCATTCTGATACTCCCTACACTTTGGGTATAAATCAACTACCTGTTTATGAAGGAGATATTGATCATAAAGGAATAATTACGGCAGTTGAGAAGGCATATGGCCAATCGATGAAGCATGGTCAATCAATCTATACGAATATTTGTTTTAATTGCCATGGTGATCCACTACAGGAAGGTTCAGTCCCTACTGCTTTTAAATTTTGGGAAGACACTTTCAAAATGGGAAATGATCCATATACATTATATCAAATGCTCACTAGAGGATATAAAACCATGCCCCCTCAATATCTTCTTACCCCTTTGGAAAAATATGAAATCATCCAATTCATCCGTGAAGAATATGTCAATACAACAAATAAATCGCAATATTTCAAAATTGACTCCCTTTATCTTGATCGACTTCCTAAAGGCAATGGCAAAGGACCAGAACCTGTAGTAAAGAAGCCCTGGGCTGATATGGACTATGGTAATTATTTGATTAATACTTATGAATTGGCTGACAAGAGTGCAAAACCAAGAGAGAGATCCTCGGGTATAGCGCCGTTAGCGGATGAAAATTTAATCGATGCCAATTTTGCATATAAAGGAATTGCTGTGCGATTGGATACCGGTCAAGGTGGTATCGCCGCAGGAAAAGCATGGATGATCTTCGATCACGATGTCATGCGCGTAGCGGGTGCATGGACAGGAGAAGGGTTTATAGATTGGCAGGGAATATTGTTTAATGGTACTCACAATATTTCGCCCCGCACCATCGGTGATCTTCATTTTGAAAATCCGGTTGGACCGGGGTGGGCTGATCCTATTACTGGCTCCTTCGAAGATCATCGATTTATGGCAATAGACCATCGAAGATTCGGGCCCTTGCCCAGGAGCTGGGCGCAGTACAAAGGCTTGTATCAATATCAGGGAAAAACAATCATATCCTATACGGTAGATAATGCTGCTATTTTAGAATTATTTGGATTAGAAGGCTCGGGGGAGGTGCCTATTTTTACACGGACCATGAATATCAGTCCTTCATCGCATCCTTTGAAAATGAGAGTAGCACCTGAAAAAATTGCAGTAACTGTGATTGGAGATAAGGTCAATTTAAAAAAATCTGACGGTTTCTGGATTATGGAGATTCCAAAATCAAAAAAAATAAGCGTCAAACTACTGATGTCCAAATCTTCTCAAGATGATTTGAATCAGTCAACAAAGACCTCTTCCTCTATCATTGACCTGAATGATTATACCAAAGGAGGTGCACCTCGATTCCCTGATACTTTAATCACTACCATTGCTGAAGGAAAAAAAGATATGCCCTTCCAGGTAGATGTGCTCAATCTACCATTTCAAAGTCCGTGGAAAAATCAGTTTCGTTTGAGCGGCATTGATTTTCTTGCAGATAAAGACAAAGGAATCATCTGTTCTACGGATGGTGATGTTTGGTTGGTCCAGGGGTTTCTCAGCTCTACGGGTAGGTTGATCTGGAAAAGAATTGCGGCAGGTTTATTTCAACCACTAGGCGTTCGGGTGGTAAAAGAAGAAATTTTCATTACATGCCGTGATCAATTAGTGAAGCTTCATGATTTGAATGGAGATGAAGAGATTGATTTCTTCCAAAGTTTTAACAGTGATCACCAGGTGACCAATCATTTTCATGAATTTGCGATGGGATTACAGACTGATGCAGAAGGTAATTTCTATTATGCAAAAAGTGCTCGTCATGCCAGGAGGGCTTTGGTACCTCAGCATGGCACGTTATTGAAAGTAAGCAAAGATGGATTGAAAACTGAAATCATCGCAACGGGGTTTCGCGCTGCCAATGGAGTCTGCATCAATCCGGATGGATCATTTATAGTCACAGACCAGGAAGGACATTGGACTCCGATGAATCGGATCAACTGGGTAACTAAGGGTGGCTTTTATGGAAATATGTTCAGGTACGATCCTCCGCCGGATAGTTCGGATGAAGGTATGCTACCACCCATCGCCTGGGTAGAGAAGCATATCGATCAATCTCCTTCTGAGCTGCTCTGGGTAAATAGTAATAAATGGGGGCCATTGAACGGAAGCCTATTAAATTTCTCCTATGGGTATGGTAAGGTTTTTATTGTTCCTTTTGAGAAAATTGGTACTATAAGACAAGGAGGCGTGTTTGAGTTGCCCATGCCAAGGTTTCAAACCGGAATCATGCGGGGCCGATTTAACGATGCCGATGGACAATTGTATGCTTGTGGTCTCTCTGCATGGGGTTCCAGTCAATCTAATTTAGGTGGATTGTATCGGATCAAATATAATGGCCAAAAAGCAATCATTCCCTATTGGCATCAAAGCAAGGAAGAACGGTATTGAAATAAAGTTTTCCCATGAGTTGGAGGTGAATGATGCAGACAAGACCTCCAGTTATAAAATACAAACATGGGATTTACTAAGATCGAGAAAATACGGTTCGGCACATCATAATGAAAATAACCTTCAAGTGACCGAAGCAAGCCTTAGTGAAGATAAGAAGACTATATTTCTTACCATACCGGATATAAAACCGACCTGGGTCATGGAAATTTCGTTTGAATATACACGCCCTGATGGTGAAAAAACCAAAGGATTGATACAAAATACGATCTATCAACTGGGTAAAGAAACGAAGTGATTAAAAAAATTCTTTTTCATGAGATCTAAACTATTTTCTAAAGGCTTATTCATTTTCATTCTGTTTTTTAGTTTGGAAATGGATGGACAGGACAAAAACCAATGGATGACCTATGAAGGGCAGAGTGGCCCTGGCAAAGGAAAACATATCGTGCTGATCAGTGGTGATGAAGAATATCGTTCCGAAGAAGCCCTTCCTTTGCTTGCGAAACTTCTGGCTGCCTATCACGGCTTTACCTGCACCGTATTATTTGCCATAGACTCTGCCACAGGTAATGTAGATCCCAATATTCTGAATAATATACCCGGACTGCATCTGCTCAAGACGGCTGATCTGGTGGTCATGTCACTGCGATTTAGAGAATTGCCGGATGATCAGATGAAATTCATAGATCAATACCTACAAGAAGGGAAGCCGATCGTAGCACTTCGCACCTCTACCCATGCTTTTCGGTATAAAATAAATAAGACTAGCCGATATGCTAAATATGGTACTGACAGTAAAGTAAAAGGGTGGGAAGGTGGTTTTGGAAAAAAAGTACTGGGAGAGACTTGGGTATCGCATCATGGTAATCATGGTGTAGAGGGCACCCGGGGATTAAATAATGGTATCCAGCAAGCACACCCTATACTCAAAGGAGTCAAAGATGTATGGGGCTATACCGATGTGTATACCGTAGGCAATCTGGGGGTCGGCACTCAGGTGTTACAATATGGCTTATCTATTCAGGGTATGACTCCTACTGCCTTGCCCAATTATGAAAAATCCGTAATGCCTGTATCGTGGATCAGAAATTATAAAGCTGAAAGTGGAAAAACCTGCCGCATATTTACGACCACAATGGGTGCGTCCGTAGACCTGGAATCTGAAGGCTTGAGAAGACTGTTGATCAATGCTTGCTACTGGGGTATGAATATGGAAGATAAGATCAGTGAGCAAAGTAATGTTCAGATCATCGGTAACTATAAACCCACGATGTTCGGTTTTAATGCTGGTCTTAAAGGATTAAAGCCCGTCGATTTTTGAAATAAAATAATTTTACCTGGGATGAAATTGAATCTTCATAATGCGATGTGGCCAGGTATAGTTGGCAAAGGACAGGGCACTGAAGAAGAGGCTATCTCATTGCAACGGATGATAGAGCTTACCTGCAATACCAGGGTGCATGGTCAAACTTTTGATGGTATTGATCTTATTCTTGCAGCTCCTCATCTTAATGTTAGTTCCAACCAGGATGAAATCGTAAAGTTTGCTGATACTGTTTTGTCGCATAACCTAAAGATTGGATCTGTCGTGGCACCTATATGGCCATCTGCAGGCGGTGGCTCAGCGATGGGCTTTGTGGACGAACGAAAAAAATTTATAGCTGCGGTTCGGAATACTTGTGAATACTGTAAAATATTGAACAGACATGGTGTTCGGTCTTATGGCATCATCAGGATAGATTCTGCAGATAGTCCTGCATCCTGGTCAAAGGATAAAGCGGGCAATACAACATTGATTGCGAATACTTTTCGCGAAGCAGCTATTATCGCTGCTGATTATGACGAGAAGCTGGCAGCGGAAGGTGAAATCTGCTGGGCAGGCATGCATTCCTGGAAGGATATTCTGGATCTTTTGGAAGAAGTTGGCAAGCCGGAATACCTGGGATTTCAGGCAGACCTTGCTCATACTTATTTATATTTACGAGGGTACAATGCATCCGAGCATGCTTTACTTACTTCTAACTATTCTACAGAAGAGTTTTGGCAGGCTTATCAAAAGATGACCGAATTATTAGCCCCATGGACCCTGGATTTTCATATTGCTCAAAGTAATGGGACTGTCTTTGGAAGCGGCTTGCATGATATCACCGGAAGGCACGTACCTGTCAATGCTCCTGATGGAAAATTGGATATCATACGCTGTTGTCGATATTGGTTATTGAATAAAGAAGGACATCTTAGAAATGGTATTCGACATATTTGCTGTGATGGATGTATGTTTCCCAATAGCATGTTGGAATCATCTGACACCTGGACGGCCGTATTAGAAAAAATGATTGAGGTAAGAGAAGACCTCCAGCAACTTAAAACATTCAACTGAACTCAGCAATGAAAAAGAACCGGAGAGCATTTATCAATCAATTGACTACCATGAGTACCTTGCCTTTATTAGTTAAAAACCCGGAAGATATGTTGACCCACTCTGGCCTGCGGCCAAAAATTGGTTTTAATCTATTAGCCTGGTCCGCCGTGATTTCGGATAAATTATATCCCGTGGTAGATAAATTAAAAACCCTGGGCTATGATGGGGTAGAGTGTGCGATGGACGAGAGAAATAAAGCAGTATATAAAACATTTGGCAACCATATGGCTGATTTAGGTTTGCAGGCTACTGCCGTGTTAGCAGTAGGTGCTGATGAGAATCCTGTCAGCACTTCGGCCTTAGTCCGGGCGAAAGCGTTAGACCGATTGAAAGGTGCTATAGATTGTGCTCATGAACTTAATGCAAAAAATATCTGCGGTCCTTTTCATTCTGCGTTTGCTACGTTTACCCGAAAACCCCCGGAAGAACAAGAATATGCCTGGAGTGCTGAAGTGCTACATGAGGCTGGGGTATATGCGGCTTCGGCTCAAATCACACTTACCCTGGAAGCGCTCAATCGATTCGAATGTTATTTATGCAACACGATGGATCAATTGAGCAAATTGGTAAATCAAGTGAATCATCCCAATGTAAAGGCCATGTTCGACACCCATCACGCCAATATGGAAGAAAAAAAGTTTGCTGCAGCCTTAAAAAATATAGCACCACTGCTGGGCCATGTCCACATCAGCGAAAATGACAGAGGTACCCCCGGTGATGGACATATCCCCTGGGACGATACCTTTGCTACACTCGCTGCTATCAGGTACAAAGGCTGGCTGACGATAGAAGCTTTTACCCGCAATGATCCTAATTTTGCCAACGCGATCAACGTATGGCGCGAATATTCTAAACCATGGGATATGGCGGAACATGGGATTATTTTTATCAAGAGGATGATTAAAAAGCATCAATTGTAAAAATTTTATCCCTAATCCATGATTAATAATTCAATCAGGTTTGGTGCAGAAGTATATACCTGGTATATGCATGAGAATGGTCTTACTCATGCCGGAAAACTAGGTCATATGATTGAGATCACTGCCCAGGCAGGATTTAAAGGAATAGAACCTATTCATTATTGGATGGGAAATTTAAAAGATCCTGCAAGACTCAAAGACAAGCTGGCTGAACACCGTATAGCTTTGGCAGCCATAGCCCTTTGTTTAAAATGGAATGATCCAACCATTACTGAAGACGAAAAAAGAGAGACTACTGAAACAATTGAATTGCTCCGTCAATTCCCCGGAGCCTTGCTGTGCTTGGTTCAGATTCCTTCCGGTCGTCATGCTGTTCAGCAGCGGAGAAAACAATTATTGGAACATCTTCATTCGACAGCAGCCCAAGCGGCCAATCACGGGATTCCTTCTTCTTTTCATCCTAATTCACCGCACCATTCGATTACCCGTACTGAAGAAGATTATGATTTCCTGTTAGGCGGCCTGGATCCCACGGTTTGTGGATGGACTCCGGATGTAGGTCATATCATCAATGGGGGCATGGATCCCTTACAAACTATGAAAAATATAAATCATTGATCAATCATGTGCATTACAAAGATTGGGATGGCCAACCTGAGTTTGCCTTAATGGGTCATGGCAAGGTAGATTTTGTGGGCATCACCCAGTGGCTAGAGGAAATAAAATATAAAGGCTGGATCATATGTGAAGATGAAGGAAACGAAGCTTATGATCATCCCGACCAGGTGACTTTACATGATGGTGCCTGGGTGAATAATAATTTAATACAAATCTGAGGTAGCATGGCATATATCCTTACCAACGGAATTAAAATGTATTATGAGGTGCATGGCGAAGGCCCTCCCTTATTACTGATTATGGGCATTACGGCCCCCGGAGCTGTGTGGGAAAAGCACTTAAACTACTGGAAAAGCTTTTTTAAGTGTATCGTAGCAGATAATCGGGGTGTTGGAAATTCTGACAAGCCCCCTGGTCCTTACAGCACTGAGCAAATGGCAGAGGATTATCATGGATTATTGGAAGCGCTGCAGGTATCTAAAGTAAGAGTAGTGGGGGTTTCTATGGGTAGCACCATCGCCATGCAATTATGCTTACGACATCCGGACGAAGTATCCTCCATGGTGTTGATGTGTCCCTGGGCCAGGTGTGATAGAATGGCAAGATCTATTTTCGAACATATGATTGCAATAAAGGGTAAATTGACTCCTGCTGAATTTGCCCGGTATATCCAATTGCTCATTTTTCATAAATCAAGCTGGGATCATGACGATGTCTACCAGGAAATGATAGATGGCCGATTAGCTGCCCAAGAGGATGAAAGCCCTCAGCCTTTTCATGCCTTAGAAGCCCAGGCTATAGCTTGTATGGAGCATGATGTGTTGAGTCAGTTGCACAATATTTTTCAGCCATGTTTGATCCTTGGAGGAAAGGCAGATATTTTTACTCCGGAATGGATGGCCAGGGAAGTTGCTGCAGCGATCCCGGGATCTGATTTACATCTTTATGATCACAGTGGGCATGCGTTTCATTGGGAAAATTTGGATGACTTTAATCGACGAGTCAAAGATTGGTTATTGCATCATTAATCTAGGTCATTCCTATTAGATGATCCTACTCTTGTATTATAGGTGATGTATGATCTATCTCCAGATTATTTTCGTTTAGAAATGTCAGATACAAAAAAAGAATAAGAACCTGATCCTACTTCGAATATAGATTCATTTGAACCGGATGGAAGAGACCTAATCCTTTTGGTCTGAGACACCTGATTGCCTCCTTCTGTAATTATAGCGCCCGGACTGGCTGGGAGATAAACGATGGCTGTTGTATTTGATGGCACTTTAATATCCAGGTGTAACCCTTCTTGTTTTTTTCGCCATGAAGAAGCAATGGTTCCATGTATCGTATTCACAGAGGCACTCACCCAATCAAGGTCATTCCCTGGAATATAAGGTTTGACGATAAATTTTTTAAATCCTGGACAGCTTTCATCAGGATTAATTCCAGCCAATACATTGTAAAACCAGGGATCGATGGCAGCCCCTAACACTAAATGATTTTGTGATCCTCCATCGGTCCATTTCTCTGTAATGGTTGTGCGTCCGTTCCTAAGAGAATAGCCCCAACTGGGAAAATCTTTCTTGAGAGCCAATTTCCACACCAAGTCTTCTCGGCCTTTTTTGGTGAGCAAGTCTACCAAGTATTTCGTTCCCATATAGCCAGTGGACAAGTGGTCTTCATGTTTCTCTACAATATCATTTATTAGTGTACTCATAACGGACCTTTCTAATTCTTCCGGAACCATATCAAAAAAAAGAGGCCACGTTTGAGCGGATTGCGACTGGTCATCATAGTATCCTTCTTTTTTGTTAAGAAATCTACGGTTGAATGCATTCAATATTTCGCTCCTCAATAAATGAAATTTTTCTGCGTGTTCTTTTTTTCCCAGCACGCTTGCTATTTTTTCCATTATTTGTACATCATGGTAATAGAATGCGGTACTTATAGATAAAGGTAGCCCGGACCTGCTACGATACCCTTCGGCTAATGAAAGATGGTCTCCCCATTGCGATTGCTGTAGATAACCAATCAGATTTGGCTCAAGTAATGTATCATTGAAAAGGGGATTGCCGCCACTTTCTTTTGGCTGAATGTCTGAGTTACCCTGTCTTGCCAGGTAATTCATATATTTTAAAATAGCCTCATAATTCTCTTTGAGCACAGCGGTGTCCCCACAAAAAATGTATAGATACCAAGGCATGATTACAAATGAGGAACTCCACACCATATCCTCCTCTATTCC
The DNA here is from genome assembly GCA_016709995.1 of Saprospiraceae bacterium. Lineage (NCBI taxonomy): Bacteria > Pseudomonadati > Bacteroidota > Saprospiria > Saprospirales > Saprospiraceae > Saprospiraceae bacterium. The sequence continues at coordinate 508,797 of JADJLQ010000003.1, forward strand.
TGCACGGGGGACTATAAAGCTTACACGACCTTGACGATCCTGCTGGTCTCTATAATCCCTTAACCATTTTGTATATAATTTCTGGATATTCAAATTCAGCATTGCCTCCTGGGAAGACATCAGTACATCAGCGCCCCATCCCTGTCGTTCAGGCCGTTGGGTATCATCAGTCGGAACCCCCATCTGTACATTACATCGTTGGGATTGAACCATACAAAGGTGAATGCGGTTGATAAGGTCATTGCTGCAGGTAAAGCTACCGGTAGGAGCAACGCTGGTATGAACAAACCGACCCTCCAGGGTTTCCAATGAGGGGGTGCCGGAATACCCAGTTACTTCAATAAACTGAAAACCATGATAGGTAAAACGGGGTTCGAAAATCTCCTCTCCCTCACCTTTTAGAATATAATGATCTTCCTGAAGGGCAGCATTTGAACTGGAAGGATCAATCATTCCATTGACATGAATCTTCTCGGCAAATCGCAATTTAACTAGGGTGCCTGCAGGTCCCTTCAGTTTAAGTTTCACCCAGCCGGTAATATTCTGTCCAAGGTCAAAAACAAAAGTATCTCTTTTTGGTTTTGTGAATCCTACGGGGTTAATGATTTGGGTTACTTTGCCAGGCTCGTGCATGGATGACGAAAGTTTTCCGCCAGGTGAGGGCACCGAATTAGCCGGACTCCATGACCGGTCATCGAACCCAGATTTGTCCCAGCCCTGTTGTTCTAATCGGGCATCATAATGTTCACCATCAAACAGGCAATTAAAGGTAATCGGTCCCCAGGAAGATTTCCAGTTTCGGTTTGTTATTACCTGGGATATGCTACCATCAGAATATTCTATCATTAGCTGAAGGATTACACGAGGTGATCCGTACCATTGCATCTGCCAACCCCAGTATTTCTTTTGGCCATTAAACCAGCCATTGCCCAGCATAATCCCAAGAGCATTGATCCCTGAATTCAGTTCGGAAGTTACATCATAGGTATCATAAAGGATGCGTTTGCGAAAATCGGTCTTTGACGGAGTAAGGACATTTTGTCCAACCTTTGCCCCATTTAAACGGAGTTCATATAATCCCAGGCCAGAAATAAATAACCTTGCTCGGCGGACTTTTTTTTCAACCCGGAATTCATGGCGAAATAAAGGAGACCTGGATTCAGGAATAACTTTTTGTACTTCTTCTGACCAGCTACGGGAAGTGAAGGTATTTACATCAGCCCGTATTTCGCCTGGCTCCCCCCTGCCTATCCAATCTGCTGTCCAGTCCTTCTGATCAAATAATCCGGTGTTGAAAGTGCCGGTTTTTCCATAGGGAAGGATCTTACCCGAATCCTCCCTGATATGTACCTTCCAGTAATATTCTTTGTTGCTTTCAAGAGGAAGCCCTTGATACGTGATATGAGCTGATTGATCTGAAGCCACCCAGTTTGTATTCCACATATCGCCTTTCTCAGTATTAATCATGTCCATGCTTGACGCCACCAGTATCTGGTAAGCAGTTTGCCTGCGTGCCCTACCATCCAATTCAACAATCCAGGTAAAACGTGGCTTTGGTATATCCAGAGCTATAGGGGCCGGATCATATTCGACCATGAGACCATTTTCAGGCATTTTCAACAACCATTGCTTGTAATTCTGTTTCATATTTTGCAACTGAGAATCTAGTGCCGGCATGTTTTGTCCGAACATTCGGACAGAATAAGTCAAGGTAAAAAGTAAAATGCCAAAGGTCAAGCGTTTAATGAACCCATCTAGTGTAAATGATATCTTTTGTTTCATTCCGAATTATTGTTAAAGCTGAACGAGTATCAAGTTAACCATATTATAGACATTTTCTCCATAAGGACGCAACCAACACGGCACAGAGCGACGCAGCAAAGCGATTTTGTGTATTAAAATTAACCAGATTTTTTCGTAGTGACTTTTGAGTCGTTTTGGAAAATCTCACCAGCCCCCTAAATAACTGGACAGGGTTTAACTAAAAATAGTTTTAAGACCTAAATTTCTTAGATCATGAATAAAGGCAGAAAAAATTGGAATCCCAAAGAGAAGCTATAAGTGCTTACGTATCTTCACAAAAATAAGATCTTAAGAAAAATAGGTTACTAAAAGAGATTAGAGAATTAAAAGCTAAAGTATTAAAGTGTCGTGGGAATAATACAAAAAGTAACTTGGTAATACATTTCAATATATATCATTTTAAATCTTTCAAAGGAAGTTGGGGAGACGGCACGTAACCTTTTTCAATGAGATCAATAAATCCTAAGAGTGCACCCCAATTATAAAATGCATCACTCCAAGTTTCGGCTTCACCTCCTCGTCCGTTATCGGCATGATAATTTTCGCACACATGACGCTCCTCCAGCCAGGTTTTCAAAAGCAGGTTTTTGGATTTTTCGACCAGGTCTTTTTTGGCATCAGGCAAATCGTAATTTCTCATGCCGAGGTACACCAGGAAATTCAGTGGTGCCCAGATCCTGCCTCTCCAGTAATGGTTGTCTTTATACGCTGTGTCATTGCGGGCAATGGATGGCATGATATAGTCTCCCCAGAATTCATCAGCATTATAAAAATGTTCCTTGATCATCCGCGAGGCTTGATCCTGATCCGGTACTTTAGCCAACAGGGGGTAAAATAATGTTGGAGATAATCGGTAACTGAATTGTCCGGTGACCAGGTCCTTATTCAAGTATAGGCCAAATTGATCGACCCAGAGTGTTTGAAGCTTTTTTGAATACTTCTCAGCCCTTGCTGCTAATTCTTTTGCATCATCCGTTTTTCCCAAAATATCAGCTATCTCAGCCAGACTCCGACAATCGGCAATGTAAAGGCTCATTAAACCCACATCCGCTAGTAGCATACGATGGCTGGTGGTATCAAAGACCGCATCGTCCCACATCGGAGAATTATCCATTCCAGATTCCCATTTAGCTGCCTTCATTTTTCCAGATTCAGTTGCCGAACGGGATTTACTATTGCCATAATCATAAGGATCAGTACCATGTACAAGGTATCCATCAATATCTCTGTTAGCCGCCCGCCAACGGTTCCAGCTCAGTAATTCATTGTATACTTCTTGCAAGAACCACTTTTCCTGATATTTTTTATAAATCTCCCTTACAACAATGGATCCGACTTGAGGCTCTGTACGGTCCTCACTCTTATGCCCGTGCTGAGTATTATTTGGAATAAACCCTTTTTTTGTAATCTCCTTTGTTATTGCAATCGCATTGGCATAAGCCAGGTCCTTGTTGTCCAGCGATAACATATATGCTGCAAAATAAGTGTCCCACCCAAATAATACCCAATCATTAGAAAACGTACGGCTCACAGGATTAATAACCCTATTGTTATTGGGATCAAAAATGGTTGTCCAGGCTAGTACAGTTTGCATTGCATCGAATACTTCCGGTGACTTACTATATTTCAACCTTTCAGATTCAAATTTCACTTTCGCTTTTTTAATAATATCCTCAATTTCTTCCTGCGACTTCCGCATGCCGGCAGATATGGCGATGTTTTTATCCAGAGCAACGTGTAAAGAGTTGGAAGTTGTGGTTGGTTTATTTTCATTGATATACACTTTAATTGTGCTCGACTGAGTTTGACCGATAATTACATTCTGATCGATTTTTATTTCAGCTTTTCTATCCCAAAGTACCCGGGGCTCAATTACCAGTGTATCTCGAGGCATTGATTTCAATGGGCTTATCAGTAGAAATAATTCATTTTTCAAAGCAGCGCTTTGCACCCTAAGTTTAATATTATGCCACTCTACTTCAAGTTCTGTATAAGATCCATCGTAAGCATGTGGTCCGGCAATAACCCTCTCTTTGCTTCCAAAATGATCTCTGCCAATTAAAGTTTCCTCAAGCACATTACCAGATTGGTCTTTTAGTGCAAGATTGATGGCAAAACATTCGGGCAGTAAGACATGCGACAATACGCTACGGGTATTCCAGGTATTCCAGCTCTTGCAGAGCCTGTCATTCATTTCGCTCAATTCCTTTCCTGTATAATTAACCTGCTTTTTCTCCAGATTACAGGAAACAAAGAATAGCAGTGTGAAAAAAATCAGAAAAATAATTTTCATTCTGTACATGCTCCTTAAAGTTTATTTTTTTAATAATTTCGGATACCTGCGTTTGATCAGTTTCAATTCTTCATGACTTAATCGCTCGATTTCAATGGGTTTATCCTGCGGGCGGGTTCCTTTTTGGTTCAGCCGATTCATTAAACTCCAATTGCGGATATGCTCTCCTGATTTTGGGTCAGGTGGTTCTTGAGCGCTCAGGTCATAACGGGTAAAATCTATTACTTTTTGAGGAGAATTATCTAACGAATTTTTTAAAAAGGCCAATCTGAAATCTTTGTTCATAAACCATCTGACTTCCAACGCAGAATCCGACCCGCAAATACCTGAGCCACGTTGGACAAATTGATAGTTTAGATCTTTATTATTTTTGAAGTGTTCCCTCCAGATCATTCCAAACTCTCCATGGGTGATACATGTAGCATTAGGCCAGCGCTTACGCATCTCGCTCAGCCATATCTCCATTCCTTCCATACCGTTGCGTCCGTTATAACCATAAATTTTTCTTGCTTCAACCAAGCTCATCTCCCAAGTACAGGTCACCCATGCAAATTTATTGAGCGCGAATCCTCTATCGAAATGCGCGGCAGTAGTGGCTAACATTTCCCTCGTGCCGATCTCCGTACCTTGACGGAGAATCGTCTCAATAGGTCCAACGCCCTGCCGACTACCACATCTTATTCCATTGATAAACTTAGCACCGGGATAGGTGGCATTCACAAAATCAACGGTCCAGCCATCCAGGTTCACACAATCTATAAAATCTTTTTTGCCTTGTGCCGGCTTGCAAAAATGCTCTGAAGAAGGATAATAAGGATAAGATATGGATCCTTCACCGTCACCATTGTCCACTGAATACTGGCTCCAGATATTCCCCTGGCACACATGAATTCCTTCTATTTCTGAAAGATACCTGAGGTTTTCAGCTGAGAGAAAGCCTGCAATCACAGAAAGAGGGCGATAGCCATCGCCAACCATATCTGAAACCATCTTTAACCCATCACGTAAGTCACGGTTAACCTGATCTCGTGTATTATACATATTGGCAAAATAAGCGCCTGGAATAAAAGTGATCTCATCCCCATATTTTTTGTGGTAGGAAACAACCAGTTTCTTCAATTCGCGATAATTTGGACGATCATCCTTTAAAGCAAGCCAGCTAAAGGCCCAGGTAATCCTGGCGCCTGGCCAAGCCTTTGCGATAGTTTCCCGGAAAATCTGTGCCTCAGCCGGATTGTGCACGCTTGATTCATCAGGACCGGATGCTGAATCCCTAGATGTTTCAATCTGGCGGACACGTACAACCGTACTTAGTGTAAAAAAACGGTTTCCCATTAATTGAATTCCGGGGTTTTCCTGAGCGGTCACTTTTTCACAAAAAGACCATTGGATCGTAATGCTCAGAGAGAGTATCACGAAAATTTCCTTCAACAATTTTTCAATCTTTTTCATATTTCATGGCTATTAAAGAGTACCAATATAAAACTTCGTGCATCTTCTCTATTCTAACTAATCTGCGTGTTTCTCTACTTTATTACGTTAATCTGCACTGATGGTATTAATCTCACAGGACCCAGCAATCCGGCAGGTTCAACATGCCAGGGCTCAGCTTTAACTTTAGGTGTGGATCCATCAGACCTTATATTTGTTCTGGTAAATTTCTTATCCTCTGGAAGGTTTGCATCCCCACTAAGTCGGTTGATCCACAAGTTCATCACCTCGATCTTGACTACATTAGATCCTGGTTTAAGAAATGAAGTGATGTCAGTCATGAAAGGAGGCTTCCAGAGCACAGCCGCTGACCGGTCATTCACAAATACTTCCGCCAGTTCGCGAACATCTCCTAAATCCAGGTATACACTGCGTCCCGAACCAAGCCAGTCTTCGGGAACGTAAATAGTTTTGATATAAGATCCCAAACCTGAATAGTACTTTACGCCTGCGTCTCCATGCTCTGTCCATGAAATAAGTTTCGGCAGCTTGATCTCTGTCGGAGCACCCCAATTAGGATCAAAATTTACAGTCCAATCATCATCTAATACTATTGGCGCAGGCAAATTATCAATCTTAAAAGGCACTTTTTGCCCTTTGATATCCTTCAGCAAATATTGTCCATTCTGCCAGCTTTGAATAGTAGCTATTTTATTATTTACATTTATAACCTGCTCAACAGGAAGATCCTCCTTGTTAATCGCTTCATTCGGGATTAAAGATGAAATACTTCCTGATAAAGATTTGTCTTCAAAGACAAAGAAAACGGAACCACCCGGTGGTAGAGCAAGTGGCAGGCTGGTTCCTCCCGCCAAAGTTTTGTAGACGAACTGGTCTTTCATGGCACCGTCTGCCGGATCCCATAAATGAGGTGTCCTGTTTTTCACACGAAACAAACATTCCATCTTTACCCAATTTTGCGTTTTATTTCTTAAAAAATATATATCTGCATTTTTTAAACGCCTGTGTATATAATCCAGGCTGGTATCATTTTTAAAAGGTTGACATGAAAAATCAGGTAAGACCGACTGTTTGGCAAGCCATTGTTCAGGAGTATACCCCCAAACTATCTTTCCTTTCCCGTAATTCTTATACTTTATGGTGGTTCTGTCGCTATCTCCCCACATCTTCTCAGCCAATGCACGCAGCCTGGCTGTCCTTGACTTATATTCCTGCATACCGGGAACCTCAGATGGCTTAGGCCCTATGACTGTTGCGCCATCGGAAACCAGTTTCTCAAGTTTTTGCAAAACTTCAAGTGGAATGTTATGCTGATCAGGAAGGACAAGTATGCGATAGGTCATACCATCAGGAAGCATAATCCGGCCGTCTTTGACTGACATCCGATTTAATATTACCTCAGTATTTACAACATCATAATCGTAACCAGCGCCCAGACCATTTATCAGGGGTTTTTCAGGAACGTTATGATACAAAGGCCAAAAATTAGGGGACTGATCACCATAATAATAGGCAACATCTGCAACAAATAAACCTTGCTGAAGCATATAGCAGCAACGAGCTAAATAATCCATAAATGGTTTTAGCTTCGGCCAAAACACAACTTGCGGATTCATGTCTATTCCTGCATGATAGGAGCGACCGGGATATCCTGCCTCTAGCGGTGAATGGGCAAATCCATGATAGGTAATACGGTTAAGTCCTTCACAAAATGCTCTGTCCACCAATTTTTAAGTGTGAATGGACCATCTCTCCAACGACGCCACGTAGTCCAGGATTCAGCATCGACATAGGGCTTTCCATAAATATGTGCTGCACTGGCGATTTCTTTGACTAAGAAAAGATTTCTGGGATTTCCTAGCCAGAACTCTCCGCGCGGAATTCCTACATTCCCCAATGCTTTTAATGCATCTACCGGATTGGTATCCCAAAACGGCGATCCAGGTCCCCCGGCTTCGGCAGTAAGCTGTAGCCCATATTCGGCGCAAATTTCACTTCCGGTTTTATAATGACTAAATATTAAAAGATCACTAACCGTTTTTTGGTAATCATATTGAAATCTTTTACTCTCAGCATCATCCTTTATAGTCCATCCCAACAGAACAGGTAACCAGGCAACAGGATCGTAACCATGATGTTCCCGGAACCAATTACCAAATTTTGAAGTCCACTGAATACCGTCGAATAACTCCATACTATCGTCATCCAAAGTTTTTAATGGGGAATTGGGGTCACCACCCTTTTTTAGACCCAATTTGTTGATAATATATTTAAAGTGAAACTTAGTTGCCTCCGGATCAAGGAAATCGATGAACAACCCTTTTGAATTTGGGCTTGCAGCAATCAATTGCTGACCATTGTTACTACAGACAAAGCGAACAACGTGCCACTTTCCTTTAGGGGGGCTCCATTTCAATTTTCCATCTTTGAACTTTTCGCTGAGATTTAATACATCAGAAAGATCAGGAATAAGCTTATCCTCATTGCTGGGCCATGCAAGAACGGCAACATCCAGATACCATTTGGGCAGACCATCCGGCCCTTTGGGACAATTGAGTGGGACATCAGGAAAGGGAAGTATCTGACTGACTTGATCGGGACCAGTAATCACAATACTCGCAGAAAAAAGGTTCTTACTGGCCATGTCCGGAGGTACCCACGTACCACCGGAATTCCAGCCACTGGCGCAGACCAATCCAAGATCCATGTCCAACCGTTCAGCTTCTTTCATGGAGTGATGAATAAAATTCACAGACTCGGTACCCATAAATGGCGGCCCGACAGGAACAAATCCATTTGGATTTCTCATGGCTTCTGTGTCCCACATTAACAAGCCACCAAGTCCTTTGGCTTTTGCCTCTTCCAGATCACGGGTTAAACTGGCATTCGACACAGCACAGTTCAACCAGTCCCAATAAGCCCGTGGCCTGGCTTCTTTGCCTGGATCTCTGAATCCTTTAATAAGGCCAGGATACTGTGCTTCTGTATGACAACAGTATGCAAACATTGCCACCAAAATGGCTGCCACTTTCTTCAAATTATAATTCATAACCTATGGTTCAATTCTAAATACCATTTCTTAATTGTCCTTTAAACCTGGATGCAGCAGCGTACCGATTGATTATTTTTTTTACCCTGCCCCTATTTATTTCTGTTAAGATAAATATCAATATACTTTTTATCTAACTCCTCGGAATCCTTGTATTTCACTCGTAGCTTTTTTAGCTCCTGATGTAGTTTAGAAACTATAGCTGCATAAGCGGGATCATTGTACACATTGGTCATTTCCTGTGGATCTTTTTTTCGGTCATATAACTCCCATTCATCTACATCATAATAGAAATGAACTAACTTGTATTCTTTAGTCACTATGCCATAATGTCGTTTGACCATGTGCTCTGCCGGGTATTCATAGTAATGATAGTACACAGCCTCACGGTCCCAATGTTTTGTATCACCTTTCAAAAGTGGAACCAGGCTTTTTCCTTGCATATCTCCGGGAGCCTCTATTTGTGCTGCTTCTAAAAAAGTTTGTGCAAAGTCAAGATTCTGAACCATCTCATCATTCGTAGTGCCTGCGGTGATGACATGAGGCCAGCGGATCAACAATGGGGTTTTAAAAGATTCATTGTAGATAAATCTTTTATCAAACCAACCATGCTCTCCAAGATAAAACCCCTGATCAGAAGTATAAATGACGATAGTATTTTCAGCCAATCCACTTTCATCCAGGTAATTTAATACCCTTCCAACATTATCATCGACGGAAGAAATACAACCCAGGTAATCTTGCATATAGCGTTGATATTTCCAGCTTGCTTTTTCCTTCTCACTCATAGATAGCCAATGTGCTTTGAAATCATTTGAAATCGAATCTAATATTGGTTGATATAAAAGTTTTGTTCCTCATTCATACGAGTATATTCGCTTTCCTCGAAATAACTCCTGTTTCTTGGATCATCGAGAATGCCCATTTCGCCAATGTCTTCAGGAAGCACCTTATTGTCATAACTAAGGAGCATTTCATTGGATATGGTCATTTTAGCGGTCTTTGCAGCACTGCCCCTGTTTTTATAATCATCGAAAAAGTTTCAGGTTCGGGAAACACTTTCTTAGAAAACAACTTGAATTTTTCAGGACTTGGCCACCATGAACGGTGGGGAGCCTTGTGGAGGTACATCATCAAAAAAGGTTTTTCTTTATCCCTTTTTTTATCGAGCCAGTCGATAGTCAAATCAGTAATTATATCAGTTACATATCCGGTAATGGTAGTGTCACCCTTTGGCGTGATAAATTTGGGGTTGATATAGCTTCCCTGGCCTGGTAAAATCATGAAATCATCCACACCCTTTGGATTATTACCAAAGTGAAGCTTACCATACATTGCCGTTTGATATCCCGCTTTTTGAAACAATTCAGGAAATGTTTTTTGGGTAGTATCAAATGGCATGATGTTGTCAATCTTACCATTGATGTGTGTGTGTTTGCCTGTGAGTATAGTAGCCCGGGACGGCGCGCAAATTGAATTGGTAACGCTTGCATTGGTAAATAGCATTCCTCCCTTGGCTATTTTATCAATATTCGGAGTATTTATCAGCCGATTTGAATAGGCACTGATAGCCTGATAGGCATGATCATCAGCCATGATAAATAGAATATTGGGCCTTTTATGATTGTTATTCTTTTGAGGTGCCTGACATGACCCAAAGAAGAAAATTAAAACGGCTAACACCGTATGAGGAAATATATTTTTTATCATTTTTTATTTTTTATCTATTAACCCAAGAGAAGGTATTAATTTTTTTTCGAAACTGTAATGATGTATTCTCCCTCACTCAATTTAAAACGACCCGTTTGCAGCCCTTCAATCTTTTTTGATTCGATATTGCCATGTTTACGTTTAATTTCTATTTTTTGGTATTGATTAAGGGAAAGAATAACATTTGCAATACTTGAACCAGGAATGGTCATTTCGTATTGATAGAGCCCCCCCTTTCCTCTTCTCCAATTAGATACAATTTTTCCATGGGGAGAATTATAAGTGCAGTTAACATACTCCAGTCTCTTTGGGATTGAAGGAGCCAGCGTAAACTCTTTAAATCCAGGTGATTCGGGATCAGGTCGAATCCCACCCAGCCAACGGTAATACCATTCTGTGACTGTTCCGAACATGGGATGACAATTGGAGAAAGTATTGTCGCTCTCCTGCCATGTTTCCCAAATAGTTGTTGCTCCCTGATTGATCATATAGCCCCAACCCGGATAGGTAGTACTGTTGACAATTTCAAAAACTGAGTCAGGAGAAATGAATTCGGAAATAGTTTCCAGAACATATTTGGTACCAAAAATGCCTGTATTAAAATGTCCTGAGGGACCGTTTCGGACCGCATTTAATAAGGAATACGTTGCTGCACCTATTTCTTCAGCAGGTACTATTCCATGATAAAGTAATGTTGAGAATAGAGTTTGCCGATTGATTTCTTCACTTACCGGACGATCCCAAAATTTAGCTTTGACTTTTGTTACGAGCCTATCAGATAGTTGCCTATACTTATTTTCTTTTTCTTTATCTCCCATAAGTGAAGCAAATTTCTGCATGATGCGAGCACATTGAATGTAATGACAGGTGCCCGTCAATTGAACCGGAACCGGTGCCAGCGATTCATGATCACTAAGGCCTTGGTCCACCATTCCTTCCGGATGAATCCTGGCAACTTTATCCATCCATTGGTTATTCAATGCATAAAGTTCTTTGATAATCCCGGTATCGTTGTAGTAGAGATAAAGGTAATACTGGGTGGTCAGGAATGCTGACTCCCAGCTAATCCCACAGTATTTTATTCCTACAAAAGGTGCTGTATCCACAAATGAAGAGTCATTCATGGCATCAACCCAATCATATATCGTTTTGCGATAAAACGCCTGCATATCAAAATTGTAAATGAATGACTCACTGGTAGCATTCAGGTCTCCCCCATATCCGAATTTCTCTCTTGCAGCACAATCGGATTGAACACTTACCAGGTTTGAAAGAAATGTCCGTTCAGTAGCCTTTTGAATTGAATTCAATAGTGCTGAAGAACTGGTGAAACTATTGTTATCGGTCACGTTAGTGTGAATGGCCAGTCCTTTAATATCTGACAATCCAGGTTTTGATTTTAATCCAACAATCTCTATATATCTGTAAACATGGTATGTAAACTCAGGTTGGAACCAGGCATTTGGGTTATTACCAATAATGTAGCTATCTGTTTGCCAGGTAATATCAGGTGCCCCGGGGCCACCTATTCCCTTTTTTGATCTGACCGATGACAGTGGTCATTGGATTTAAGGTTCCATCGTCATAAACTCGTTCGCCAAATCTAAAAGATATGGTATCACCCAGACTACCAGACAGTTTTATTTTATAAGTCCCGGCAAAATTTACCCCCATATCTATAATCCAAATTCCTGTACCAGGAGAATAAACCTTTACCGGTGTAATTTCTTCAGTGATCTGAACCGAAGGAAAAAAAGCTTTTTGCAGCTTTCCACCCGGCTTATTTCCGATTTTTGCTAACTTCCATAAACGTTCATCAAAACCGAAAAGGTCCCAACCTTTTAACTCCTTTCGTGCGTCATAAGCCACACCCAGATAAACACTATTTTTTCTAATGGGACCATAACTGTATTTCCACGTAGTATCTGAAATTATCTCTCTCGAGGTACCATTCTTGTAATTAATAACTAATTTGGCTAAAAATGCAGGTTTCCCAACTGTAAGGTCATTTCTCAAATTCCAGCGGCCCCACTTTCTAAGAGGCAAAGGGTTATAAAATCCATTACCGAGAGACACGCCCAGGCAGTTGCCCCCATTATCTATCAGGGAAGTAACATCGTATTCGGAATAATATATTCTTTTACTGAAATCGGTCCAGGCAGGATCGAGTACATTCTTTCCTAAGCGCTTACCATTCAATGAGGCATGGTAATAACCCGCTGCTGTTATGCATAATTTGGCTTTCTCCACTGAATTATTTACAGTAAATTCTTTTCGGAAAAGCGGAGATGGGTGATCAAGATAAAACAAGGAGTCGGTAGTAGGCAATTCACTTGCATCTGTAATCCATTGAGCATGCTGAAGCTCGATCTGACCTGAATTCTCTAGTCCTTTTTCACTTCTAGGGAGGATAAAAAGGGAAAGGAGAGTGATAATTATTTTGAAATTTGACATTTTATTTGCTTTCTTGATTTTCTTAATGAGATCACTTGTTATTTTAAGATAGAATTGAATTTATTTTTATACTACGCTTATCATTTAATCAGTTCGTATTTACTGGTGGGCCTCATCAAATACCGTTCTGGTGATTTCGTACAATAACTGTTTTCCTTCATTAATCACATCAGCCGCCGACCGGTTATTCAAAGTTTTACTGTTAAATGTATTCAGAAAATCGTTTAGTTTTTCCCTGGCAGTAACCGCTTTAGCTGATGTATTCTCAGCCAGCTCTTCCCGAAGTATTCTTATCTTTTCATAATCCTGAATTCCTTCCCTGAGTCTCTCAAAACGGAATGAACTGTATGCCTCTGGATAAATCAGGTAGGTATCACCACTCGGCCACTTAGTATATCTTGAATCATTTACCGGATTTTCAGGCCAGCTGTTATACGCCCACCTTAAAAAGCCATCAAATCCCTTCGCGGCTGCAAACCAACCTTCATAACAGGATTCTGAAGGAGGGGAAAAGGTGAAATTATTCGGTTTGGGAATACCACAAGCAACATAATAGGTTGTTTTAAGACCTGAATTTTTTCGATTTTCAATAACCTTTCCGGCAATACTATCCGCGTGTCTCCAGTTGGAACTAAAATCATATATGGACGAATTAATTTGTTCATAATAAAATCCAGCCATGGTGATTTTTAATTCAGGTACAGTTTGCTTTAAAAAAGTGAACATATTTTTCATTTCTTCCTCCTCCCGCTCATCCAGGGCCAGGCTGGTTATGTCCAGCCAGTTCTTTTTAATTAAGTGAGTTCTGAAGTCAAGTAGAAATCCACGCCATAGATTTTCATAGTCAAACGTGCCTGGAATGAGTTCCATGGATACCGTATCAGATTTGTTTTCATCAAACCAGGAGAATATATTCCTCACCGGTACCATGGAGTAACAGTTTATTTGATCTTTAATCCCACACTCCATAGCCAGGGTCACATACTGATCGAAAACGGAGTAATCATAATTCCAGGTTCCATCCTTTTTCTTTACCCATTGGATCATTGAACCAAAATCATCATATCCACCACCTCCATTCCAAGGATCATCAATTATGGTAGTGGTAATACATTTTTGCCCAGCCTCAGCGAGCTTTTTCAATAAGGGGCGTAATAAGTCAAGATGTTCCTTTGACCACATTGGCACCTTATGATATCTTGCTACTGCAAATGGATTTTGCCACAAATCCAAATGAAAAGCCCATTTTGATGGTGGTGGTAACTGCTTATTTTGAACTTCCAAATTAATTGTATGCGTTTCCGTACCGGATACTGATTGCCTGGTAATAATCCCTTTATATATTCCGGAAATTGCATTCGAAGGAATGTTCACAGATATCCATACCGGACGGGTACCTGGGGCATCAAACGAGAAGCTGTTTTCTTTGCTCAGCAAATCAGGACTGATATGTGCCGGGACTTTATTTTTATCCCTGGGGCCACATGATCCTGAGTGCTCATTTAAGAACTCATCCGACAGAACGTATTGTACAACAGAGATTGAAGTTCCTTCTTTGTCAATTTTATTATGATCGTTACTGAAACCGCTTGCTTTTATATTAATGTTTTCTTTATTTCCGGTCGACCATACAAGCAACATACAACTAACCCGTTCGCCCTTCCACCCCTGAAGCTTTATTGATGCCGCAATATTTCCCGGAGGAGGAATGCTTTTTGAATAGGCAATATCAATGGATCCGAAACCTGAGTGAATACCGGGGTTTACATTTTTCCAAACTGATATACCATATTTGTCAGGATCTGCAGGTTCATATCCTTGTCCTGTTTGCTGCTTATGACTACAAGACAATACGAAAACTAAAAACAGAACAAGTATGCCTTCGGAAACACTTTTTAATATTGTAATTTGGAAATGCTTCTTTTTTCTTAGCGTGATATAATTCCCTGGATTATGCGGCATTTAATTATTCATTATTTTATTTCTGTCTTTTCAATAAGAGAATTTTTACTTTTCCTGTCAAACCTGATTTCAACAAAGGATAGTCAGCTTTGAATTTATATTTAATGTTAGTGTTGGTAAACTGTTTTTTATCCGGATTTCTTACATCTCCCACTATACGGTTGTTCCAGGTATTTATTACCCGGACGACTATATGATTGGATCCGGGTTTAAGGTATTTTGTGATATCTGCTTTATAGGGGAGCGTCCAGACAATACCACAATCCTTCCCATTCACAAAAACATGCGCCATCTCCTGAATATCCTCAAAAACAACAAACGCTTCGGTTCCTTTTGCTATATCATCTCCACTAACCGTAAAGTCTGTTTCATACATTGCTGATCCGGAATAGTATTTCGTTCCGTCATCATTAACATCTGTCCAGCTTACCAGGCTGTCAAGGTGGACTGAAACGGGGCCTCCCATCTCTTTATTGAACTTTATATTCCAATTGTAACTAATATCAATGGTTTTATTTAATTCACTGGCTTTGGGGTATTGATTGAAACCATATTGCAGATCATAATTTAACCCGGGATCGTTCTTTCCTGTCGTTTGGTTTTTGAACATTACAAATCTGGAGGCAAAGGGATCCATTTCGAATTCAATGCTGATCCCGTTTTCCGCTTTTGAATATTTCACTTTTCGCTGAATTAAACCGGTTTCGGCATCCCACAATTCAGGAATCTTATTTTCATCCACCCTGAAGACACAAGTTACTTTCTGCCGAATAGGTTTACTGTTTGACACAAAATATATTTCTTGTTCTTGGGTTCGACGATGCAGATAGTCAATATGCTGATCAGAATTATCTACTCCAATCACTTCCATATCGGGTGGAATTTGGCGATCTTCCAGAACTTGCTTTACCGTCTTTCCCCAGTAAATTGTTCCTTTCCCATATTTGTTTGAAAATATCTTCTTCCCGTCACAGTCTCCCCACATTTTTTCAGCTATGGATTTAACCTCATTATCACACGCAGGATAATTTTTTAAACTTGTTGCTCTTTGGGGTTTTGGCCCAATAATAATGGCCCCTTCATAAACCAGCGTATCCAGTTTTTTTAATACTTCCAATGAAATGTCCTCCCTGTCTGGAATCTGCATCATCCTGTAAGCCTGACCAGAAGGCAGCACCAACTGACCATTTTCAACTTTTAGTTGTTTGATGATGATATCAGCATTCATATAGTCGTAATCATAACCCGGCAACTTTCCCGGATTAATTGTTTTGAGCTGCCCGCAATGAAGGCAGTGGTCATCATCATACAGTGGTGTTATGTTAGGATCAATCCGGTCCGGAGGAACCCGGTTCGGTGCCTGGTCGCCGTAATAAAGACAAACATCCCCAACAAAATTTCCCTGCCGCAATAAATAGGAACACCTGCTGATATAATCCATAAAGGGTCTTACCATTTCCCACCAGGTTGTATTTACATTTAAATGTTCGCCGGCATGATAAGCAAATCCTGGTTTGCCGGCAATTTCAGGGTTATGAGCAAACGTATGGAAAACCACCTGGTTAAGGCCTTCACAAAAGGCGATGTCGATCAATTGTTTATAATCGGTTGGCCCCTGTTGCCAATTTTGCCAACCGGTTAGTGATTCAGCGGCCACTATTTTTTTACTGTATATATGTGCGGCACTGGCTGCTTCTTTGGTTACCCAGTGTTGTTTCCTGTTCCAGAATTCTCCCATAGGTATATCAGCATTGCCAAGCGCCTTCAGGGGATCCACCCTGGCATAACCACCGTGGCCCCCTTCAATGAACATCTCCATGCCATTTTGACTGGCAATATCGACAGACTGAGCGAAATGATTTTCAATAATCAGATCGCTGACCAGACGACTGAAGTCTCCCCGGAAGCGTTCAGCCATGATACTGTCTTTACCATTATATCCCTGGAGCAAAGGAAGAAAAGGCACAGGATCATATCCATAGCGGGATTTGAATTCCTGAATAAAACCCGGAGTCCAGTCTTTTGCCATCCACAATTCATAACTGTCAAGCTCAAAAAACTTTAAATGTGTGTCGGGGGTACTGACCTTGTTTAATCTTGTCAGAATGGTATCAAAATAATTTTTGGTGACCTGTCTACTTAAATGGTCAATCATCAATCCGCTTGAATTCGGACTCGGGCATTCCAGCGGCTGACCGGTGTTGCACATAAAAAAAGAAAGTACCGTCCACTTACCTTCAGGCACTTCCCAACTTATGTTTTTTTCTTCTGCGGTAAACTCATTGAGTTGGATTATTTTATCTTCAGAATAATCTATTTCCATAGTATTATTGTAAGGAACAGCGATGGAATTTATCAGGGAACAATTTTTCACTTCACCGCTTTTGTCCTGCGGAATTCCTATAGTAATAGTGGCCCGGGTGGGTCCGGAAATAACCTGGCTGGTACTGAGTAACTGCATACTGCCTTCAGGTTTATCCACCCATGCGCCGCCTGCATTCCAACTGCTGGAAGTCATCAAACCAAGGTCAAGTCCAAGTCTTTTTCCCGTTTTAATGGCAATAGATATATAATTGAGTGATTCCGGTCCCAAATATGCAGGTCCTGCAGGTATCATTTTATCTGGGTCCGCTAACGCTCCAACATCCCATAAAAACACTCCCCGCATTCCCTTGTTATTCATTTCTTCCAGTTCATAGACCAGTTTCGTTGTATCAACAAAACCATTTAACCATGGCCACATAGCCATGGGCCGGTTCTCTATAGCAGGATCCAAAAAACCGCTTTCCAGATTATTTTCGGGTATCGATTTATTGTTACATGCTGTTAAAAGCACTGTTGTTATTAAAAGAAGTGCAATTCTATTGACAGGGAGAACCTTATTGTTGTACATCCTCATTGTATTATTAGTTTTTAACAGAACTCATTTATTATAGTACCTATTTAAAGATCAATGATTCTTGCTTTGCCATGGCAACCAAACCTTCATTTGTCCCTCTTCCCTGTTGCACCACGCATAATAAGGTATGGCTGTAATATCAATTTTTTCATTTTTGGCGGGTATGGAAGCAATGCCATGAATAGTTACTACCTCGTTTAGCAAATCTTTTCTGTATTCTGCCCTTAATCCGGAAAGGATCAGATAGGTCTCATTATCCCCTTCGAAATAACTTTTATTATCCGTTTCTTCAATACAATAGACCAGAGGGCCACGCATGATAACAATCTTTCCCTGATTATCCTCTATCCGGGGGTTTGCTGAAACTACGCGAACCTGCATGGGCAGATCCAATTCCACCTTATCCCCTTTTTTCCATTTTCTCTGAATGACGGCATATCCTCTATCCTGTTTAATATTCTGTATTGTTTTTCCATTGACTTTCAGGATGACTTCTTTTCCAAGATTTGTTTCATCTCGGACATAATGATAAAGGCCTCCCGGTAGTAATTCGTCCTGTGCCCATCCGGGTATGCGGATATGTAAGGTAAGATTGATCGGAGTCTCCGGGTCCATCTTCAGACTAAGGGACCCATTCCATGGATAATCTGCCTCCATTTTTAGATTGATTTCCTGGTTTCCCATGGGGATCTTTGCTTCATTTGCGATGAACCGATTGATATAAATTTCTTTATCGCTCTTACCATAAATAGTAGATCCTATTTCAGGTAAAAAACGGATAATATTGGTGGGACAACAGGGTGGGTCATCCCAGGATTCCCGCCTCCTTTTTCCTTTCGATTCCAGGATATTGGTGTAAAAATACCTGTCCCCACTCAATGAAACGCCGGCTAATGCTGCATTATACATGGTAAGCTCCAGCAAGTCAGCATATTTTGCGTCCCCATTCAACATATTCATCCTTCTGTTCCAGAAAGTAAACCCAATACTGGAGCAGGTTTCGCAATATGCCTGGACATTGGGAAGCAGGTAAGCTGATCCAAATCCCTCATCATGAAACTGCCGGGTTCCAATGCCACCGGTGATATACATTTTCTTGCAGACAATATCATTCCAAATGGAATCCAATGCAGGCAGGTATTTATTTCTCTTAGTCTCCAGGGAAAGATCTGCCATAGCTGTATATAGATAAGTAGCCCGTACGGCAT
This sequence comes from Saprospiraceae bacterium, assembly GCA_016709995.1. Taxonomy (NCBI): domain Bacteria; kingdom Pseudomonadati; phylum Bacteroidota; class Saprospiria; order Saprospirales; family Saprospiraceae; species Saprospiraceae bacterium. The sequence continues at coordinate 527,627 of JADJLQ010000003.1, forward strand.
GCCCAACTGCATAGAACTGCTGGGTCACAGAAAGGTGGTCCTGCATATAGGAAGGGGGACGCCAACGTTGTGGTGTGTTTGCATTGGGATCGTGATCAGGAGGGGCCACTTTTTCAGCTGTCATCCTTTTGGGGTCTCCTCGTTCGTCAATAAAAAAAGTTGACAAATCAAGGTACTTTTTCTCCCCTGTAACTTTATAAAGTTTTAAAAGTGCAAGTTCTATTTCCTGATGCCCCGGGGCTTCTAATCTTTTATTTGGTCCAAAAACCGAATCGATGTGATCAGCATAACGAATGGCAGCATCCAGTAATTTTCTTTTACCGGTGACCTGGAAATAGGCAACAGCAGCTTCAAACAGATGCCCTGCACAATACAACTCGTGCTTACGAGGTATGTCTGTCCACTTCTTCGAGAGGTCATTTACTGTCCAATAGGTTGAAAGATAACCATCGGGTTGCTGGGCAGCCACAATCCTGTCAATCAAAGAATCTATGGTTGCTTCGAGCTCTTTATCAGGCGTATCGTTTAATGCATAAGCGGCTCCCTGAATTATTTTAAAAACGTTTGAATCACTACCACCATTACCTGTATGTTTCCCCTTCTTTTTCCCGGAAGCGATATCAAAATTTTCGATGTCGCGTACTGCTTCCTTTAAGGCAGACCTGATACCGACTAATCGATTTTTGTCAATTCTGGGTCTCCAAAATTGATCGGTAATGGATACATGTTGAAAAGAAACTTCTTTAATTATTTTATCCTGTATTTTACCTTGTTCGTCTACCTGGTAGGATCCTTCTTTTAAATTCACCTGGTTGGAAAATGCAAGCATCAGCAATCCAGTCATCAAAATAATTATTTTCCCTACCATGATTTATAGTTTTTTATTAATTGATTTTAACCGTACTATTATTGCATTACCTAAAATAGTTTTATCTACTCGCCATCAACTGTTTAATTCTATTATCGCATTGTATTTGAAATTGGACAATCTTCTTCTGAAAGACTTTTTTGTAAGCTAAATTATGTTCTTCCCAAGGATCATCCGTCAAATTGTATAGTTCAATGTATTCGGGATGTTTAGGATACCGGACAAATTTCCATTGCTTTGTTCGAATACATTCACTATTTGGAATTTTTGGTTCATCCATAAGGTGCTCACAAAATATTGAATCTCGCCAGTTATTAATATTGCCTTTCATGAGTGGCAATAAACTTTTACCCTGCATCCTGCCAGGAATAGGTATTCCAGCCAGGTTTAATATAGTTGGAGCAACATCAATATTCAAGACCATTTGATCCAAAGTTTTATTAATTGCAGTGCTTTTCCTAGGATCGTAAATTATTAATGGCACACGGATAGACACATCATGCATCAGCCATTTATCTGCATACCCCCTGTCACTCAAATAATAACCATTGTCGCCCATAAAAATAATAATGGTATTTTCAGCGACGCCAAGTTTATTTAATTCATCTGTTATGCTACCCACCGTTTGGTCAATGGCTGTTATCATTCTGTAATAACCTTTAACCATTTGCTGAAATTTTTCGGGCGTGTCAAACCGCCAATACCAGCGTTCCCGACTCATGGTTCCTTTCAAAAAATCAGGGAGTGAATCGTAAAATTCTTTTCTGGCAGTTGAAGGTACCGGCATCCTTACAGAAGCGTATAAAGAGTCTAATGCAGGAGGCCAAAAATACTGTTCTTTTGAATCATCATCTGCATGAGGTGCGCTAAAACTAACTGACAAACAAAAAGGTCCCTTGTTAACCGATTCCTGAATAAATTGGATGGCTTGCTCTCCCTGTATATCAGTCAGATACTTTTTCTTACCCTCTACTTCTTTCCAATAGGGAAATCCATTTACTATTTCTGATGAAAAAATGCTGTCAATGGAAGCCTCCATCTTAACTCCAAATTTTCCAACAAAGCCGGTACGATAGCCTGCCTTTTTTAAAAGGTATGGGTAACTGATATCAGTATACTTTTTCTTAACAGGAGGCTTTTTAAAAGTGAAATCATGAGTTCGCTCATAGAGCCCAGTTAAAATGCTTGCCCTGCTGGCAGCACAAATTGGAGTAGTAACAAAGGCATGAGAAAATCGAACTCCTTTCTCAGCAAGTTTATCAATGTTAGGTGTTGAAATGATAGTATTACCAGCACAGCCCAGCATATCCCACCTTTGATCGTCGGTAAGTATGAATACAATATTAGGTGGGTTTGAAATACTTTTTTTGGGCGGTTCATCTTGCATGAATTTATAAAAAAACAAAATTATCATTCCCGATAAAAAAGTCACCTTACCATATGGATAAAAACTTTTGAATAGATTTTTCATTTTTTATTATTTCCTTTTAAGATTCTTTTATAAATTCTGCGCCAATATTAAAAAATATTCTCTGTCCCCGAATAAGCCCAATCGTAGAAATCTTTTAAAATCAAAATTCAAAAATTATCAGAACTATTTTCAACTTTAAATTTAAATTACAACCACCACTTTATCTGTTTTAAATATTCTAATGGTATATAATTCAGCTTCTGAATGGTGCCGTCTTCTAGTAACTTATATCCTTTAGGCACATTGTTGCTCCAGGTTAAATTTGGAACTTGCTGCAATAATAGCCCTCTCAGATCAATAATCAATTTGTTATTACCAGGTTTGTATGCAATATTGTTCCATTCATTTTTATCAATATCATGGTCATAGAGCTCTTCCAATCCACTGGGAGGGTAATAAATATAGCGATATCGCTCGGTTCGAATAGTATATGCATCGTATGGCTTATCATTTATAGAATCTTTTAATTCATAAGTAGAAAGGACTGGTTTATGGTTAAAGGCTTTATCTTTAAACATAGGTACAAGGCTCTCCCCATCGCAATATGAAGGGGTCTTTTCACCAATGAGTTCAGCCAAAGTTGGAAAGATATCAATTGTTCCAACCGGTACATGGGTTGATGATCCTGCCTCGGTAATACCCGGGACCATAAAGAATAAAGGGGCTCGCAAAGATCTTTCCCAAAGAGTAAATTTTTCCCAGTTTTCTTTCTCGCCCATGTGCATACCATGATCAGACCACAACACAATAATTGTATTATTTTTTATATAGTGATTTTTCAAAACCATCTAAAAGTCTGCCCAGCATTGCATCTGTGAATGAGATGGTTGCCATGTATGCCTGAATCACTTTCTTTGTTTGTTTATTGTCGACTATAAACTTATCCAGAGGCCTTCTTCCGTGATTCCATGCATCTGTAAGATCATTTTTCTTTATTTCAACATCACGAATGGAATCAATGGGATAAAGGTCAAAATATTTTTGTGGGACTTCCCATGGATCGTGAGGTTTAGTCAAACCTACTGCCAGGAAAAATGGTTTATCGTGAGGTTGGGATAACTCATAATTTGCCCAATCAACAATCTGATAATCGGCCATGTATTTTTCCTCCAAAGGAATTGGCCCCCACGAGAAATAATCAGGTTGTGGAATCTCCGTCACATTATTAATGGTTATACTCTCTTTAGGAGCCCTAACCTGGTAGGGAATAGGAATTTGAGCACTAGGAAAATAAAAGTCCCAGCCCCGGGCCTCGGACTGATTGCCAATATACCTTGGAGGTGCTAGAGTATGGTAAATTTTCCCTCCACCGAGCGTGATATAGCCTCTTGCTTTGAAAAATTGTTCAATAGTTTCAACTTTTTGAAGTGCAGGAACTTTTCGCCATTCCGGATGTCTCCATCCGGTAATGCCGGACTTGACCGGATGAACACCTGTCATAATCGCTACTCTCGAAGGTGCACATGCTGGTGATGGTACTTCGCAGTTTATAAACGACATCGACATTTCTGCTAAACGTTTAAAGTTTGGTGTTTTTATTCCTGGCCGGCCCGTCCAGGCATTGGTATTAATCCAATCATTCAAATCATCCACGGCAATAAACAACACATTCGGTTTCTTACCGTTAGCATTGGAATCAACCTGGGAACTACCTGAACACGCCAAATACAATAAGAAAATAATCAAAAATGTATTTTTCATTTTCATAAATTTAATCAGAAAAAGGTACTTAAAAAATTCTGTGAATCTATCCTTTTCTTAATAGTATTTAATGACTAAGTTAAAAATCTTCAACATAAAAGTTCTTTGAGCGCTAATTTTTAAACACTTTTGCGGCAACTCACAAGGTGGCTATTAATAGCATCTACTCGTTATGCAAGTTTATAAATCGCTTAGCAACATAAGTGGCAAAACCTTATCTCTGTTATATCTCATCAAAATCATATTCGGCAACCGAATCGTTGAATCATTGGCGGCCTGCCTCATGATAATCACGATTGTCCATAGGGAGTTCGAAATCTGATAGTGTCTCAATAGTTTCTATATCTATAATATTATTATCAATATATTTTATTAGCCAGTTTACAGAAAGTGGAAGCTACTGCCTCTTAAAACCTGATGTCGGATCTATAGAGTTCGATTTTGGTAATTCTTTCCTAGGTAATTTCTGATCCCGCATCGCAGCATTGTATACAAATGCAGCCACAATAGTAGCCGATTGTTTGAGATCATCAGCACTCAAATGATCGTAGCTGTCCATATTACTGTGCTGGAATCTTAATCTATCCTGGATAAATTGAAACCCCGGTAGTCCAATCGCGTCAAACGATACATGATCAGTACTGCCTAGTTTTTGTAATGTAACTGTTTTGGCCCGAAGATCATGGAACGGTGCTAACCATTCTTCAAAAATGGGACGGGCTGCTTCATTCCCCTGCAAGCTGATTCCAAGTACTTTTCCGGTGCCATAATCTAAATTAAAATAGGCTGACAGTTTATCGTAGGCCGGCAATAAATTCATGGTGGCGAAATCACCAAACGTATTCTTGACATATCCTCTTGACCCCAATAGTCCCTGTTCTTCTCCGCTCCACAGAGCAATACGAATAGTCCTCCTGGGTTGTATGCCGATAGCTTTTAATATACGTACTACTTCCATCATGGCACTGACTCCTGCTGCGTTGTCTGTAGCACCATTAGCTGCAGGCCATGAGTCAAGATGTGCACCGAGCATGACTATTTCGTCATTTAAATTAGGATCCACACCAGGTATTTCTGCTATCACATTATATCCTTTGGTATCTTTTGTCTGGAATGTCGTTTTTACATCTACTTCCATTTTCACGGGTGTATTATTTCTTAATAAACGAACTAACATATTGTAATCTTCCAGGCCGATAGCAATGTCCAAAAAATTGGCCGGATCAGAGATTTTAAAAGGACCAGCCTGCAGTACAAACACGGTCCCACCATTATTATCCGCAGCTGAGCTTAATAAAGCTGTTACGTCTTCTTTGATAGCCATTCTTTTAGAGCAATGAGCACTTCCCTTGAAATACCATTTTGAGCTCTGTTTCTTTCCATCCTTCTGCGTAAAGTGGCCATATCCTCTGCCTCTTTCACTTCACTTAATTTTTGCAGTTCTTCATCGGTACGACGCTCAGGATTTGGTTTAAAATCTGGTTCATAATGAATCAGATCATCGACTATCAAAACCATTCCTTTAAGTTTTCCACGATATGCATTCAGTTCGCTGGAATCTTTAGCTGAGATTAATAGCACTCTACCTGTTTGAGGTCCATTTGTGCCAGATGACCAGGCTTTTGGGTAGGCTATAAGTGACCTGTACCAAGGGTGATAAGATCGCTACATATGATTTTTTCAAATCCCATCCTTTTCCAAAATCTTACGGATCCAATCTGGAATTAACCAATCCCCATTGTGTGAATTGGTTTTTAGCATAATTGGCAGCACGCATAAATCCGGCGGAATTGGTAACCTTGGGCCACTCATTTCAGTAATTTGAAATACGATATCCATTACTTTGGAATTTTGTAATCCTTCATTTCTTATTTTGGCCATTACGGCCTGGTCAATATTTTCTGTTTGTGCCAATACGAAAACAGGAAGAACAAACAAAAGGATTAAAGAAGATTTATTAAATTTCACGTGATTAAATTTTAAATGAAGGTGATAAAAGGTTGATGTATATTATTTCATTTCCGTTAAGGCATTTATGAGTACATCGAGTTCTTCTGTACTTGTATATACATTGGGCGTTATACGGCATCCATACACCCCGGAGCCATTAATTTGAGCCGTATAGATTTTACTTTTAAACAATGTATCAGCCATATCAGCCGGTTTCATTCCCTGATCCCAACATTTGCAATACCGCAAACACGAGCCGGGTCAGCTGGTGTATTTACCAGCACATGGGAAGGTCCCGAACTTTTGCCGTCCAGTAATATTGTAAAAATCTTAACCTGGCTTCTTTTCTTTCTGCACCCAAAATGTTGTAGAAATCAATTGCATCCCCAATGGCAAGATCGGTATGTGCAGGATTTGTTCCGATATGGCCAAGCCGTGAAATATCATCTGGCTTTCTTTCACCTTCCGCCATCAGTGGCCATACCTTTCCAATATTTTCCTTCTTTACGTATAATATTCCGCAACCCAGTGGAACACTCATCCATTTGTGAAGGCTGCTACCGAAATAATCGCAATGAAGGTCCTCGATAGAGAATTTAAAATGTGCAAATGAATGCGCACCATCAACCATTACCTGAACTCCGCTCTTGTGCGCCATATCACATATTTTCGGACAGGTAATATCTGCCCGGTTATATTGATCATATGGGAGACCATCAGCAATTTTGTTTTTTTGTAATGGCTAATGCATACAGATTCACGATCTCATCATCTGATTGAGGGATATTCGGTACTGACACAACTTTATTGATTACACCATATCTTTTTGAAACCTGGTTAAACATGCTGCGCATCGAACCACAATCCTGTTCAGCCATTATCGTTTCATCGCCTTTTTCCAGTCGAGCCCGCTGATTACCAGGTCGAGCGATTCCGTGGTATTCCTGGTGAGGCTCAGTTCATCAGGAGAACAACCAGCAACTTCGGCAAGTTTTGCCGCCATGGACTTCCTGGTTTTAACTCGGAAATTTCGCATATAATAGGAACCATGATAATTAACCTCCCTTACATGTTCAATAAATTTTTCCAATACCTGTTCAGGAATAAAATTGTAATACCCGTTTTCAAGATTAATAAAATCGGGTTTAAGCTTATAACCTTTGCGTATAATAGCCCAGAAATCCTCATCTCCGGATAATTCTGTTAAAGGAACAGCAGAAACGTTTTTGACGGCTTGAGCAATACCATCAAAGCTCATCGTTCCGCCTAAACCTGCAAAAGCAACATTCTTTAAAAAGTCCTTTTATCTCATATCATTTATTTTAAACATGCTTTGGATTAATAATTAACTTTAGTATACTTTTGAAATAGCACATAAAATGTAAATGTTTTCTATTTTCAGAAATTTGCAAAATGTCCAGTTTTACTAGACTTTATTTTTTGTTGGATCATAAATTCCTTTATTCCCCGTCTTATCTTTGTCTCTGAAAGCCTGCAACGCTGGATCAGTACAATCGCTCATCACCTCAAGCATTCTATCACGAAACTTTTGTATTTCACCAGCATATGATGGATCATCTATCAGGTTGTTGAACCAACATTGCTTCGCAACGGGTTTTGCCTTAAATTTTGGCTTATCTTGTTAAGCTAAAAATTTATATATACAGAAAAAAACTTATCGCAGTATGCAATCAATGCATTGCAACGCACCAAAGACCTTTTAAATCTAGGTGAATATGGCCCCGGAACCATTCGAAGTTATTTAAGTGAACTCGATACCTTCAGCTATTATGGAGATGTCAGGCCGTCTCAAATTACCTATGAAGACTCGCTTAATTATCTCATTTATCTGAATAAAACGCTAGGATTGTAGCAGAGGTCAAATCAAAAATGGCAGCCAATAGTTTTGCTTTCTTTTTCAGGCAAGTTCAGAATAAACCTTACAAAATACCAAGTATATTATTTGCGGCTCATAGTCAAGCTGCCTCCTGTTATGGAAGAACAGGAAGTTTTTAATGTTATTTCCACAATAAAAATGTTAAACAAAAACGTTGATCATTCTTTTATACAGTACAGGAATGCGTGTGAGTGAAATTACCAACCTTAAACTTATCGATATAGACAGTAAGCTCATGCGGATAAATTGTGAATGGAAAAGGAAAAAGACAGATTTGTACCCTTATCACCATTAGTTTTGTCCAGCTTCGAACTTATTATTTATATTACAAACCTGTTAATTATTTATTTAATGGCTATAGAACTGCTATGGAAATATTCAGTTCGGTCTATTCAGTTTATTCTTCAAAAGACATTAGCAAAAATCGGATTAGGAGTAAAAATTATACGGTTCATACACTAAGGCATAGTTTCGCTAACATCTGGTAGATAACGGTGCAGATTTGCAAGTCGTACAGGAGATGATGGGCCATAGTCATCTATCTCAAACCACTCAATACCTACATTTGAGTAATAAGCGTCTAAATCAAATCATGAATCCGTTTGATGCAATGATCTCCCATATTAATAAAAGCCCGACCAAACGCCATGAATACCTTAACTGCAGCCCAAAGGTAGCCACTGTTCAGTCCATATTAAATAAAATATCATACTCATTCAAAAAATCCTCATGTCGAGCATGTCCTCAACCAACTTAAGAGTTGCAGGACTGCACAACAACTACCACTTGTATAAATGCAACAATAACGACTGCATGAAATTAAAATACCAGTACCACAGTTGCCGAAACCGCCACTGCCCTGCTTGTGGTTCGATGCAAAGAACAGTGGGTTGATGATCCGGAGAAGTGAATTATTGCGATTAGCTACTACCATATAGTATTCACTTTACATGAACTAAATAGTGAAATATTGGGTAATCGTAAAGTACTTGCATACAAGCTGCTCTTTGATGCGACTGCCGAACACTCCTTGATTTTGCAAAGAACCCAAAGCATTTAGGAGGCTATTCTGGCATTCTGGCTGTTTTGCATACCTGAGGGCAGCAACTTAGCTTTCATCCCCATCTTCATTGCATAGTTAGTGGAGGTGGTATGATAAAAACCAAAGACGGAATGATATGGAAAAACGCAGTACGAAACAAGGATGATTTCTTTCCCGGTAAAAGCTGGCAATTGTGTTCAGAGCAAAATATCTGCACGGATTGGAAAGTTAATTGCTAACCAAGATGTAACAGTGCCATTTCACTTAGATATCAGGAGTTTATAAGTCCTTTATACTCTAAGATTGGGTGGTCTATGAAAAAACCGTTCGGTGGGCCTCCAACAAGTCATCGAATATCTCGGAAGGTATACACATAAGGTAGCCATCACTAACAATAGAATCAAAAAATCGATATTAATTCTGATACTGTAACATTTTGATTATAAAGACTATACAGCAGAGGTAAGTGAAAGAAATGGAACTCGGGGCTAATGAGTTTATCCGCAGGTTCGAACAACATATTTTGCCTAAATATTTACTAAAATCCGCAGTTATGGTTATCTCAGTAATAGAAATCGTAAAGCTAATATCAAAGAGATTTCTTACTATTTAAATCTCCCTTATCATCCTGCAAAGTAAGTCCCTTGGCATGTGAGATTATTAGAAAAGAATAACATGGTATAACCAGTCCCCTCATTGTCAAAATTGTCACTGATCTTGGTGCAGTGTGAAAGACGATTCATAATTGCGAGAAGATGACCAGAGAACAACACCCTCTAATATGCAAAGGCACTTGCTATGCAATCTATTTCTAAAAATCAAAATTGTAATCAAATACGTAAATTACAAGGTAAAAAAATCATAAATTTAACATTCAAATGAATTAAAATTGCCTACAACCCATCAACACCCAATAAAAATGATAACAACTCACCACCTTAGGCTACATCATGCATCCATACTTTACACCTTAGATACTACCACCTGCTTGTCGGTCAACATAAAAGTATACCGACAGCCCTATAAGAGTAACGAGGAGCATAGCCCTTTTTTTGTGGGCTGTCGGATACTTTTATAAATGTTAAGCGCATCAGGATCATTCTTGAAATCATAGAACTCTTCTGGTACTCTATGCCTGTACAGTTCAACACGTTTTTGCAATTTCAGGATCATTTTTGGCAGCTATAACCATAGATTTCCAGGTTAGGCCACCTGTTGCATCTCCTGACATGTTTAATTCGCCATCGGACCAGAAATTGTATATATAACCAAAATTTTATCCTGGAGACATCCTGGGATAGCGTATTTTAGCAAATATTTGATAGAAGGTTGTAAATACAAAATTTCTCATTTCACTGTTTTCTGCCTAAAAAGCAAAGGAAGATAACTTCTTCCGTCAAGATTTGGTACCAACGGAAGGACTAACAAGCCTCCAAGATGGTAGGCATTAAATCATTCTCTGAAACAAAATGAACTGATCGATGAGTACAGACCTACGATCTTATTACGGGTTTTTTATTAAGGGAGTTTATTGCACTGTTAAATAGCATTGAGATTTTGAAAACGGAAGAACCATAGTCACTAAAAATATAACGAGGGTATTTCTTCACGTTCGCTTTTTCAAAGCATCTAAGCTACAACTCAATGCTCTGGTCGGCCCTATAAACTGATCCATAATATTGTGCTATCTCCTTGCGCACCTCAGTAATGTCTGGCAAGTACCAGGTATATCAATATCTTACGGGCTATACTGGCGTGTCACTGTAGGCAGCATATTACCAAAGGTTGCAGTATCTGCCGAACTTCCTACAAAAGGTCTGTGAGGATCATACGAATTGGCAAGAAGGAAAAAGGTCTTTTCTGTGCTTTAGCCATCTCGAAAATTTAGTTGAATAGTCCTTAAAAGGGTAAGACTGCGTGAGAATCCGTTTCTCCACACAGAGTCTTTCTCTGTAGAAGGAATAAAATCCCAACAAAAAACTTCGCAACCGGCTGATGATGAATTTCCTTTCCTGAAATTCCATTTATATATCCAACTTCCTAGTTGTTCTGAAAGTGTTGAGTACATCCACATTTATTGGCTCAAACCCCTCTGCACCATTATTATGAGGGTATCTTCCAGTTGTAAAGATTGTCTGCAAGGCGCGCAAACGGCTGTATTAACACAAAGGCGTGCGTAAATCTTATTCCTTCACTTGCTAATTTGACAATATTTGAGTTATATCCGGGATCTCACATCCGAAAACACCAACAGAATTATAAGTCATGTCATCAACAGTAACGATAATTACATTAGGCATTTTTAGCTTAATAGCATCTATACTGCGTATAGAGTTGATTTTACTACTTATCCGTGGCAAAATCGATGAAAGAAATCGGAAAATATAAATCCGATTAAAGGAATTTATTTTTTAACTTTTTCATTTTACAATACTCTTGCATAATTCGTTTGGCTTGGCGATATTTTTATAAAGTTATCTTAGCTTGTTAAATATCTCGAAGGGTGTCTTTTAGTTGATTGTTATTTTTTTGGGTGTTATTGAATGAGTTGTCTCCAAATATGGAATACATTCCGTAGGAATTAGTATGATATCCCCATTTTTTAAGGTAGAAAGCACCAGTTTTGGAATTTCATCACCGTTTTTTGAGCAATTTGGCTGACAATCAGATTGTCTAATATTTCACTGATTTTATCAAAAGACTTATTAGTAAGAAGTTGTTGTTCATCAAGATGGGTCCTTGTTATCATCAATAGAAACCAAGGTCCATTGGTGGAGCGGATATAAGTATATTGATTGGTTTTATGGCACGATAAGCTATTGCATATTCCTGTTTAATAGGGGGAAATATTCATATGTAAAACAGCACAGTATGGGTCATCCTGATTTCTGCAAATGAAGGAGGACAAGTCATCTCCTTCACACCGATTAGGTATGGGGATAATGGCAAAGACCTAGTAAGAGTTGGAAAAATATCAGGTGCCTTAACTGGCATTGTACCAATCGACCAATATTCCCAGTATCAGCAAGTACCTTAATATAAATGGAACGTTGGCGGGTTCTGTAAAAGGGACTTGTTTTAATTTTAGGTCAACTCCTATGAACCTAACATTTCCCCATGATCAAGTTAAAATAAAAACTGTATTTTCACGATTTCACTCTTCATCAATGGTAAGATAGAATATCTGTAATACTTTTCTCCAATTGCGGAGTAATGCTCTCTTAACTATCCTTTTACTTCTTTTTTAGCATTCTGTTGCAATGATTCAAGTACATTAGGTGGGAGGAAAATTGTGTTTTCGTTATAGAGATCAAGTATTCCTTCAGTGCAGTTTGGTGTGGAAAATGCGTTGCACCAAATGCTACAAATAACATAAAAGGCTACCTACTTTTTGATTGAGTACGGGAATGTATTGTTGTTGCATCTTTTGTTGAGTCAAACACATCCCTTGTCCATTCCAAAAGTTTTCACAGGAGTTTCCTGTAATAATGAGAATGGTTATAATTGTGGTCCACCATCCTGCTACTTTCAATAATCAAAACCTTGCCTTTTTCCGATGGGTATAAAGAAAACCGCCCATTACCATCAAGATGCCATTTACCTATATATCCCGTATTATACTGATATTACCAAATACCTCTACCACTGCAAAGTTCTTGTCCGGTAGATGTAAATCGTTTAAAAGCATTCCCGGTAGAGTAGGATACCTGCCCGTCATCAATGCAACCCGATACGGTGTACAAACTGGTGTTACGGATACCGCATTTTTAAAACTGAAACTACTTTTCTGCTAAAGCGTCAATAGTTAGTGTTTGACATTGGGATCTCCTAAATAACCCATTGCTAATGCGCGCCATTGATCTGTTAATATGGTAGATGATGTTCAGCTTTTGTCTTTTTGGATATTGAGCCTTTGTTGTTGAAACAAGTAGATCTAATAAATCAAGATCGGAAGAAAAAAAAATATATGATTTATTGGTCGTTGCTTTTATTATATAGTGAATATTTAAATAAAGTTAGACATGTACAGATCTAGTATCTGCACTTCAGCATATTTGTATGTAGGTTCAGTTCAAATTAATATTGAATACTTTTCTAGCTTACTCATTGTAGCCATTATTGCTTTTTATTTTTCAGCATGAGTCGCATCGTCCATAGATCAGTTCGA
>JADJLQ010000004.1 GCA_016709995.1 Saprospiraceae bacterium
CCAGATATTGATTTTGCCGGAAGACAACAAAGCCCTTTTGCTTCCTTGAGGTCCTTGCTTTCAGCCACGGTGTAATCTTCACTGCCCGGTTGATGGGTATCAATAGTGAGTGCATTTACACGTATCCCTTTGAACACAGGTTGAGCTCCTATATTATTTAGTTCAGCAGCTTGAGCAGGGTCCCTGACGATAGAAACATTCATACCGGATTGATAACAATAGTCTACTAGTGCATCTGTACTTAAATCGGTATCCGGATTCAGATCGATGAAGGCAAACTGGCGGCTTTGCAGCACTGCCATACTATCTTGCCAGGGTCCAAATGCTGCGGCCACAGTATTGGAAACTGCATCATCGGGCAATCGTCTGACTTTAAAACTTTTGTACTGCATCTTACTCAGTGAATCATGTCCTTGAAGACAAAAAGTACCGCTGCTCAATTTTTCCATTAAAATCATCCGGGCTCGGTGTAGTCTACTGTTTTTAGGCCATTGAGCCAGATCTGTACGTTTTTGCCTCTACCAAAGCACGGGTCTCGTACCATTCATTATCCTCAACAAAAGATTTGTACACATTTCGAATACCGTATAAGCTACCCGCTTTTTTAAGCTCTACGTAATCACCTTCGCCAATATGGCTATTGTTGACCTGGATCTCCATAATACCTGTTGAAGGCCAGCCTGTCTCCTGGTAATGAGTGTGAAAATAAATACCAGAGTTGGCCAATGGAAAAGTCTTGACCGTGGCAATCAACTCGAAATTTTTAAAACTATCCTTTAACTGATCTCCAACATAAAATAAGTGATTGCGTTTTCTACTGCTTGTAGCATTCCATCAACCACTGTCCAGGTGCCTACATTTTCTGTTGAGGATTTCAGCCGGTCATGTCTTTGCCACTGATGAGCTCGACCCACTCCGAATTTGTAGGGGCTGGATCTGCCGTGGCAGGTGCCTTCTCATTTTGCAAGACAATGCGATAAGGAATGTAAGGAGTAGTATTGAAAATATTGATTTTCATGTTATTGTATTTTATTTTTTATAAATATCAACAGGCCAACATCCGAAAAAAAATGCATCAGATTATTCCTGTCAATTTATTTCTGGTTTCTTTTGTATTTGGATTTTTTCAGCAAGGCTATTCAAAAGTGTCAGTTCAATTCCAGTATTATTTAGACGATTTAAGGGTCAATAGATCACCATGGATGCCCTCTGTGTATTTTAATCTAATCTTCAACACATCGTTGCCTTCAGTACCGGCAGTAGCTGCTACCATGGAAGGCAATCTTGTTACGGCATCCCCGGGAGAAAGGGTTCAATATTCGCAGACTATTGGATATCCAGGCATTCCAGCCGAAGGGAATAGCTATTTTAGCACCCGCAGAGGCTGATTTGTTCAAAATGATCTCACCGCCTTGGATTACTAGTGTTGATTTGAATCGAATGCCATCCCCAGGATTTTCCTTCAATTGATATGTCTGGTTGTTTAATTCTTTTTTGACCAATGGAGAAGTCGATTCACCCAGTTTCGCATTCAGAGTCAGATTATTACTGAATTGCAGTACCTTTCTTGCACCGATTTGTCCTTTTCAGAGGGCCATCTTTGATGCCCGGCAATATATGATCCCAAAGTAAAGTCATTTGTTTCGCATATCTGTGCTTTCAGAATTGACAGCGATGACGGCATCATACTGGGGCATGACGATACAAAACCGACCAAAGGCTCCATCTCCCGGTAAAACCCGGCTTGTATCACAAAACTGGTACCCATAGCCCTGGGACCAATCACCATCACCCGATTGGAAGTTATATGTGAAGTAGTCGCTTCATCTACATAAGCTGAATTGATCAATTGTTTTCCTTGCCATAGTCCTTTGTTTAAATATAACTGACCAAACTTGATGATATCCCGGTAGTCACCCTCAGGCCATAGCCGGCGACATTGACTCCTTCAGGACTTTCTCCAATCAGCCTGGGTGATACCGAGTGGTTTGAAAAGACGGGGAGTGAGATAATCAAACATTTTTTGCCCCGTCACTTTGTCAGGATAGCACTGCACATATAGCTGGCTCCCTGTATTGTACAAAAATGCGTACCCGGCTCTTTTCCAATGGTCTGTCAAAAGTCTCTACCTGGACACTCCTTCTGCTGCAATGCATCGGTCCCATGGTGTCCGAAGCTGTCCTGAGGCCATATTGAGCAGATGCCTGATTCCAGCCTGGCCTGATAGTCTGATACCGACACAGGCAAGTGCTCCGAAAACGAGATGACCTACGGAAGTTAGTTTAAATCTGCCTTCCTGCACCGCCATGCCGATGGCTGTACTTGTAAAGCTTTTACTCAATGAATATAAAGTGTGAATATGATCTGGGGTAAAATGGATTCCAATAAGCTTGAGATGACTTTGCCATGCCGCATCAACAAAATGCGTGGTGCTCCAGACCACTTGCGTTGGCAGCTTGTAAATAATGCAGGATTGCTTCACTGATACACCCTGGCTCTCAGGCGTTGCAGAGGCCATGCCTTTTTGGTTTCTAAAATGGAGTTACTGACGGCAAAACACCAGCACCAAGGATCAAAGCACCTGATTGATTTAAAATATCTTCTGATGACATATATCGAATGATTATGGGATTAAATATAAGGCGAATAGCCGCATTCATTTATTTCATATTGCAAATAATTGTTGCTTGCTGCTTTTAGCGAAGTTAACTACAACGATTTTATCCCAAAGTATCATCATCCAATGTCAAAGCAGAAAGCGACTTTCTTTGTCCAAAATGGCTAAAAAGGGTGCAAACTGATAAAGATATACCCATTACCTTTTTGAATTTGTCTAACATCCTCCTTTTTTAAATTTAGATTGCTTAATACTATTTTTTAAAAATTGTAAACCTCTATTATGAAAAAAGTTAGGAATCGGCGCACTCGTAGGCGGCATCATCTTATTTCTGTGGCAGTTTTGTCCTGGTCTGTACTCAATGTCCACAGCTCATGCAGGCCTATACGCCAAAGCAGGACGAAGTACTTTAAAGCCCTTAATGAAAATCTGAGGAAGGCTTTTATTATATGCCTAATACACCTCCCGGGCAAGAACATGAAAATCCTATGGAAGCATATGTCGGTAAACCCTGGGCACAGGTTTATTATCACAAGGCCTATAATGCCAGCATGGGTGCCAATATGGGGCGAGGTCTATTCGTCGACATCATAGCAGTCTTGTTATTGGCATGGTTGTCCCTGAAAATGAACAATACGAATTTTCAGTCGATTCTATTGTCCAGCCTTGCGGTTGGAATGATCAGTTATCTGACCACTGTCTATACCAACTCGATCTGGTTCCAGACGCATACCATGGGTGACTTGATAGATAGTATCGTATCCTGGGGATTGGTAGGTGCCTGGCTGGGATGGTGGCTGAAGCGGTGACAAGGCCTATGGTTGTGTGGGCAATCGTTTATCCATCGTATTAAACCACCATGGTGGAATTAACGACAATAAAATAGAAGCAGGATAACCATGCGCTAGTTTAGGACTGTCAGCCTTAAAGCTCAATCTCTGATAAGGAGTAGTAGCATTGGTATGATGATCTGCATGCCGGGTAAGTTCGTACAGAAATATTCTGCCTAAAGGCTGATCTGCATCCCAGGAAAGTCCGTCATGGATCGGTCCCGGACTACCTTTTTCGTCCACCGTACGCATTAAACCATAATGTTCTATATAGTTGACACTTTCCAGAAATAGAAAACCAACGATAGCAATCACCATCGCCATGATCATTGCATAAAATGAAAATAAAACAAAGATGCCAGCCAGATAAAACAAACTGACCAGCAGAAACCAGATCATCAAATTGTGCCTGCTGTAGACAGGTCGATTTATTGATCGTAATCTTTCTTTCTAATTGCCAGGCATGCCGGTAGGAGTCTGTAACTGATCTAACCCAAAACTGTAGATCGGTTCACCCCGCCGGCTGTAGCCGGATCTTGCGGGGTGGCAATATATCTGTGATGTCCCTTATTATGCTCGATAAAAATGCAAATACAATGCAGGCAATAATAAACTCCAGGACATCCATCTGTGGTAGGACCGCGCCGATGCCCCAATTCATGCGCTACATTGATCCCTGCTGTCCCTGATGACCAACCCTACGCTGAATATAAATCCGATATGTTCTGCCAAAGTCAGACCAGAAGTATATTGGACCGTATACAAATAATAAAAATAATAAAATACAGTAAGGGAAGATTGAGATAAAGAAACAAATTGAATAAGACAGGGCTTTCATGGATCGACTCAGGTTTTGCAGGTCTTTTCATTTTATTAAAAAAAGCCCTTCTATCAGTGGTATCAAAACAAATCCAATATACATAGCCCCGGGGGCTGCCCACCCCTTGAAATACAAACCCGCTATAGCACTTGCCGGAGCGGCATAGGCCAGTAAATATTTCCATTTGGTCATATGCTAATGCCGGTTAAATTTTAAATACCATCTCCGTCCAGAAATCGGCCCAGCCCGCCTAAGATGCTGCCTTCACCTTTTTGTTTAAATCCACCATAAGAGATGATCCTGCTGGCGAGCCGACTGATCGGCAGAGTCTGTATCCAGACATATCCGGGCCTTTAAGAGTAGCGAAAAACAATCCTTCGCCACCGAAAATTGTATTTTTATTCCCCCAATGAATTCAATACTGTAATGCACCGAAGGTGTGAACGCCACAATACATCCAGTATCAATTTTTAAAGTCTCCCCATGCTTTAATTCCTTTTCACATGACCGCCTGCATGGACAAATGCCATCCCGTCTCCTTCAAGTTTTTGCATGATAAATCCCTCGCCTCCAAACAAGCCGGTACCCAGCTTGCGTTGAAATTCTATACCCACCTGCACGCCTTTGGCTGCGCATAAAAAAGCATCTTTCTGGCAGATCATTTTACCCCCAGGGCATACAAGTCTAAGGGAATGATTTTGCCAGGATAAGGAGATGCAATGAAACACGGTGTTTATTCATACCCATATTAGTAAAAGCGGTCATAAACAAACTTTCCCCGGTGAGAACACGCTTACCTGCGGACATTAACTTTCCGAGAAACCCTTTATCATGATTACGGCCATCCCCAAAGATTGTTTCCATCTGGATGGGTTCGTCCATCATCATAAAAGCTCCGGCTTCAGCGATGGCTGTTTCACTGGGATCCAGCTCTATCTCCACATATTGCATTTCTTCGCCATAGATTTTGTAGTCTATCTCGTGATCTTGTATTCCCGACATGTAATTTTTTTTGGCAAAGGTAACAGATTTAGCAGCTTCACCCCACACCTCAATCCACCAATCTATATCCAACTCCTTTTAAAGTAATGATTTGTATTTGTTCATCCTCTTTGAGGTAGTCCCTCAATTTTGTAATGTACACATCGAGATTGCGGGAATTGAAAAAAGAATCATCGCCCCAGATTTTATCAAGGATGTTTTTACGCAGGACAGTTTCGTGTTTATTCTCCAGGAGCATGGACAGCAGCTCCGTCTCGCGGTGGGACAATCTTTTTGTTTTTTCGTTTAACAACAATTCCTGGCGGCCTTGAAAGAATAGGTATCTGCCTAGGGGGATAAAATCTTGTTTGGAATCTGGGTAAGGAGTTTTATTGACGAGTGCCAACAAATTTTTAATCCTTACGATCAATTCTTCCATACTGAACGGTTTGCGGATATAATCGTTGCCTCCGCTACTAAACCCATCGAGGGCATCTTCCGTTTGATTTTTGGCAGTAAGAAAGATGATGGGTACATTTTTGTCCTGCAGGCGAATGCGTTTACTGACTTCATACCCATCCAGATGAGGAAGCATTACATCCAGCACACAGATGTCAGGTTGGAATTCAGTGAAAGCTGACACAGCATGATCTCCTCTCGTCACTAACCGGACCTCAAATTGGCGACTACTTAAAGTTTCACTGACGATTTTCGCCAGGTTGGGTTCGTCCTCTACGTACAATAGTCTGATCATCCGGCAGGGAGTATAACATTAAATACAGATCCTTTACCCAGTTCGCTATCGATGGATATAGCACCACCCATTTCTTTGACGATTCGCCAGACAAAAGCCAATCCTAAGCCATGCCCTTTGACCGTATGGACATTGCCACGGGGTACACGATAAAACTTTTCGAAAATTTTTTGCTGATGGTCACTGCCTATTCCGGGGCCATTGTCTTTTACTATGAGTTCTACCTGATCTTGATTCTTATTGATATAGATGTCTATCTGGGGTTCTTCCTTGTCGCTGTATTTTAGAGCATTGTCGAGTAGATTGTAGACGATGCCGGACACCCACTGAGGATCGGCATACAGGCTGATATCAGGCTCGGATTGATGGATCAGAATACGGGTATGTTGCTTTTCAGTCTGCAGCTGCAAGGTCTCTGTGATATTAGTGACCAGTTGTGTAAGAGGGATGATCTCTTTTTGGGCGGCTGGTAAGGCCCGATCGATATTGGACATAGACAGCACCCGATCGACCAGGAGCGATAGTCGATCCAGTTCATTACGGGATATCCTCAGGTAATCATCCCTTTTGGCGACATCATTGATTCCATCAAACTCGTGCAGCGCTTCTAGTGCTACACGCACCGTCGAAATGGGGGTCTTAAGCTCATGAGTCATGTTTTGAATGAAATCACTTTTGGCTTCGAGAAGATTTTTCTCTTCTGATCGTTGTGGTCATACTGTAGAATGCCAGGCCCAGGCAAGCCAATAACAGAAGCGCCAAAAAAATTCCGCCCATAATTTTTTTAATATCAACCAGGGTTCTGGTTGCAGCAACACATCAAATTTTTCATTGGTAGCAAGGTCATGGTAGGTTCCGGCTATATTTTTTTCATTCCAGGAGACCTGACCGGTGTCAGCATATTGATTGAGTGTATAGTGGATGGGTATGCCTGCGCGCTGCAGGTTGAGATCAAACTTTTCCTTTAAACTATCGGAGATATTATTAACAGTGCTGAGTGTTCGGTGGAGAGAATCGATAGACATCCCTTTGTTTACACTGGATCGAAGGATTAGTGAGATGACCCCTTCAGTCTGATGCAGGGAGCGATTGTCTTCAGAGATCTCTCTTTTGATAGTGATGCCCCCTTTTGGGCCAATTTCTTTCTTTTGAGTAAGTATTTTTAAAGGATGTGGTCCGTTGTGGGCTATGGTCTGGTCTTCTTGAGCATTGATCACCATCACCTTGACAGAATCAGCTTTGATATCAGTAGTAAACTCAAATTTATTATTAAAGCTATCAGATCTGAACATCAGTTGATTAATGAGACCACCTTCAATTGAATTGACCGCATTGACAAAAGATAGCCGACTTCTTTTTGAGATTTTCTTTTTCCGTTTGGTAGGCTTTGTACAAATAAATAGTCAGGAAAGCCGTGAGCACAATCATGCTGGGCCACATCAGCAAAGAGATCCATCTTTCGTTTATTCGTCTGGGCACAGTACAAAATTAGTCGCAATATTGCAGGGATGTGTATATCATTAACCTTAATTAACCTTGCTTCCACCTTTGATTAACCTCAAATCATATTTTGTCTGCCTATGTTTGCACCAGCAATTATTTATAAACATGCTAAATTTTATATCAATGAAAAAAATAAGTGTACTCATTATCGTTCTCTACTTTTCTTATGGCCTGATGGCTCAGACTTCGGGGGTAATCAATTTTACTGAAACCATCAAGCTACATATGGAGATGCCCGGCCAGGATCCGGAAATGATGAAAAAAATACCACAGACACATTCTGTACAAAAGGTTTTATACTTCCAGGGTGGAGAATCGCTGTATAAAAATAATCTGGGCAACCAGGATCTAGAAGTAAATAATAATGATCAGCATGGCGGCGAGATCCGTATGGTGATGAAATCCCCTGAAAATACACTATACGCTGATGTAAAAAATAATGTCATGATCAACTCGCAGGAGTTTTTTGGAAAATTATTTTTAATCAACGGTGAAAACAAAAAACAACTTTGGAAAATAACCGGAGAGCAAAAAACGCTGCTGGATTATACTTGTGTCAAAGCGATGTTACAGGACACGACCAATACAGTGGCTTGGTTTACGACAAAACTACCTGCCAATATGGGGCCTAATGGATTTACCGGTTTGCCTGGCATGATCATGATGGTAGATATTGACAACGGGGAGCGCATTTATGTAGCGTCTAAAATTGAACTCCGGGACCTGGCTGAAGGAGAAATGACTAAACCAGAAAAAGGAAAGAAAGTGTCTGGAGAAGAATTTGAAAAAATCAGAAAAGAAAAAATGGAAGAAATGGGTGCGGTACAAGGCAAAGGAGGCACTTTTAAAGTCATGATTCGGGAGGAAAGGAATTAGGAACTTTGTTCGCGCAATAACAATGTAATAGTCGCGCAACGACTTGCCTACCGGCAGGCAGGCACAAAGACGCAAAGTTGAGTTTTACATTCATCGCGCAACGACGCAAAGAGGGATTGTAGCGTAGTAGCATATTAAAACTAAGGCTCTGGTTTTTTGATAGGTGGAAATATCAGTCATAGACATAATCACATTTTATTCACTTCTTATTCCTTTCCATTGAAGTATTCAATATTATTCGGTTTTATTTTTTTATCGGCGGCATTGACATCCCAATCACTGGTAGTCAGAGGGGTTTTGCAGGATTCTTCCGGGAACTCCTTGCCTGCTGCTACGGTAATGTTGCTCAGTGCTAAAGATTCTATTATGCAGGAATTCGTGACTTCGGGTGATGATGGTACATTTAAAATACGGGCTGCAAAAATAAAGACTATGTCCTGCAGGTCTTATTCCTGGGACTGGAGACTTTAAATAAAAATGTCAAGTCGTCAACAGATGATATCGATCTGGGTATCCTCACCTTGCTGCCGTCTGCATCTGCCCTGCCCAATATAGATGTCATCGGTGAGTACGATCTGATGAAAATAGGAAAGGATACTGTAGAATACAATGCCAAAGCTTTTAAAGTCCAACCAGGTGCTGCCGTAGAAGACCTGCTCAAGCGACTCCCCGGGCTGGAAGTACAACGTGATGGATCAGTCAAAGCTTATGGTGAAGATGTGCAAAATGTCCTGGTGGATGGCAAAGAATTTTTTGGAAAGGACACACGCATCGCTACTAAAAATCTGGAGGCGGATGCGGTAGACAAAGTACAGGTCTTTGACAAACGGTCTGACATGGCAGAATTTACCGGGGTGGAAGATGGTCGCGATGAAAAAACCATCAATCTTAAACTCAAAGAAAATCGCAAAAATGGACATTTTGGTACGGCAGAGCTGGCAGGCGGAACTCATGATAGGTTCAAGACAAAATTTAACCTCAATAGGTTTGCCCCTAAGGCCCGCACCTCCATCATCGGCCTGGGCAATAATATCAATGATCAGAGTTTTTCGATGAATGATTATATAGATTTTATGGGAGGGCTAGGCTCTTTTATGCAAGGTGGAGGTGGAGGTAGAATGCGTATAGAGGTTGGAGGAGAATCAGGGCTGCCCGTAGGAGGTGGTGCTGTCCAAGGAATACAAAGGTCTATGGCAGGGGGCATCAATATCAATCGAAATATTACCAGCAAGACTGAACTGACAGCAAGCTACCTCCTCAATGAGATGAAAAATGCCCTGGTGAATTCTACAGAAAGGCAAAGTTTGCTTAGCGAGCAATCATACAATAGCAAAGAGGATGAAGATCGGATAAGTAATAACAACGGTCACAATATCACTTTCAGGCTCAAATCAAAGCTGGATTCATTTCAAAACCTGATCATTCGGGGCAACGGGGGTTGGAGCGCCAATAAATACAACAGTGACTTGCAGAATCTTACCTTTCTGACAGCAAATATGCCCGTCAACCAAAGTGCAAGACAATACCTGGCCAATGGGAATGGATTTAATTTTACCACCTCGCTCACCTGGCAGCGCAGATTTAAAAAGTCGGGTCGTTCCCTGGTATTGAGTACTTCAGGTAGGTTTGGCAATACGGACAGGGATGGCTATCTGGATGCGATCAATCAATATTTTATTGGTAGTATATATGCAGACACTATACTTCAAAATCAACTTTATACAGATCGGGGAAACCAATATGATGGAAGAATATCCTATACCGAGCCTCTTGGCAAAAAACAATACCTGGAGTGGAACGCATATGCAGCCAACAGCAGGAACAAAACCAATACAGATTTCTATGATATCATCGATCCGGGGATAGAGATCAGAAATGAATTATTATCTAACAATTACAATCGCGGGTATACTGTGTATAATACCGGAGTGCGAATGATCAAAAACCGCAGTAAGTATTATTTGTCCTATGGAGTGAGTCTTCAACATGCTGCACTAAATGGGGAAGTATTGAATAATGAAAACCCAATTACAGTGGGTTTCACCCGCCTGCTGCCGGAGGCCAATCTCAATTACGAATTTGGCACTGCTCATCACCTCAACTTTGATTATTCTACCAGGGTACAAGAACCCTCTTTGCAGCAGTTGCAACCTACGAGTAACAATTCAGATCCACTCAATATCTATGTGGGCAATCCTTCCCTTAGACCAGAGTATGTTCATTCATTCAATACTTCGTATTTTCGCTACAACCAGTTTTCTTTTACTTCTATTTTCGGCAATCTTGGATACAATTATACCCGAAATAGAATCACTGACCTGATCGAGGTAGACTCTCTGTATCGTCGCACCATACAGCCTGTCAATGTGAAAGATGAAAAAGCGATGCGTGGCAATATCGAATTCAGTACGCCCATCAAGCCATTAAAATAGTATCTAAGATCAGACTTCGGTCTCAATTGGCCAAGAGTATTCTTTTCGTCAATAGCGAAAAAACAGGGTCAATCGATTTGGCAATGCGGTGACTTTTTCTTTGGAGAACAGGAGAAAAGAAAAAGTGGACGCCCTGGCTGGAATCAAGCTGAGTGGTAACACTGCTGAATACTCCATACAAAAGAGTCTAAATCAAAAATATAAAGAGACAAATCTTTTTGGTGAGCTCACTTACACTCCCAATACCCATTGGTCATTACATTCGGAGTATGATTATATTTCATACTCACAATCCAGCCAGCCTGATAAATTGGTGGTGCCTCTTTGGAAAGCCAGTCTCACCCGTTATGTGGGCAAAGATCAAAGGCTAAAAGTCATCGCCACGGTGTTTGACATCCTGGATCGCAACAAAGGGATCAGCAGAAGTAGCCAACTCAATTACCTGGAGACCCAGCGAACCAATGCACTCGGCAGATACTATATGTTGGGGCTGGCCTATTCGATCAGGGGATTTAAGAAAGCCGAAGGTGGTATTCATATAGAAATCAATGATCGCGATGATCATAGGTAATACAAAAAATGATTTAGAGTAAGCTTAGATGTGGTCGGTCTTTTAATCCGGGTCGACTGCATTTTTAACTCTCCGGTTAAAATTAATCCGAGATCGTTCATTTGAATTTCTATGAACGATCTGATGATTGATTGATTAATGAATTGTGAACTTTTTGATGGAAGAATTTATTTCATAATCAATATCAGGATTAACCTCTGACAGAGTGACTGATGGTTCTATCAGCATCCCGATATTCATCATCGGGATCCGAAGGATAAAAAATTCAACCGCTAATGAATTTTTCCATCTAACTTCCCGCCAAGCGTTGACTACCAATAATTAATTCATCTGTATTTATTTCCATATGTTTTATTAATTTATTGATTGTCTTCAACGTTCTTTGTCTTTTTTTTAATTTGTACTGATCCATATCTATTGGCTTATATGGTTGTTTTTTTGTGATCATATTCCAAATAATCACAGCCATTTTTCTGGCGGTTGCAGTAATTGCCGCTCCTCTTCCTTTTTGTAAGCTATTTTTTGAAAAAAATGAAGCAGGTAACCTGTTTTTTTTCTACTAATTGTATTGGCTGCATTTCGTAGTGTCAATGTAAATTTATTGGTAGTCTGTGGGGTCTTGGAGCTTATGATTTTACCTCCGGTTTTCTTATTATTTGGAGCCAACCGTAACCAACTGACAAACTTCGAGGCTGTACTAAATTTGAATATATCTCTTCCTACTTCCGCCAATAATGACATCACAGTGGCTTCACTGACACACTCTATTTCCATTAGGTCAACACCATAATATTGATAACTTGTTGTACAGACATTTAAACTGCTGCTATTTCTTGACTTTTGTTTCTTCGTCAGATTAATTTTACCAGCTTCTTCTGCCCCTTGTGATTCAATAATTTGATCAAAACAATTCTTCATTTGTTGATCGCAATTTTCTATTCGATTACGAACATACTGATATGCTTGATGGAGATCTTTCAGAATATAGAGTTGATTATCATTCCACCTTCCTTGAAGGTATTGTGCTAGTTCTTGATGACTTTTCTGATTCGCGAATCGGCCAGTATAGCTAATTTATTTCCATCTCGTTGACCTTCTACAATTGCCTGTATTATCGATTGTCCTGTTTTGCCTCCCAAATCATTGATGGCTACATCCAGACGGATATTCATTTGTCTCATGCATTGGCCTATTCGGTTCAATAACCTAGAACTCTCGTCGATCAGATTATTTCGATGTCGATTTAATGTTCTTATTTCCATAGTTGCATTGGATGGCAAAAAACAAGATTTCAAAAACCCATAGGTGAATAATTTTTGTATCCATTTACAATCTTTTACATCTGTTTTTTGACCGCCGATACCCTTAGTATGGCTTCCATGCACCAGGCTAACTTCAAATCCTGCTTCTTGAAGTGCCAAGAATAAAGTCTGAAAATAACTCCCTGTACTCTCCATTGCTACATGAGTTATTTGGTGAACTTTGAGAAAATCTATCATCAAATTATGATCATCGGTATTGATTCCAAATTTCCTTACCTGATCATCAGACTGTCCCACCGCTACCATGTGGAATCGAGACCCTACATCAATCCCTGCGCTGTGAGGGTAAACAATTTGCCATACTTCTTCCTTTTTCTTTTCCATTTCTTTTCATTTTTAAAAATTAATTAAAAATGCTCTTGAAAGAAATGTATTTTTAGAACTCATTATTATTCCATACGGGGTTCTTGATCTCGACTTCCATCGGGATCAAGACCACCATTAAACTTTCTAAGAGCCCTCGCTAAAAACGAGGGCTTTACATTCCAGCCATGATTTGGGTGGGGTTTTGATACGCCATTTAACTCAAGGGCTTCTTTTTCAAGAGCTATCAAAATGGAAGTTAGCTGTATAATTTTACTATTGTTTTCAATAGTCTCTTTGTTTTGGGTTAATAACACGTAGTGCGTGTCGAATCACAGTTAAGTCGATCCCTGGTCCAGCTATCGGAAGAAGTAGTATACACGAGGGGACACAAGGTTGCATCCAACACGTAAGCGCATCCAATGATAATTTTTTCACCTGATATACTGGGCTCCATTGCACCGGGTATTTTGAATTGGCAAGAAGATTTTTTGCTCCATAGGTCTGCGCTCAGATCAAAAGAATACCAATCATTTAAATCCGGAAGTGGTTGCGCCGTGCTCAATCCCATATACAAAAGGTTAGAATAAAATACCATCATGGGCGCTAACCGGTCAGCTCCGGGAAAATCAGCTTTAGGTATCCATTGAGTAATGGTACTATCATACAACCAAAAATCTGTAGGAAAGTTTGGATACACCGTATGACTAAAATAATGATACGATTTGGATTTGGATTTTAACTCTACGGACCCGACCCTGGTAATGTCTTCCTGCAGTGGGAGGGTATGATCATAAATCTCTATACCTGGTTCGTTTTTTGCACAAGACCCACAAAAAAGGATTAAAAGAAGAAAAACTAAAGATCTGATAGTCATGTCATAACGATTGAGTACATCAAAATTAACGAAATTAAGATTAAACTAGTTGTGCCTAATGTGCAGTGTCGAACCAAAATCGAATTGGAATCAGACCTCCGTAATACATGACCTTAGGGGTTGAAAAAAAGGTGAGTCCATACTTTTGATTAATATTTATCTTTCGCAAAAAATCAGGCAAATGTCTCCGAATCCAGTTTATTACTCAATTCCATCTCAACTGCGTCGTATGGAAAATATGCATATCCTTTTTTGGTTGCTCAAGGATATATCCTGGTGTCTCAATTTTAAAGTGTTGGGGGTACTCATGATCATACCGACGCTTTCTGTAGCTATCTATATTACCATTAAAAACAAAGAATACAAGTCTGAATTGGCCCATAACCTGGCAGTGATATTCTGGATAGCAGCCAATAGTACCTGGATGATCTGTGAGTTTACCGGCATCGATGAGACGCCGATCATTGGTGGCTTCGATGGCAGGCACCTGGCTTTGATACCCTTCAGTATAGGATTATTTATTTTATTGTATTACTATATTTTTCTACGGCACAAAGAAAAGAGTGAGGATCATCCACTCACTATGTGATTTTGCTTCATGGATTATTTTACGGCGAATGCAGTAAATGCTATCTCTCCATTTAAGGCTTTGACTGCAAATCCATCATAACCCCCATTGACGATCCACATCT
Organism: Saprospiraceae bacterium; assembly: GCA_016709995.1. Lineage (NCBI taxonomy): Bacteria > Pseudomonadati > Bacteroidota > Saprospiria > Saprospirales > Saprospiraceae > Saprospiraceae bacterium. The sequence continues at coordinate 14,579 of JADJLQ010000004.1, forward strand.
CTATGCTGTATTCACCACAGATACGGGCAGCTTCTATTTTTGATTTGATACCACCGGTCCCCAGCGAAGATACACTACTCCCGTTTTGAAGGTGTTCGATAGCCTGAATATCGGTCACAGTGTGGATGAGTTGAGCAGAGGCATTGGATTTTGGGTCAGCATCATACACTCCATCAATATCAGAAGCCAAAATCAATAGATCTGCTTTGAGCAAGACTGCTGTGAGTGCCCCAAGTTTGTCATTGTCCCCAAATTTGATTTCGTCGGTGGCAATGGTGTCGTTTTCATTGATGATAGGGATATATCCATTCTCCAGCAAGGTATTGATGGTGGCCAGGGTATTGGATCTCGATAGTTCGTTTTCAAAGTCCCGGTACGTGAGTAAGCACTGGCCTATCTTGATGCTATAGTCATTGAACACCTCCTGGTAAAATCGCATCAGCACCGGCTGACCTATGGCAGCCAGGGCTTGTTTGACCGCTACGGGATTGCCACGATTGAGCTCGATATAGTGTTTAGCGGCAGCAATGGCTCCAGAAGTGACGATCACAATCTCGTTTTGGTCATTGAGATCATTGATCTGCCTGGCGATATCTTCCAGTTTTCCCCTGGAGATCTTGTCAGTACCTCTAGTCAGTGTCGTACTGCCCAGTTTGATGACTATTCTTCTTTTTTTCATCTCCTTTTATATAATATTTTAGTCTCTGACCTGGCCCTGACCATAGACATACCATTTATTAGTCACCAGATGATCGAGTCCGAGCGGCCCCCGGTGGTGCAGTTTGTCAGTACTGATAGCGAGCTCTGCTCCAAGTCCAAACTGACCACCATCCGTATATCTGGAAGAAGCATTGTGTATGACAGAGGCAGCATCGATCGATTCCATAAATTTTGTAGCAACCTCACTGTCATTCGACACAATTACAGCAGTGTGTCCGCCGGAATAAGTATTGATTTTTGCTATGGCATCCTCCAGACCATCGATGAGCGAAAACATGATTTTTTTGGCCAAAAACTCTTCGTACCATATATCTTCACCTTGTACGATAGTCAGATTGGATTGGAGCGCCTTATCTTCCAAAGTCTTATCGACCAGGACCTCACATTCAACTGCATGTAACTTGTCTATCAGGCGGGTGATAATAATACCGTGTTGCGGGTGATTTCGGTCAAACAAAACTTTATCAGTAGCATTGCATACACTGATTTTATGCATTTTGGAGTTAATTACAATCTCTATCGCCATATCGATGTCAGCATCTTCATGAATGTATACAAAGTTATTACCGCGTCCACTCACCAATACCGGTGCCGTGGAAAGTGACCGGACCATCTCTATCAGGGCATCTCCACCTCTTGGCACCACCAGATCTATCCTGGTCCCGGAGGTTTTGAGTAGTTCTGAAGTTTGCTCCCGGGTGTAGTCGAGGTATTGGATCTTATCCGTATTGATATCGTAGGCACTCAGCGATTCGTGCCACAGTGCGACCAGATATAGATTGGAGCTGCGGGCCTCTTTACCTCCTTTGAGCAGGATCGTATTGTCTGCCTTAAATGCCAGGGCTGCTGCCTCAATCGTAACATCCGGCCTGGATTCGTAGATGATCAGGATCGTCCCGAAAGGCGCTGTCCTATTTACGATCCGCATACCTTGCGGATGATGAAACTCATACCTATCCCGGCCAATAGGGTCTGGCTGCATAATGGTATCCTGCAGCGACCTGATCATAGACTCGACCTTTTTATCATCTATTTTGAGGCGATCATACATGGCCAGGTCAGCTGGGTCCGCCTGAGCCAAGTCCTCGATATTGGAGGCTATAAGCTGTACTCGCCGCTGATCTATCAACCGCGCCATATGCGACAGTACTTTATTTTTTAAGTCAGTGGTCATTATTGTTTTTTCTATAGGGAGGGCAAAATTAATGGATCATACGGGTATTCTGAACACTATAATTGCTAAAACAATGCCATATTGTGCAGTTCATGATCATATAATTAATTATGGATATCATGATTTATTGCCTGCACAAAGGCAACGGTATCGAAATAAAACTGGCCGGTTTAACCTGACTTTTTAACATATTTGGTCAGTATGACGATATTCTGATCATTTACCCGACCTTCGATCTGTTCAGGATTGCCATTGACTAAGGTGATCCTTCGTACAGCAGTACCTCTTTTGGCAGTAAAATTGGCCCCTTTTACATTTAGGTCCTGGATGAGCACAACGGTATCTCCTTGTTGCAGTACCTGCCCATTGGCATCTTTGTGCACTTCATCTACTACTCCGGTATCAGTATCGTCAGCCCATTCAACGACCATAATATCCGGATCTATCATGCCCAGGGTGTCTTGTGCCCAGGCCTGATCAGTCAGTTTACGAAGTAATCTTAGTGATACGACCTGAACGGCGGGAGTCAGGCTCCAGATACTTTCATTGAGACATCGCCAGTGGATAGGATCCAGCTGATCCTGGTTTTCCAATTGGCCCAGGCAAGTCTCACAGACTACTACCTGGTGATCGGTTAGGGTGCCTGATTTAGGGGGCACGGTATAGGCAGAGAGAAAGGAGGTGCCACCACAGAGTTCACATGTAGATTCACTGCGGGTCGATAATTCGGTGGATAGTTGCATGGGGGCAAAGATAGGTTTTGGCGGTGGTTTATTGGAGGGCAACCACGGTTTATCTCAGTCGGAGTAAATCAGCTCCTGAACAGTACTCCCATCAGGCTGACCAAGTCGCGGTGAACCCGATCGAATAAAGACATGATGTAGAGAACCACAACTCCCAAAACAACAAATATGCATAACTTTCAACAATGAAATCATCTATCGTACAAATCACGCCCGTCCTTCCAAGCCAGAATATCGATCGCGATGTATTATGGTATCGTGATAGGGTAGGGTTTGACCTGATTTTAAAGATACTATGTATGCAGTGCTGGTGAGAGACGGGATGCATATACACCTCCAGTGGCATGCCAATACTTTGGAAGACCCACTACTGGGTGGATCAGTGATCAGGATCTTCGTAAAAATATCGAACCCATATTTGAAGAATTCGTATTAAGGAATACCGTGGGTCGGGATCGTCTTAGATTAGCTACTCCCTGGAATACCAATGAGTTTGGTTTTTATGATCTAAACAATAATGCAGTTTTCATCGTAGAGGATCTTTGACAAAGTTGATTTGATGTTGAAAATTTAAATCCATGGAAAAAATAGCCTGTATAAAAAATCGTGAACTACTATCCGGACCTTGAGGTCAAAAGTGCTACGATGTCGTATACCGCTTTTCATGGCCATAAGTTTAGTTTTTATGCCCGGGACCTATTGCATCTCAGACTGTCACGATCGGACAAGACGCCTTCATCAAAAAACATAAAACTAATTTATCCGTACAGCATAGAGTTGTGATGAAAGAATATGTCATGTTGCCGGTCACTGTATTTACTAACGATATATTGATGGATTAGTAATAGGAGTGTCTATAACTTAAATCTATCGCCTTCAGTCAGAATACTTAAAGTTGCTTTTTCCATGCGCAATTTCTTGTCTTTGGAGTAGGTAGTCCCACGAGGATTTTTCATTACGATCACCTGGCTTTCACCATATACCCTGGCAGTATGGCCTTTGACCAAAATAGCGGTTTCCTCATCTATGCCAATACACGTTTTGCCAGGATATTGATTTAATACAGTGAGCAGGCGATTGTATCGGCTTCTTTTTACAAAATGTTGATCGATGATAGCGCTGGTTAGTAGACCCAATCCTTGTGCGATCTGTATATTGTCCCTGACCATACGATCGACAGCTCCGGAGTATAGCGTATCCGCTCTCCATTGTTCGCCGGTGATCATCTCCCGGCTCATCACAGCAGCTCCTGCACTCGTGCCTGCGATCATAGCACCCCGATCATAAGCTTCATGTATCGCAGTATATATCGGTGTATTCAGGACGACATCCATAAATCTGCTTTGTACACCTCCTGTGATAAAAATCAACTTTGCCGATCGGAGCGAATCCAACATGGTTTTGTCCTGGGCATTTTCCTTGGCAAACTGCAGTTTGGCGATCACTTGCTGACAAAATGGCTGTAGATCTTGCAGGATATAATAATACGAAGTATCGGGATCAGCACTGGACATCGTGAGAATAACAATATGATCCCGGGATGATAATTCAGCAGCATCTATCATGGTCCTCATCAGGGAAGGTGGCCTGTCTCCCCCACCGATAATAAAAAGGCTGCCATGTTGAGCCCACACTTCCATTTGTAAGAGAAGGAGGGTGTTTAAAATGAATATCGTTTTCAATTTCATAAAAATATTATTCTTCTTTTGACAGTCTGAGTTCTTGTATAAGCGGGGATTCTCAGGGCTCAGGGTATAAAACACCAGGAGACTGCCTTGCTCACCATGGATCTTAAATGTACCCCTTAACTGATTTTCAGGAACTACCTCATCGATAGATTTTATCTGACCGATATCGTCAAACATAGATCGGTGGCTGGTCCTAAGCTGTTCCAATCCATAGTCGGGAAAAAAGTTTTCGGCAAAAATGTTCGTAGTGCCATGACCATATTTAGCAACCTTAGTATCCGTCCAATCCGGTATGATGTCCAGAATTTCTTTTTTTTCGTTGCAGCAGGATATCAGAGGGAGGGATGGCAAAAGGTTTTAGACCAGCTCCCTTGATCAAAGTATCCAAAATTTGAAGATTTATGCCTCCCAGACCGGCATAAGTCAAATTGGCAAAGGAGATTACGCCCAGCCCATACTCCGGCAGCATGCGCCATTGACTGCCAAAACCGGGCAATCCACCACTGTGCCCGATATAAACTCTACCCTCACAATCCATCATCCATCCCAAGCCACAGAAATAGGTCGATACCACCGCACAGGGGCGTCCGCTGGCATATTTAAAATTTGGATTTAACCCACTAAAATTGCCAGGCATCTGCATCTCCCGAAGGGTACTCCTCCTGAGGACACTATGCTCGGGCCCGGATCTTGGCGGCCAGGCTGATTGGTGAAAAGCCACATATTTTGAAAAATCTTCAATAGAAGTGATCAATCCTCCCATAGCACCATACGAGCCGTGGTGCAAGAGTGGTTCCTCTGCCCACTGACCACCTGTGCTCCGATAACCGTGAGCCAATTTATCGGCGGGCACTTTGGTATACTCCCATTCCGTATGGGTCATGCCCAATGGCAGGAAGATTTTTTCTTTGGTATAGGCTTCGAGCGTTTTGCCAGACACTTTTTCTACGATCTGGCCCAGCAGGGCAAATCCGGTGTTGCTATACTCAAAAAGTGATGCCGGGTACATTAGAAAAAAATACGTTCCCTGCTGGATCAAATCGACCAGGTCACTATTTTTATCCTCCAATTGACGATCACCCCAGGGATTGTCCTCCGGAAAGCCAGCTCCATGTGTCAACAGATGCCTGATCGTGATAGCTGGTGCATCGGTCGTGAGCAGCTTGTCCTGTTTGAGATAAGGCAGGTATTTTGAAGCAGGATCATCCAAATGAAGCGCTCCTGCATCCCTCAACTGCATGATAGCCATAGCGGTTATACTTTTACTCATGGACGCAATGCGATACATCGAGTGGATATCTGAGGGAATATTCTTGTCTAATTGTATACTGCCGACATGGCCAGAGTAGACTATTTTACCATCCAATAGAACACCATAGGAGAGTGATGGAAAATTTCTTGCCTTTGCGTAATTTTTGTAGAGGCTGTCTATCAGAGGTAGCATCTTCTGTATATGCGCCAGTCGATCTGCATCATTATATACAGGTACCTTGTAGGATTGATTAGTCTGAGCCTCAAGATTTGCGATCAAATATAAGAGGCTGAGCAAACTATAAACAAATTTTTAAGCATAATCCCTTAATTTTAAATGAATGAAATTAGTCAAATCCTTTAAATCCCTTCACAGGACCCTTCTAATTAATAAAATTTATAAAGCCCGAAAATTTTGAATGCCATACTCGTTTAATTATCTTCGTCGTTTATAACATTAAAGCGATCGTCTGTGGAAGCAAGAGTAATGGACTACGAAGTGCAATATGATCATGGGTTCAAATACATTGAGACGAACCTGGCAAGCCTGTATTGCTATTACTGCATGGGTTATTTGGAGCCTTGAGCAATTTCAAAGGCATCCTTCATCACTTTGATCAAAACTCAATGTTGTAGTACCTATCCTGCCGATATTTGAATTACCCATCACAGAAGTGTCTCTCGAAGGCCTTGTACAGCATGTCAAAGAATTTACTGATTTTAAGGAATTTTTATCCGTAGATCTCCTGGGTAATTCCCTTGGAGGTCATCTTGCTATACTCTATACGCTGAAGTATCCTGAGCAGGTAAGATCTCTTACGCTCACCGGTAGTTCTGGGCTTTTCGAGTCCGCTATGGGTACTACTTTTCCTAAACGGGGCGATTACGAATTCATCAAAAACAAAACGGAGCTTACATTTTATGACCCCGCCAATGCTGACAAAGAATTGGTCGACGAGGTCTTTAATATCGTCAATGACCGTATGAAAGGTCTCCGCATCGTGCTCACTGCCAAAAGTGCTATGCGCAACAATGTAGAAGATAAAGTATCTAATATCACTATACCCACATTATTGGTGTGGGGCAAAGAGGACAATATCACTCCAGCTTTTGTAGGTGAGCGATTTAAAGAATTAATACCTAACTCGGGCTGGTGGTGGTAGAAAAATGTGGCCATGCACCTATGATGGAGCATCCTGAGTTATTTAACCAGACTCTGGAAAAATTTCTCCACAAAGTGCATGAGGCTGCATATGGATGAGCTACTGCACCTCTCCTTGCCTTTTACTGATTGACTCTTCCTCTTTCTTCTTCAGATCCTGTCTTGCGGTCTCTTGAGGATTTGACCTGGCTTCTTCCAAAATTTCTGGAATAGGTTAGCGTGAAAGTTCGATTGCTAAAGTCAAAGCTATTATCGGTCTCAAATCCTTCTCCCTCGATATTGGTACCGCCCTTAAATATGATAGATTCGAAGATATCATTGACAGAAAATTTCAGTGAGCCCCACTTATCACCTAAGGATTTTTGGACACCGGCATTGATGCCATAAAATCCTTTGTATCGGGCTATGCCAAAAATCCGGGACTATTATAAAATCCGGAAAGTTCAGCATTGAATGAACTGGATAACTTAAAAGCATGTATAGAGTTTAATGAATAATTACCCAGAGATATTTGGAGCGGCTTTGCATCTCGTGTGGCACGGACAGTTTGATATACCAGGCTGAAGTTGTTTTGAGTTTTCCAGAAGGGTGCTATTTGAATAGGCATTCCTACAGTGGCCGAATAGGTCTTGGTATAGTCCAGGTTGGAGGCTTCAAAGATCAATCTCCCGGTAGCCTTATCAATGCGCTCTTGAAAGCTTGCTATCGGAGAGGATTGGTGAGTGTATTGAAGGGAGAGAAAATATGAAGCATAAGTAATATCATATTTAAAATTATTACTGATCGCCGGCTGCAGTGCAGCATTGCCTGCCAAAAAGTAGTTAGGTCCAGCAATATCACGAAAGGCGCCAGGTCATTGAATGTCGGCCTAGTAATGCGCTTTGAATAGGACCAATTCATATTGACATTTTTATTGATTTTTCTATTCAAAATATGGTGGGAAATATTTTTTCCGTAATTGCGATCGACCACTTTCCCCTCTTTGTCTGTCTCCAACTCCGAATCAGTCTGTTCAAATCGCAGTCCTGCTTTTAAGGTGGTAGCGGCATCTAATGAAATATCCATAGCAGAATATATCGCGTAGATCTTTCATCCAGGATACTGTTATTTGTAAGATCAATATCATTTACCCAGGTACCGTTTATAAAATTATTGACTTCTACATCATTATTAAAGGTAGATACAGTAGCCTTGACTCCAAGTTCGAGATTGACTTTGTCAGATAGTTTGTTGGCATAATCCCAGTACCCACAAAGGTGTTGATGGGAGTTAACTTGGTACTATTGGCCAGATCAGTTCTGATGAAGTTGTAGTGCTCATCAAAGATGCTATTGTTATAGTCATTGGGATTGTCATCTTTATAATATAGGTAATCCAGGTTGAGCGTCCAAAAAGCCGATTTAGAGACATTTTGTTTGACATTGATATTAGCACCGCGTGTTGCCACAGATTTACTTCATCATTCATCAACTCTATAAATTGGGTTGATACATTATTTTTAGCAGCTGTATTTTGATTGAAGGCGTTCATGGACCATCGATTGTCGTAGGTATTGAACAGTACTCCAAGGATCGTTTTATCGGACAGTTCATAGTCCAGACCTATTCGGACATTGTGATTTCGTTGTACTGCATCGCGTTCTGTCGTAGTCAAATTTGAAAAGACATTCCCTCCACTGAATACTTTCCTGCTGGCCAAAAATTGCTGAATTTTATTATCGGTTAGAAAAGGAATAGCTGCCAAACAGATTGACCTTATCCTTTCGGTAGTTAAAATTGATATTGTCTGAATTGATAAACCCAAGCCCATAACCAACAGAAAATGCGTACGAGCCATTGAGGCCTATATCCATTCGTTTTTTCAATACTACATTAATAAAACCTGCATTGCCTTCGGCATCATAATTTGAGGTGGTGTAGTCAGGAGTTCGATGGATTCAATACTGTTCCCCGCCATCCCCTGTAATAATTGTACCATGGCATTAGTTGGGATATTACTGTTTTTGCCATTGATGAGCAATACAACGCCTTCCTTACCTACAAGTGAGATGGTATTGTTTTGCTGGTTGATCACTACCCCGGGCGAGCGTTCTAATATTTCAAGTGCCGTACCCCAACTGATACGATGCTGTTTTCAATATTGATGACCAACCGATCTACTTTATGGGTATAGAGTGGTTTTCGCTCTACGATGACTACTTCTGCAAGCGCTTCCTGTTCTGACATTTTATTGGTTCTAGTTCGACATCTTTGGTCAATAGCAGGGGTTCACTGTAACTTGAAGCAAAACCTACCATGCTGGTCAACACTCTATAAGTGCCATGAGGAATATCAGAAAAAATAAATTTTCCGGAATCTTCTGATACAGCACCTTTGACAAAACTTGAATCAAGACTTTTGAGTAAAATGATACTGGCATAGCTGAGAGGCCCACCATCAGAGCCGCTTATTTGACCGCTGACACGATACAGGGATTGCCCTGTCAATGCAAA
>JADJLQ010000005.1 GCA_016709995.1 Saprospiraceae bacterium
AATTGGTAATGGTAAAACTTCCGTTGGTCCCACCACACGCGGGTTGGCTCACTGCACTTAAGGTTGGAGTGGTTGGTGTAGTTGGTGCAGCATTGACAAGTTGACTGCGGTCATTGTTGATCCCGAGGTACACGGCCTAATGTGGCTGTTACGGTGTAGCTGCCAGTTAGCGCCAGTGATTGTACTACCTGATCGGCTCACTCAAATAGAAAGGACTTATCGTATAAACATAGGATGAAATGTATGGTGGTAATGGTAAAACTTCCGGTGGTCCCACCACAACCGGGTTGACTCACTGCTTAAGGTTGGGGTAGTTGGTGTAGTTGGTGCGGCATTGACTGGTTGCGCTCAAGATGATGCGGAAGTACATAACTTAATGTGGCTGTTATCAGTGTAAGTGCCAGTTGGCGCGGTGATTATACTACCTGATCGGCTCCACTCCAGAGGAAGGACTTATTCTTATAACCATAGGCGCATTGTATTGGTGATGGTAAAACTTCCCGGTGGTCCCACCACAACCGGGTTGGGTTACCGCACTTAAGGTTGGAGTATTTGGTGTGGTTGGTGCAGAATTGACGGTTGCGGTCAGTAAGGATCCCGAAGTACATAAGCCTAAAGTGGCTGTTACGGTGTAGCTGCCAGTTGGCGCGGTGATTGTACTACCTGATCGTTTTACTCCGGTAGAAGGACTTATTGTATAACCATAAGTATGCATTGTAATTGGTGATGAAGTAAGAACTTCCGGTGGTCCCACCACACCGGGTTGGGTCACTGCACTTAAGGTTGGGTAGTTGGTGTGGTTGGTGCGGCATTGACAGTTGCGCTAGATGATCCCGGAAGTACATGGCCTAAAGTGGCTGTTAACGGTGTAGCTGCCAGTTGGCGCGGTGATTGTACTACCTGATCGGTTCACTCCGGTAGAAGGACTTATCGTATAAACATACGGATGCATTGTAATTGGTGATGGTAAAATTCCCCTGGTCCCACCGCAACCAGGTTGGCTCACTGCACTTAAGGTTGGTGTCGTTGGGTGTGGTTGGTGCAACATTTAACAGTTGCGCTCAGTGATGATCCCGGAAGTACACGGCCCTAATGTGGCTGTTACTGATTAGCTGCCAGTTGGCGCGGTGATTGTACTACCTGATCGGCTTACTCCGGAGGAAGGACTTAAGTCGTATAAATATAAGATGCATTGTAATTGGTGATGGTAAACTTCCGGTGGTCCCACCGCAACCAGAGTTGGCTCACTGCACTTAAGGTTGGTGTCGTTGGTGTGGTTGGTGCAGCATTGACAGTTGCGCTCAGTGATGATCCCGGAATACACGGCCTAAAGTGGCTGTTACGGTGTAGCTGCCAGTTGGCGCAGTGATTGTACTACCCTGATCAGTTCACTCCGGAGGAAGGACTTATTGTATAAATATAAGATGCATTGTAATTGGTGATGGTAAAACTGCCGGTGGTCCCACCACAACCGGGTTGACTCACTCCACTTAAGGTGCAGGGTTATTGGGGTAGAATCACAGTTACTACTTGTAAAGCAGTTGCCTGACATCCATTATTCGTTACGGTCACTGAGTAACCGGTAGTGATAGTAGGAGATATATTAATCGAGGTTGAGGTGGAATTATTGCTCCATAAATCTACCTCCTCCACTTGCAGTTAAGGTTGTAATACCTCCATTACAGATCGTGGTGATACCATAAATACTTGCGATAGGAAGAGGCTTGACCAAAACATTGATAACATTAGAATATATCAAGTCCCAGTAGTCAAATTTTGACCGCTCTTCGATAACAACCGGACAAAATATTTGTTTGGATAGCTCTTCTTAGTCCTGTTGATGGGTTTAAAGGAGCACTTTCCGGGCAGGCTCCCCAATTTGCCTGATAATGATTGATATTCAGGTAAAGTAGATGTGTAATCAGCCCAGACTCCATTGCATGAGGATGAATATTGCCATTTAAAAGTCCATCCATTTGGAGAAGGATCAAAGCTGTGAACGTAAATAGATTGCATTCACAATCATTATAGCTAGAAATTGGAAAACTATTGAAAGTACATGTGGAAGATTCACTAACAACAATTGTCTCAGTTATTGAGTGTTGTATCGAATTATGAGTAAAAATAACTCGAAAAGTATATGAAGTATTTGGGCAAAGATGACTTAACCTATGGGTATTACTCGAAATAGGTCCATCATCTTCAAAGGTTTCAGGGAGTATTTGGAGTTGACTAATTGGTACTTTGGTATTTGTCAAATCATGAAATACATAGTAATCAAAATAACCAGAACAACTACCACCACAAATAGGCAAATTAAAATTTTCAATGACTAATCGATAATCGGTCTGTGAGCCAGCAAAAAGCTTACTAGTAACTGACAATAATAAAAATATTAATGCTTTCAACCTCATAGAAATAATTCAAAAAAATGCTAAATCCACTTCTAAAAGCTATCAAATATAATAAATCATTCTTGCCTTAAAACTCATTCCAAATTAGCATAAATGTCAGACAATGGTGCTCGACAAATTATCAATTATCTAGGGTGTAGGACAAATTGCACATCAAGCTGCATTTTTAATTAGATTGGTGATATCGGTCCACCTGTTACTTATTTTCAAACATCTTAGATTGGCAATGTGCTGGGCACCTTGAATTGACCAACGCTGTCCAGATAACTTTAATCGGTGTTGAAGGACATTCCTGTGGGCAGATTCGATGGGGCCAGATCCTAGTAGCCATCCATTTTCTCTGTAGGTTTTGTATTGCATTCTATCCTCAGGTTCCTCATAATAGCGAATGACATTTGACAAGGCCTCACTAGCTTCCTTTTTTCTTGGCCGGTATGTTTTGAGTTTCTCAATGACTTGGTTTACCTTGTTTTCAAGTAATTGTTCCTTTAGCCTAAATACCTTGTTTTTGCTCTTTAAATTTAATGCGAGGTTGAGCAACACCCAATGCCCATAGCACCAAAGTAGTTTTTGTGCATCCATTCGCAGCACTCCCACAATAGTTTTACATCTGTTGGATATCGTAAATTACTTTCATAAGCAGTCGCATCCATACGTGCAATATGAGGATGAGTCATATAGTGTCTCCAACTCTTGGCAAATATCTCCTGGATCTTTTGATACGCTTCTCCTTCCAATACTCTGGCCAACTCACATCTGATAGAGCTTACAATTTTAAAATTAGCAATCCCTTCTTTAGGTCTTAATAATACCCCACAAAACATTTGCAGCTTCCAATCACTATTCAATCGATTGATCAAATCCTGATCAGTACAATTACAATAATTCTTCAATAACATCAATGCCACTTTTCCCCTAGTATCGAACATAGAGGACCCTTCTTTTGCTTTCGACTTATTTTAGATAGTGTCCGAGCTATTTCTGACCAAGGTATGGCTGCATAGATCATACCAAGTTCACTTCTCCTAAACTCTTCTTCATATTCTGCCAATTGGTCTTGAAGACTCAAAATGGCAGCTGTGAAATATTATTCCGTATCTCGATTAACTTTGCCATATAATTTAAATTCTTTAAACCCCGAATTTACACTTAAGGCAGTGTTTTCAGGGGTTTTATATGATTTTTTTTGTAATATATACCTAGCCTTTCAGTTACTTGTGATTCTCCCGAATCTCCCAAACTACGCCTTTAACGTATAGACTTCTTCCGTTTATTTGCCTGTTGATTATTTTAAAAAACAAACAAGTAACGCATTTATTCCAATGCCTTTTTTATATCTCTCATTTGATTCTTTAATGCTTCAAATCGTTTTTCTACTTCGTTACCAGGGAGCTGATCGGCGTCATTGATCACATTGTAAAGATAGGTCACCTGGTCTGTGAGCATAGGTTGAGGGTAAGCACCGCTCTCTGTTTTTAAAAGTTTCAGCGCAGCCTTTACTTTCAATTGCCGATCTGTTTGATTTTTATCTACGAGTAATTGTTTATCTTCTTTTTCTAGTTGATCCTGTAATTTTTGAGATTCCGTCACGAGGTCAGCCAGTTTTTGTTGCATCGATACCTGGGTGACAATATCAGCTTCTGACAAACCTTCGTCCTTTACTCTAGGATCCATCAATAAATCAAAACGCTGCTCGATAACAATGTCTTTGAGTGTTAGCCTAACCGTATAGGTACCTGGTGCAGCCACAGGGCCATTTTGATACCTTCTACTGAGTTCTTTGGTCCAGGGTCCGGTATATTTCATATCCCAAGAAAAGCGATTCAATCCCGAATGAGTGGACAATGACTTATTTACCAAAAAAAATGGTTTTATTGGTATTCATATCTTCAATGACCGTCTGAGGTAGTTTTTGTTTGCTGGTATCGCTGATATAAGTTGCAACTATACTTTTATTCACATTAAGGATATCAAGTTTTATCGGTGATGCATTGTCTTTAGGTATATAATAATCAATAGTCACTCCTGGCTGAGGATACACCGGAAAGGCTGATCTGTCATTGCTGACTCTTGGATATCGATATCTAATCGTATTATCAGGTTTGAACAGGATCGGCTTGCCAGCCAGATCAAGGATCTCTGCTTGTCTCAAGGTGGTGATATTGTCGAGGATCCAAAAGGAGCGTCCCATGGTGCTCACGATAAGGTCGCCACGAAATATTTTGATATCCGTCACAGGGGTCACCGGTAGATTCTGTTGAAAGGGCTTCCAGCTTTTGCCATCATCAAACGAAACAAATAATCCATATTCTGTACCAGCATACAATAGACCTGCTCTTACAGGGTCTTCTCTGATCACCCGTGTAGGAAAATCAGCCGGAATCCCATTGGTCCCGGTTGTGAGTAGCTCCCAGGTCTTTCCATAATCTACTGTTTTAAAAATGTAGGGGCGATCATCTCCTAATTGGTATAGCAAAACTGATACGTAGGCCTTGGCAGGATCATGCGGTGAAGGCTCTACAGCGTCGACTCGACCTCCTTTGGGGAGTTTGGATGGAGTCACATTAGACCAAACTTTTCCACCATCTTTGGTGACTTGTATAATCCCATCATTCGATCCAGTCCAAATCAACCCCTTCTCTTTGCGGTTGACTCTCTGATTGAATAGAGCGTGCTATAAAATTCTTCTCCAGTAATATCTCTGGTGATGGGTGTGCCCGAGATCACCTGTTTATCTGCTTCATTGGCAGTGAGATCCGGTGAAATCGTCTCCCAATGCAGACCATCATCGATAGTTTTGTGTAAATATTGGGATCCATGGTAAACTACATTGGGATTATGAGGAGATACATGGACAGGGGCTACTCTTTGGAATCTATACTGGAGATCTTTAGGATTATGTCCATAGATATTGGAGGCTCCCACCGGATAGGATTTTTCTATACCAGTCTTTTTATTGAACACTCCAAATACGCCTTTGCAGTTGGTGTAGACAGTGTTATGATCTCCGGGTTTGGGCACCGCAGGTCCGGTTTCGCAACCACCGACATTGATGATCCACCCTACTCCTGGCGTTTGAATTGCACTAGGGGGAAAGCTGGGCACAGCGATGGCAGTATAATTGTCCTGTTGCCCGGCGTATAACCAATAAGGATACTGGTCGTCGACCTCTACCTGGTAAAGCTCAGCAGTGGGTTGATTAAATTGAGTAGACCAGGTTTTGCCACCATTGTGCGTGATATTGGCTCCTCCATCATTGGATTGAATGAATAGATCCGGGTCGTTGGGATTGATCCAGATGTCGTGGTTGTCTCCGTGGGGAGGATTTACCCTGGTCCAGGATATACCCCCATTAACTGACTTAAGCATGGGATTGGCCATGGAGTATACGATGTCTGCATTCTTTGGATCCGCTGCCACATTGCAGTAATAAAATGGCCTATTGACCAAGCCCTCGTCACTGGACACCTGTTTAAATGAATCACCCTGATCCTCCGATTTGTACAGACCGCCTTCTTTGCCAGACGCTTCGATGATGGCATATAGTATGCTGGAATTGGCAGGCGTTACAGCCAAATCAATCTTTCCAATAAGTCCCTGCGGTAGACCTTTGCTGAGTTTTTCCCAGGATTTACCGCCATCCATGGTTTTATAAATGCCGCCTTCGTCATTGGTGCCACCGGATACGATGTTCCAGGGCTTGCGATCTACTTTCCATGCTGCTGCATAGGCTACATTCGGATTGCCAGGCAAGAGCTCTATATCGGCAAAGCCAACTTTGTTGGAAATGAACAGCACCTTCTGCCATGATTTTCCACCATCAGAAGTTTTAAATATTCCGCGCTCGTCATTTGGCTTAAATGCATTGCCAATGGCTGCCACCCAGACGATATTGTGGTTGGTTGGGTCTATTTCCACTGCACCGATATGAGCTGTTTTTTCTAAACCGATAGGTTGCCAGGTTTTGCCGGCATTGGTGGATTTATACATGCCTTTACCGACGATGACATTGCTCCTGATGCCGTCAGATCCTGTACCTACATATACTATATTGGCATCATTGACTGCCACACCTATAGCTCCAATCGATGGAGAAGCGAAAAATCCATCAGATACATTGTGCCAACTAGTACCATAATCCTCTGTCTTCCATAGGCCCCCGCCAGAAGCACCGAGATAAAAAGTAGAAGGCGCTATAGGTGTACCTGCTACGGAAGTGACCCGACCCCCTCTGCCCGGACCGACAGTGCGATACTGCAGGGCTTCAAAGGACTGGGAATGTAAAGTGGTAGCTGCTATTAAAATGCTGAGGATAAAAGTATTCTGGCTGAGTCCATCATATGATTTTTCTTTAAAAGTAAAAAAATTGAATTGAATGAAAAGAAGCAATCAGAAGCGCCTCTGAAATAAGTAGAAGTGGCATAATAAGTCCAATCCATTTTTGAATAAATAGGATTGTGAGCCTCATTTAAAAGCGAATGTGTATCCAACGAAAAGTGAAGACCTACTTCAACTCCAAAACCCCAAATGAACTCGGAATATGAAAATTAGGGGTTTCGCTATCCGGCTTCACCCAACTAATCCATTTAAATTCTGCTTTGTCACCTTCGAGCTGGACACACTCTCCACGATATAACCCAGCTTCTATTTTGTTGTTTTTAATCAGGTCAAAAGTTCTGAGCGATTTTTTACTAATGGCAAATTCAAGGATATATCCAGTATCATTGATCGTAGCCTTGACTGTCACTTCACCCTCCGGCCAGCTCCATTCCTGCCTGAACTTGCGTTGATACCGTGCTCTATAATCATAAATACGCGTAAGAGGATCCATCTCTAACCCATAATAAGGATCCATTTTATCATTTTTTCTAAAAAAATATTTCCACCCGATCAGAAGCTAAGACCTCCTTTTTATGATTGGTGTTTTGGAAGATCAAAATCTTTTTAGGATCTATCACTTTATACAGTCCATATAAATAGTCCTGGTCATGTAAGCCTTGAAAGCTCATTGCGGGTGGTGAGCCTTCATTCCACGGATAAATAAAATCTGCCAAGATCTCCGCTTTTTGCCAGAGAGGGTTATCCCCAATCCATTGATAATCAGCTGATCTGTCTGAATAGCATTTACAGCATAATTTTTAGTCTTCTGAGCTATTGAAGAAATAGTGGATAGCGTACTCAAAACGATAACTATTATATATGAGATAATTTGTGTCAATGTTTTTCATTTAACAAGCATATTCAGCAGATTTAATTGTAAATCAATACTCAAATAACCAGCTATTGAAGTCTTTAATATTTTAATGATCCGTAGAGCCTTATTTATTATTTAATGGAGGCTGATAATAATATTTCTTTGATCCGTTTTGCTACGGTACGTTCTTCACCGGGTATCATCATCCAGGTAGTAATGCCCAGGGTAGAAGCATCTCCGACAGTCTCAATAGAAGGGTGACCTTCCCTGAGAGCAATCCTTAATTGATCACAAGTCATATTCACTTTGGACTGGTCTATTTTTATATTTAATGAAGGTACATGGTTGGCGATTTGAGGTACATGTTTTTCACCTATGACACCCGGGACCGAGGTAGCAGCATCATAGATCAAATTGACCTGGCTTTCCCAAAGCTTCCAATCCTTTTGATGATCCCGGCTAAGGTATTGTTCGATCGCAACCAGCATGCCGAGGATCTCTTCCTTATTGACTTTCATACCACGACCCACCGTATTTCCATTAGGTGGAGCATTTCGTCTGGCTGCGGTAACCAGGGCTTTTTTACCCAATAAAAGCCCTGCACTTTGTGGACCACGCAGTCCTTTGCCACCAGAAAAACAAACCAGGTCAAAACCCATCTTAGTATGCTTCCAAAGCATTTCGACAGGGGGTACATCTGCAGCACAATCGATCATAGTCGGGATCTGGTGTCTTTTGGCGATTGTCACAAACTCCTCATCCCTGACTTTGCCCAAAAAATTGCTGGCATTGAGAAACCACATCATGGCTGTATTGTTATTGATGGCAGCTTCCAGTTCTTTGGCAGACTCTACCTCAATCACCTTTAACCCACAGTTGCGGATAGCATGATCATAACCTACCCGATGTGTCTTTTGGATGATCACTTCCGTTTTCATACCGGTCATATCATTGGGTATCTGCGTTATCTTATCCCAGTCGCCTCCCGTGACGATGCCAGCTGTTCCTAATGTAATAGCTGAAGCAGCACCTGCGGTGACCATGGCAAACTCACACTGTAACAGCTCTGCCAATCGCTCCCCGACTTTATCCTGCAAATCTTCTAACTTGACAAATTGTAAAGCAGAATAATTGATCGCTTTGATCACTTCAGGATGTGGCAGCGAAGCTGTAAGTGCCGTATAGGTACCTGCAGCGTTGATAAATGTCCTTAATCCAAGTTCTTTGAAATAATCGCGCTCAAAATCACCGGGCTTCAGTTTTTCCTCTCCTCGTTTTCTAAGTGATATGGATGGAGCGACGAAAGGCAAAGCAAAAGCTCCTTTGATGAGATCTCTTCGTTTTGTCATGATACTATGATTTTAAAAATGCTATACAATCTATTTCTACCAGAGAATCGCCAGGGATACCACCTGCAGCCGCAATGGTCGTGCGCACAGGCGGGAGATCCCCAAAGCGTCCTTTATAAGCTTCATTCATAGCTTTGTAATCTTTAAGATCGTTGAGGTAGACATTGACCTTGAGCACATGGTTCATGGAGGACCCTGCTTTTTCCAACTCTTTTTGCAATTCATCCAGGACATGGTTGGTATGGGCTGTGATATCACCATCAAAATGAGCGCCTTTGCCTGCGATAAACACCATATTGCCATGCACTCTATTACCAGAAAACAGGGGTACATTCTGATCCATGACGACAGAAGAATTGTTAGCCATGATATTAGCAGCCTCTGCCGTTTTCAATCCCATGACTGCTGCCAAACCGGTAGCAAGCTTTTTAAAAATAGTTCTTCGATTCGTATTCATGATTCTTGAAAATTTAAAAGTTAAGTGAATTAGTTGCTTTTTATTTTATCTCTTTGGGCTTTGACTTCGTCAGTAGTGACGGCATCAGCCTGGTTGCCAAAGTTTTTTCTTATATAGGTCAGGATATTGGCGATGTCTTCGTCTTTGAGAAAATCATGGCGGGGCATGGTGCCATTGAATATTTCTTTATTGATCATGATATCCCCTTCGACACCCTGGAGTACCGTCTGAATCAATCGAGTTTTATCACCTGCCACCCAGTCTGAAGCCAATGTAGGGAACCTTCCTGAGGCACCCATGCCATTTGGTTGGTGACAGGCGCCACAATAAACAGTATATAATTTTTCGCCAACCTTGGTCATTGCAGTATCATTTCGGTCCAGGTTATCAAGATTAATGTCCGGGGTGCGGATATTAGTCGCTGACTTCCTAAGTTCCATGGAAGCTAGCTGTGGCTGCCCAAAAGTTTTTTTATCTCCTTTATATTTTACACGCCAAATCCTTCCTTTTTCAGTCTCCGCAAAATACATCGAACCATCCGGGCCCATGGCGATACCCATAGGTCGGTAGACTGCATCACTGACACTGACGATTGGGTCGACCCTGGCAAATCCATCCGCAAATACCTCGACTTCTTTGTCAAACACGCCCTCATGAAAAGGTACAAACCCGATAAAATAACCTGATTGCGGATAAGGGGCGCGATTGGTAGCTCCATGGAAGGCGATAAAAGCCCCGTTTTTATACCGATCAGGGAATTGGTCCCCTTCATAAAAAAACAAATCATTTGGGGCCCAATGTCCGGGGAAGCCAATGATGGGATTATTGAATGTATCACATCTTCCAATGATCTTACCATCGCCGCCATATTCCGGTGCCAATACTTTCTTACCCTGCATCTGATCGTAATAACAGTATGGCCAACCGGAATTGCTGCCTTCGTCGACCCTCAAGAACTCTTCTGAGGGCAACAAGGCACTTTGCCAGGGACTAAATTTATTGGGCCACAACCTGAGTAAATCATCCCGGCCATGCATGACTGTATAAAGGCGATCATCCACATCATTCCATTCGATAGCCAAAAGGCTTCTCAGTCCGGTAGCGTATTTATACCCATCTTTTTGGGTTTGATTTTTTTTATTGGCATCAAATCGCCAGATACCTGCATGGTTTTCTAGGAGTGGGCAAGGATCTATGCCCGGAGAAAAAGGAGTTCTGTTATTGACCTGGCAAGCATTGGAGGGTCCACCAAAAGGAACAAAGATATGCCCCTTATGATCGAAAGTGATGGGCTTGGCATTGTGCTCGTGCAAGCCATGTTCATGATCATCGATGACGATCGTATCAAACTGTTCTTCCGGCAACAATTGACCTGGAATTAATTTGCTGCGATAGATCATGAGCTCCGTGCTGTAATACAAATAGCCTTCGTAGATCCGCATGGCTGTACCGTAGCGTCCGAGTTCTTTATAATTTCCAAAGGTTTTGATGATGTCGGCTCTGCCATCTCCATTGGTATCTCTCAAGGCTACATTGGCGCCGTGTCCGGGTACCATCAGCTTGACATAGATATCGCCATTCTCATTGACTGCAATATGCCTAGACCCACCAGGGAGGCTATCTACTACAACGGTGACTTCGAAATCTTCCGGAACGTATAATTCTGTCAGAGGAGCTTTGCATTTAGCCAGTAATACAATAGCCAATAGTGGTAAAATGATCGGTTTCACTGGTGGTATAAGGTTTTTAATCTTTATATGATAAGGCGTTCAAATCCCACACTATGGCTCCATCCAACAAGGTCATTTCGCACACGATTTTTTTGTCGCCGGTCATGCGCTTGCCCTGTACATCATAAAAACCATAATTGCCCTTTTCTATTTTCAATAATGCAATATCGGCCGCTGCGCCTACAGAGAGATGACCAAGCTCTGTTTTGTGAATAACCTGAGCTGGCTTCCAGGTGCTGGCTGTAATAATTTCTTTAAAGTCCATGCCGAGATTAAGTAGCTTGGTCATCACCATGTCCATGTCTTTCATACCTGCATTCATGCTGCCGGTATGCAAATCTGTACTGATGGTATTGGGCTTAAGCCCCTGGCTCAACGCAGCGGTTGCCTGCGCGTATACAAAACTTCCACCACCATGACCTACATCAAGGATGATACCCCTTTGCTGAGCTTTAAAAGCGAATGGCTGTACTTTTCCGTTTTGCACTAAAGGTTCACGACCGTTGACATGACCAAAACAATGTGTCAATATATCTCCCGGTCGCAATACGACATTCAGTAAAGTATCCATCGACAGTGGAGGATCTGCGCCTCCAAAATCTACCATCACCGGGATATCTGCCAGCCTGCCTGCTTCTGCTGCTTTGAGCGCCGGAGTCCAGTCATGGCCCATATAATGAGCCAGTTTGATACCTACGACCCTATCCTTATTTTGTTTGGCTACCATGGCTGTCAGTTTCCCATCCATATCAGCCAGGTTTTGTTCTATTGCTCCGCCACTCATCCCTGAGCCTACTATATTGAGGAAGGCAAATACTTTGGTTTTTGAATTGGCTATGGTCTGATTTCTGAAGTCATCAAAATTTCTCCAACCGGCACCGCCTGCATCTACGACTGCTGTGACGCCGGATCTTAAAGTGAAGCCATCAGGAGGTAGTGCCGTATAACTATTGCTGAGATAGGCATTGGACTTAGTCCCAAAAAAATGGTGGCCATGGATATCTATCAGTCCAGGCGTCAGGTATAGACCAGTGGCATCTATGGTTTTAGTGGCAGGTTTATTGATCGACTTGGACACTTCGATAATTTTACCATCCCGGACGGCCACATCCATGATAGCATCCAGATTATTTTTAGGGTCGATGACATGACCATTTTTAATAAGCAGGTCATAAGATTGACTCTGGCCCATCAGCGTACAAATGGCCAACAATCCTAAAAAAATTAATTTCTTTATTCCAGTAGATATTTTCATGCAAAATTAAGTTTTAAAAATATTAATAACTTTTAAGGGTATTCTAGTTCAAATAGATAGTCCATTGAGTTAAAATAGGCGATCAAAAGGTAGTAATTTTTTTTTGAAATGGTGGTTCCAGTTAAGTAAAACGTTTTCGTAAAAAAAAACCGATCTCTATTAGAATTCTATAGAAACAGTTATTTCATTCTTTCTTTTACTTGCCTGGCTGAGTTCAGCACAAATTTCTGAACATCCGCCACATCTGCTTCACTCAATCTATCGCCAAACCGAGGCATGCCATTGGCCAAATAAGCTCCTTTGCGTACAATGAGTGAAAAGTTTTGATGCGTGGCTTCAGTGGCATAAACCAGGTCTGGAATGATTCCTCCCCACCTCCATTAACTACATGGCAAATAGCACAATATTGATTAAATAAAACCTGGCCATGCTGGATATCTTCTTTCGTCGAAGTAAATGATATATCGGGAATCGTTTGAACGTTAGTTTTATTATACACCGGATAGGAGGCATGACCCTGGAGTGCAAAAGTGAATACTCTACCGGGTTGCAAAGGTGCCCATTTTCTTTTTTGACCAACCCCGCTGCCCCAACCAACCAAAAGCGTAATATATTGGCGTCCATCGACCATATAAGTGACGGGCGGAGCTATCACTCCACCGCCTACATTGGTTTCCCAGATTTTGGTCCCGATAGCAGCATCATAAGCCACAAATCTACCATCCGCGGTCCCTTGCCACACTATATCCGAGGCAGTAGCCAGCACTCCTCCATTCCAATCAGCAGGATGGGTTATGCGCCATTTTTCTTGTCGGGCTACCGGATCCCAGGCGATCAGCATTCCTTTGGGTGCTAGCCGGGCTGCTATAGTATCTTTTCTAAACGGCTTAGTCGGGTCCGTTCCCGTGCCCAGATTCCACCCATTACCACTACCAAATCCGGATTTGCCATGCTCCCAATGAGGATCATGTCCATAAGGTGCTACTCGCTCCGCAGCCGGGATATAGACCAAATTCGTATTTGGATTATAGGCCATTGGATGCCAATTATGAGCCCCATCATAAGTAGGAGATATATCTGTATTGCTTTTATCGAAACGAGCAAAATCAGTTTCAATGGGACGGCCGGTGGTCGAATCAATGCTTTTAGCCCAACTGGTATACACAAATGGATCACCTGAAATAAATTGACCATTTGTACGGTCTATGACATAAAAAAATCCATTTTTAGGAGCCTGCATCAACACTTTTCTTATTTGCCCTTTAATAGCAAGATCGGCGAGTATGATATGCTGTGTAGCTGTAAAATCCCAACTATCCCCGGGAGTAGTTTGATAATACCAGGCTAAAACTCCGGTAGTGGGATTGAGCGCTATAATAGAGGATAGATAAAGATTGTCTCCCCCACCGGGACTTCGATAATTTCTGTCCCATGGGGATCCATTGCCTGTACCGATATATAGCAGATGGAGCCCGGGATCATAAGCCATAGCATCCCAGGCTGTTCCTCCTCCACCATATTTCCACCATTCGCCTGTCCAGGTTTTAGCGGCATCTTCCATAGCCTTTGATTCAAAGGGCTTCGCAGGATCACCAGGCACGGTATAAAATCGCCAAACCTGCTGACCCGTAATGGCATCATAAGCCGTAATATATCCTCTTACTCCATATTCTGCACCGCCATTGCCTATGATTATTTTTCCTTCGACGATTCTTGGTGCTCCTGTTATCGTGTATGGTTTGGTAGTATCAACGGTCATAATGCTCCAATCAAGCTGTCCGTTGACAGCATTCAGAGAGATCAATCTTCCATCAAAGGTCCCCGCATATACATGGCCTTTGTACAAGGCAACACCTCGATTGACCACATCACAGCATGCTTTTTCACCATAAGCGCGAGGTACTAAAGGATCGTATTGCCAGCGCATAGTGCCTGTGCGGGCGTCGACAGCATAAACCCTGCTCCAATCTCCAGTAAAATACATGATACCATCTACCACCAGTGGAGTGGCCTCCAGTCCTCGTTTGGTACCAAGATCTAATGACCAAAGCAGACCTAATGAATCAATATTAGTTTTTTTTATTTGATCCAAAGCGCTGTATCGATCTTCGGCATAATTGAGGCCATAGGACAACCAATCGCCAGGATGAACATCGGTATGTACAAGCGAAGTATCGTCCACCTCTTGTACTTTTATGCTTTCAGAGTAGCTAGTGTTGCTGAGCTCCCTTTTGCAGTGAATGAATGAGAGAATACAGAAAAAAATAGGCACTAAAGTCTTCATATTCATAATCTGGTCTTGAATGTAATTAAAAGGTAGCAGAAAATGAAAGCCACCTCACTTTCTCACAGAGACTCAGCCCAACATACTTTTAAGATAAAACCGAAGGGTATGCCAAATTAATACCCTCCAATATCCAGGTAAAATCAAAATTCTGTTTTGATACTTAACACGGGGATGATGCCATTTTGAGTGGCGTTTTTAATGAGTTTGTTCACAGGATCATAAAATTCTTTTTCGATATTTTCTTTATCCATGAGGTTTTGAATATCTAAGGAGACCGACAGGTTAACTCGTCTGAAATTTTTGCGGTAACGAATGGCAAAATCTATCCTGCTGTAATCGGCCAATTTTTGTTCAAATGCATGATTTTGATCGAAAACAGTATTGCCTTCCGATATGGAGGATACCAAATCGATAGAGGTCACCCTGAAACCACCGATATAACTTGATTTAAAATTAAAGCCCAGGTAGGACCTATCCTTTTTTATCGGTATTTCTTTCCCACCTGTCACACTAAATGCATATTGGCCATTGAACCTGGTATTGCGCCACTTTCCTTCCAGGGTTTTATACTTTGACTCAAATAAAGTGCATGACAATATATAGTAGAAATCTTTTTTTAAAAATCTTTCGAGGGAGAATTCAACGCCATAATTTTTACCCAGTCCCTTGTTGACCAATTCTTCTGTGAGATATCCTTCTGTGACATTGAGGATGGAGACTGTATTCGTGCTATCAGGACTTACCGGCACACGAAAAAGCTGTTGATAATACCCCGCAATATTGATTTTATGATAACCATCGATGATATAACTCCAGGATCCTATTATATGATGCGCCTTTGAAAAACCAAGATTGTGGTTTGGAGATACCAAGTCTCCGTTTTGATTTTTTGTTCTAAAAAAGTAAACTCCCAGTGGTTGCACCTGGCTGTGCAATCCATATCCAAAATTAATTGACTGTGTAGCAGACAAATCATATTTCAAAGATACTCTTGGTTCCAGTGCGAGAGAGTTGTTTAATCCCAAATAACTAAAATGCAGTCCACTGTTAATCGACAGATTGGTATTGAGATGACACAATAATTCTGCGTAGCTATTCCACAAACCTGTTATCCCGGACTCCTTTATTTTATTGACGATCATAGGATCACCCATTCGTCTTTTTCCTTCTAACAGTGAATAACCCCACAGAGATCCGGTAATGCCGGTTATTAAAATATTGTTTTTACCAAGAACTATATTGGCTACAGAGGATAGTGAAACCTTATTTTGAGTGTAAGCATTCTTTTCATTTAAAACCAACTGAGTCAGTGAGCCTGGCGACGAGTTTTCATTTGAAAGTGCTATTTTTTCACCTGTGATGGCCAAGGTAGATTTAATATTGATTTTAGGATTTATGATTTTGAGATTTGACAATGCCATTACACCTGTATTGGAGCTATTCAAAGACTTAAACCTAATAAGGCCACTTCCTGAAATGATATCAAAAAGAGTTCTGTCTTCATTTTGTGAGCTTATTCCACCCAAGCCAAAAAAGGTAAAATCTCCGTATTTACGTGTAGGCAAATAAATATTATATGCCAGGTCTTGAAATCTCGTATTGTCATCAATATCAACGCCCAAAGCTGAAATGAGCTTTAAGGTTGAATATCGATAATTAAATAAATAAGAGCCTTTATGCCCTTTTTTAATAGGCCCTTCTGCTGAAAAATCAGCGCCAATAAATCCAGCCTGGATGGTGTATTCTCTTTTCTGGTTATTACCTTTTCGGAGTTTCAAATCAAATACGCCTGAGAGCGCATTGCCATACTCGGCATTGAAAGCCCCATTTAAAAATCAGAGTTACTCAACATCTGTGTACTCAAGGCAGAAATGCCTCCACCGGAAGTGCCTACACTGGCAAAATGATTCGGATTAGGGATGTCTACACCTTCCATCCTCCACAACAAGCCATTGGGCGAATTACCTCTGATCACGATACCATTATCAAGATCGTTGAGCGTTAATACTCCCGGAAATGATGTGGCCATTCTTGAAGGATCGTTGAAGGAAGCCGCAAATTTTTTTGTTTCATCAATTGAATACATCCGGCCTCCAGCCAAAGTCATGAAATTTAAGGGCCTTTTTTTGTCTGTATCGCTATTGATCACTACTTCGTCCAGTGTAGTCATTGAAGCTTCCATTTCTATTTCCATGCGAACTTGTTTGCCAGAAGTGATCAGAATGTCCTCCAAAACGTAATCCACAAAGCCAACATAGCTGATTTTAAAAGATTGCCTTCCTACTGGTACACGCGCTAATACAAAACTTCCATCGGCTGAGGTAAAAGTGGCATTCAATGGATCACTGTTCAATAAAAATACAGTCGCTCCTGCTAATGGGACAAGAGACCCTTTTTCAACCACAGTGCCATAAGCGGTTTGTGTAAAAACCTGGCTGGTCGCTTCGCGATGAATACAGAATAATACTAACCGGACAAAATAAACAATAAACTTTCTACTATTTTTCATATTAAAACCATTAAAAAAAATTGACTTTAGGAAAAAAGTATAGTGCAGGCACCTTCAAAACAAATCGTGATTGAAGCTGATAGGTAAAGTTTTATTAGTTTCCCTCAGGATCTGAAAATATGGATACCCTTGCAACATCTTGCAGTAAAAAAACTAACTGCGTCATGCTGCAACAAGACTAATTTGGGTTTAGATTTGAAACCAAAATCATGCTTTAGAAATGCAAGATTTTCGTTTAATTATTTTCATCAAGAGTTTCTGACCATCGTTTGTATCTACCCTTCATTCAAAAAACCACGTGCCAGGACATTGCATAGGGTGAACCCATGTGAATTTCCAAATACGTAATAAATAAATAGAGTAAGGGCGTCGAAACTGAGGAGAGAATTAAATGATAAACGACTGTGGCTTTTAAAACGCTTCCTTATTATAACTATTATATTGTAAGCGCTGTTTTCACACAAGGAGATGCGGTCCCCCTCCGATCCAAAGTGGTTAAAAATTGGAATAAAAAACTTGCTTAACTTGTGAAGTCATTCCCTTTTTTCTAAAATCAAAACGTAAATTAATTATGAGCAAATTGAAAGGCGTGTCCAGAAGATCGGCCATACAATCTTTCCTGGCACTCGCAGGAGGAGCGGCACTACCTATTAATGCCAATGCAATAAATCCTGAAGAAGGAATCAATATAGCCAGGCTGGAAGCCAGGAAAAAACTCAAATAAAAATCACCAAGCTGGAGACTTTTCTAGTCAAACCCCGATGGATCTTTTTAAAATTCATACCGATGCAGGTGTGGTAGGTTTGGGTGAGCCTTTGCTCGAAGGCAGAGCACTTACTATACAAGCTGCCATTAAAGAGATAGAACCCTACCTGATCGGCAAAGATCCGCGGCATGTCGTACACCACTGGCAGGCTATCTATCGGCATGCGTTTTATAAAGGAGGCCCTATATTGACCAGCGCGCTCAGTGGGATCGATCAGGCTTTGTGGGATATCAAAGGCAAACTTTTGAACCTTTCGGTATATGAACTTTTTGGAGGTCCTACCAGGGACCGTGTACGCATCTATGGCCGGGCCAGTAATGCAGAGGACATGAAGCTCAGGGTACAAGAAGGTTATACTGTCATCAAGACTGGAGTGGCGAAGCTAAATCCTGCCAGGGCAGTAGAGAATCCAAAATTTATTCAATATGCAGTTGAAAATTTTGCATCACTCCGACAAGCCGGAGGCGATAGTATGGACATCGGGATTGATTTTCACGGGGCCATCTCTCCGCAGACTGCAAAAATATTGATCCGACAGCTCGAACCTTATCAACCTATGTTTA
Organism: Saprospiraceae bacterium; assembly: GCA_016709995.1. Classification (NCBI taxonomy): domain Bacteria; kingdom Pseudomonadati; phylum Bacteroidota; class Saprospiria; order Saprospirales; family Saprospiraceae; species Saprospiraceae bacterium. Next base: position 18,525 of record JADJLQ010000005.1, read on the forward strand.
TTGAAGAGCCATGTCAGCCTCAGAATGTGGATGTCCTCGTAGATATCGCCAAGAGCACTTTTTTGCCGATCGCAACCGGTGAAAGAATTTTTACCAAATGGGGATTCAGGGAAATACTGGAAAAAGGAGCTGCTTCTATCCTCCAGCCCGATCTTTGCCATGCTGGAGGCATCACTGAGGGAAAATAATCGCCGGAATGGCGGAAGCTTATTATGCGGTGATCGCTCCACACAATCCAATGGGCCCAATATCACTGGCTTCTGGTTTACAACTGGCAGCCAGCATTCCAAATTTCCTGGTGCAGGAGCAAGTTTCATTGGGGGAGGGATATCTAAAACAACCCTTTAAACTCGAAAAGGATGGTACCGTGTTGATACCATCCGGACCTGGTCTTGGCATAGAATTGGATGAAAACAAATTAGCGGACAAGATTGGCCATGATTGGAAAAATCCGGAGTCTTATGATGCCGGTGATGGTTCTGTAGTAGATTGGTAGATTGATTAAGCACAGCCATTTGATTTCAACTGCCAAGATTTAAGGATCCGGCTCATATAGGCTAAGCCAATGTAGGAAGTCGGTGATGCCTAAAAGATATATATTGGGTAATTTAGCAGCACAACAAAAATAGGTAGCAATAAAAGGAGTACTAGCATGAATTTATATACTGCACTGACCTTTATCATTTGTTTATCAGCAGGATTCGCATTTATCAACCAGCGGTTTATGAAGCTCCCGTTTGTAATCGGGTTGTTTTTTCTCTCAACTATTCTTTCCTTGCTGGTCATCACCTCTAAGTACTGGCTGGACATTCCTGCCGAGCAAATCAAAACCTATATCGAACGTGCGAAGATCGACGAAATCATCCTGGATGTCTTGCTGGGCTTTTTACTTTTTGCAGGTGCGCTACACACCAACTGGAATAACCTCCAGACAACAAATCAAGCCTATAGCCACTTTCGCCATAGGCGGAGTCCTGGTCTCTACGATGATCATTGCAGGTTTGTTCTACGGACTGACGCAGCTATTTGATTTAAACATCGATTTTATACATTGTCTAATATTTGGTGCCCTGATCTCGCCAACCGACCCGATCGCAGTATTGGGGATACTAAAAAAGCAAACGTGCCTAAAAGACGGAGTATACCATCGTAGGGAAAGCCTGTTCAACGATGGAGTAGGTGTAGTCCTTTTATAGCTATATTGGATACACTCAATACCGGTTCGTTTAGTCTGTCTCATTTTGGGATATTATTCATTCAGGAGGCCATCGGCGGTATTATCATGGGTTTTGTTTTGGGCTATGCTTTGCATGTACTCTTATCCTGGATTGATCATTATGAAACTGAAATTTTACTGACCCTGGCATTTGTCATGGCTGGTTATTCTTTTTGCAATTATCTCCATATCTCAGGCGCTCTGGCCATGGTGGTCATGGGTTTGATGGTAGGCAATTTTAAAACTGAAGTATCGATGAGCAATACTACGCTGGAGTATGTTCAAAAATTTTGGGAATTGGTCGATGTCGTGCTGAATGCTATCCTGTTTATTCTTATCGCTTTAGTCCTCATTGAAATTGATTTTAAAACGAAATACTTTTTTGTCGGACTCCTTTCGGTTCTGATTGTATTATGTTCCAGGATTGTAGTCGTGTATTTGCCCCATCTGATCATTCCCAATCTGTTAAAACTGACTGACAAGGAGGTCAAGATTATAAGTTGGGGAGGTCTGCGAGGAGGTCTTTCTATAGCCCTGGTATTGTCCTTACCTTCCAGCGAAACCAAAAATATGCTGCTCATCGCAACTTATTTTTGTGTATTATTCAGCATAATTGTTCAAGGTCTGACCATCGAAAAACTTGCCAAAAGAAATTAGCCAAATCATAAACAAAATACTCATGCGAAAAACAATCATACCAGTTCTGATAAGCTTTGTCTTTAATCTTTGTTATGTACATGCACAATCAGACCATCTCAGACAACAAATACAATCAGCCGCAGAAAAATAGAGCAGAAAGTGATCCTTTGGCGACACGATATTCATGAACATCCAGAGTTGGGCAATCGAGAATTCCGCACGGCAGGTCTGATCGCCAGGCATCTTGAATCACTGGGCATGGAGGTGACCAGAAATGTGGGAAAAACCGGTGTAGTAGGATTACTCAAAGGAGGGCACCCAGGTCCAGTGGTGGCACTCAGAGCAGACATGGATGGATTGCCGGTATCCGAACGGACTTCGGTGCCCTTTGCTTCAAAAGTCAAAACGGCATATAATGGAGTAGAGACGGAGTGATGCATGCCTGCGGTCATGATGCTCATGTAGCCATTCTCATGGGCGTCGCAGAAATACTAAAAGGAATCCAGCCTGAATTAAAAGGCACGGTCAAATTTATTTTTCAACCTGCAGAAGAAGGTGCGCCCAAAGGCGAAGAAGGTGGAGCTGAAACTCATGGTGAAAGAAGGCGTACTCGACCATCCAAAAGTCGATGTGATATTTGGATTACATCAATGCCCAATCGGAAGTAGGTAAGATCACCTATCGGCCCGGAGGTATGTTCGCTGGAGTAGGAGATCTCAAAATTACGGTAAAAGGTAAATCTTCTCATGGTGCTGAACCATGGTCATCCGTAGATCCGGTGCTGACCTCGGCGCAGATCATCACCAGTCTGCAATCCATCGTGAGTCGCAATGTCAATATTACTGAAAATGCTGCGGTCGTGACTATCGGAGCGATCAATGGTGGGAACCGTTCTAACATTATACCTGAGCAAGTGGAGATGCTGGGCACAGTACGGACTTTAAGTGAGG
>JADJLQ010000006.1 GCA_016709995.1 Saprospiraceae bacterium
CCCCGTATTTTGGCAAATCGCAAAAGCATGTCTTTGTAACTTAGTATATCGGGACCACCAATATCGTAACTGTTATTGTATGTTTCGGTTTTACCAATGACACCAATTAAAAATTCTACTACGTTACGAATAGCGATGGGTTGACATTTTGTTTTTAGCCAACGCGGTGCAATCATAAAAGGTAATTTCTCCACTAAATCACGAATGATTTCAAAGGAAGCACTTCCTGATCCTACTATGATGCCGGCCTTTAAAGTAGTGAGGGCAAAATCAGAACCTGATAAAACGGTTTCCACATGCTTTCGCGATGACAAATGTTTTGATAATTCGTCAGCGTTGCTGATCCCACTGAGGTAAATAACCTGTTTGACATTTGTCTGTTCAATGCGATTTTTTAAAATTAGTGGCACATATTTCCTCCATGTTTTCAAAGTCCCCGATTTGCGTAGACATAGAGTGGATGAGGTAATATGCTACATCGATATCATTGGGAATATACTGTAAGCTCTCCTTGTTTAAAATCTACATCAATGACGGAGAGCTTGGAGGTTAAATAATTTTTCTTATTAAATCTGATTTTATCTCTGACACAACATATTACCTCGTGCCCGTTTTCCAACAAAACAGGCAATAATCTTTGTGCAATGTATCCGGTGACCCCCGTAAGTAAAATTTTCATAAAAATTTTTTTCAATCCCTTTTTCTAAATCAATAATTCTGTAATCAAATTTTTATGGAAGTTGATTTATGATTAAACTGGTGTAATAGCAAGTGCGCCCAACCTCCTCCGTGATGTTTGAAAATATTTGAACTCTTTAACATTCCTAAATTCTTTCATTCAATTTAGTTTTAAATAATAAAATGGCATCATTGATTTTATACTTTTAAAGTAGATATTCCACCATCTACGTGCATAATTTGTCCGGTGATCCACCCAGCTTTTGATGAAAGTAAAAATTCCACCATGTTGACGATATCCTCCGTAGTGCCGATTCTTTTTAGCGGGTGGCGCTGAGCATTAGATTCTCTTTTCTGATCACTATTTAATAATGACGCTGCCAATGGAGTGTCGGTGAGTGAGGGGGCTATACAATTTACTCTGATACGGGGAGCATATTCAGCTGCCAATGCTTTTGTCAGACCTTCGATCGCGCCTTTGGATGCAGACACTTGTGAATGAAACTGCAAACCGGTTTGGACTGCAAAGGTGGAGAATAATATAATGGCTGCATTATCACTGATTTTTAATTTTGGTGCAACCGCTTGTATGACCTTAATGGCTCCTACGACTTGCAGTTGGTAGTCATTTAAAAAATCAGCAGGTTTAATTCTTTCAAATGGTCGCAGGTTGATGCTGCCGGGGCAGTAAATAAGACCGTTTAAGGTATCGGGTAAAAATCAAGCACCATGCTTTCATCTAACACATTTAATGGGTAATAATGAAGAAGCGGATTGTCAGCATGGATTTCATTTTTTATGATAAGTTCCATACACCTGATGACCGTCATCTGCCAATTTCAAAGCAAGTGCTTTACCTATTCCTGAAGATGCACCGATGATTAAATAGTTAGACATGTAGTATGTACCTTGTATAGTTCATCAGCTGCAACAAATAAATGGCTGTTTTGTTAATTAATTATCTTCATTCGTAAAATATACCCAATCCCAATCTGGAATAAAGGTTTGGATCATATAGTTGCAACTAACTGATTATTAACTACATATAAAGAAGGATGGGACAATATCGCGCAATACTCTCCGTATTAAATCGATTGGAGTTTTGGCATCATGTTGGAGGAGTGTTAGTATTTATTAATTTTTTGATTTATTCTAACTCTGTTCTTTTAACGATATGAATTCCGCCGATGCTGTATGCATAGATAGGAATAGGAGTGCCATGTAGATAAAAATTACCTTTTTGGAAAGGTGTAATTCTTTAAGAAAGATGTCCTATTGGTTTGTCAGCGAGTTCAATAAAGTCAAACACAATTGTTGGTTATTTTGTCCCAGTTCCCTCGAAAGGGCGACAGATTTTGCTTTGCAACAGGATTTTGGGAAATGGTTCTTCAGTTTCAAAAACATAACCTTTTTAATTAGGGCCAACGCTGCCGGAGCAGGATAGTTGATTTTCATTTTTTTGTTGCGACGGCTGATTATTTATAGGCATCATTATTCCATAAATAACGTGTCCCTGTCTCTACCTTTTGATTTTTGGGTGGTACTTTTCACCTTTTTTTCCCAAAGAGGTTGTCACAGTCCCATAATTTATAGTTGTACAGTGGTAATCAGTACCCGAAGTTTGTTATGATTAAGATCACCCATGCAGCAATGCTCATTCGATAAATTGAACAACTTCATTTTCAAACAGGCTCCCATAGTTCGATCTTATTGCCCTGGGTGTCCATGATATGTACAAATTTGCCATAGTCGTAAGTCACCATATCGTCCAGTATGGTTACGCCGTTTTCTTTGAGCTTGTCTAGCAGTCCTTCTATATTCTGCACCCGGTAATTAATCATAAACTCCTTTTTTGAAGGAGCGAAATAGTCACTGCCTGTTTTAAAAGGGCTCCACTGAAGCGTGTTTATCTCTTCAGGTTTGTCGATATTTCGGGAATCAAAACTCGAGGCACCCCATTCATTGATTTCAAGTCCCAGATTTTTGCTATACCATTCTTTCGTTTCCTGCGGATTGTCGGTAAAAAAGAAAATGCCACCAATGCCTGTCACCTTTGGGGTAGAGTCAGCAGGTGGAGTATCTTGGTCAGAGGTGTTATTTTGTTTTTCCATAATGAAAAGTTTTTAGTCATCGACTCACTAAAAGTAAGCAGAAGGGGGAGGAGATCAAAATTATTTTGTGGTCTTAGCGCCGATCTGCTCACCGAGCTTTTCAAATTCAATATCGTTTGGCTCCCATAATTCAATTTTGTTGCCCTCCGGGTCTAAGATATGGACAAATTTGCCATATTCATATGATTCAATGGTGTCAACCACGGTTACTCCGCTTTTTTTCAGTTCTTCTATCAGTGCTTCTACGTTTTCAACCCTGTAATTAATCATAAAGTCTTTGGTGGACGGTTCAAAATACCTGGTTTTTTCGTTAAAAGGACTCCATTGAGTAAAGCCTTTTTTGGAAGTGTCACTGCCTTGTCTCCACTCGAAAACGGCCCCATACTCATTCGTATTGAGCCCAAGATGGGTGGCATACCAGGCCCGCATAGCTTTTGGATCTTTGCACTTAAAGAATATACCTCCGATGCCGGTTACTTTTTTTATTGATTGCTGACTATTAACACTTTTTGTGGTGACTGATTTAAATGCGAAACCCAGCACGAAGGTCACCGCAAAAGCAAAAAATAATAATATTATCTTTTTCATGGTAAGTAAGATATTGTTTTTGTGAGTATGGTCATTTTCATTTAAAAAAACGTTTTTGGAAATTATTCAGCGGTGAATAGTACTTTGTCACATTTGCATATTATTAAAGCAACTACCTTTTCAAGGGAGTCTCTATGTACTTTTGAGTTTTCATCGCCTTTATGCTGTATATAAAAATCCGCAGAAAAAAAGCGCAGGTCACTCCAATTTAGTCTTTCAGTATAAGAAGTATCACTAATTAGTTTTAGGCTGACTATCATGGTGGAGTCAAATTTAATTATTTCACTAATTTTGTTTTGATTTGTTTATAAAAGATCAATCGGCATTAATTCCATTTTGCTTTTGTATTAAATCCTCTTGAAAAGTGAATGTCATTAAAAAACAAACATATTCCTTTGGAATTTCAAAGTGTAAGCCTTCTGGTTTATTCGTTAATTTAAGAATCATTATCATTTGAACTTAATTTTATTCCTCTTACAATAAGCCAAATACAGAATATCCATTCTCCGATTGCACTCGGAATAATAATAGCAGGATAAATATACTTTACAAGTAATGGGAATTGGAACCAAACAATACTATTCAATATATAACATATACCTCCAATAAAAAGCAGTACTCCTAAATACCTTGGAAATATTTCAGCTATATAAAGCAAATATCCAAGAAGTAGGAGATGGATTCCAAAAAATAAAAGGCAAATATTATAACCCACTCCATGCATTTTGATCGAAAACAAGGCGAATGCATCAAGTTGGTCTGTATTAAAAGCATTTAAGTAATCCTGGTTGCTTAAGAATGATATGGCAGCATAATGGCTCAAGGCTGTGATTGACAGGATGGTGATACTTGTCAATCTAAATGCAAAGACAATAAAGATAAATTCTTGCTTGTGTCATTCAACAATATATAAAGAATGGTCGCCACACCCACATCGCAGACAAGCATGAGTAACTCACTGATAAAACCGAATCTATACCAGTACTCAGAAGCAAGAATGTTTTTTGCAGTAACATGGGCATTTCCGTAATCAACTAAATGGTCTCGCACAAAGATTTGAGCAATTAATCCAAAAATTACAATAAGTAAATAAAGGATACCTGCCGTTCTTGCAAGCTTAATTTTTGATTTCATATTAATTTATAATGACAACGCGATACCTGTACCGATATTTTCGGGAATGGTCAGACCCCGAACTGCTAAACAACACCTTTATGGGGCATAACCGATTGTTTTCATTTTTCAGCATTTTATTAGTATTAAATTTAATAATTTTTTATCATAAAATGAAATGCTTTATTATAGGTGACTTGAGCAGTATCTTCACCTATTATTTTCTTAATTGTGTCTCAACAATTACATATCCTTTCTCGCTAAAAGTATATTCAGCCTTTGGAACAGTTTGCCGACTTCAATTTTTATATTTTTCTAAATATCCACTTTCTGTTAAAAACCTATTGTAATTATCTATATTTAAAATATGGTTCACAGCTAGTTTTTTGTCTTCGGCTTTATCAAAATATGCTTTTACAATTTCATAGCCTATCCAATACCCCAAATCATTGGGGCGATTATCTTTTCCACTGGTACCATATAGCCAATCCTGCATATCCTCTTTATACATCCGTTTTACAAACTCCGTGCATAAATCAGCTCTACGTTCATTGCCATATTTATTTGCTTCCTTGTTTCCCTTAATTCCAGTAACCAATTCTGCAATAAAGTCAGCCGATCCCTCCAGTATAGATTGTTGCAATAAATTAGTTTTACCATCCTCAGGCCAATGCTGCTGAAAGTGAATCGATTCGTGAATAACCAACTCCGGAAGAAGCTCTAAACTTGTCAATTTTTCAACTCCAATTATAAGCCCATCTTCTGAAGTAGTACCCCCGCTATTATATCTACCGACTACAAAATAAACAGGTGGGTACACAGCATAGGGATACCAATATTCTAAAGCATAAAAGTAAGGTTTGATCAACTTTTCCTGTTCCTTGATCTTAACTTCTATCCCTCTCATTTCTTCATATGCTTGCTTTCTGCTTTTAACCATATTTAGCAATGAATCTGCACTGATTATTCTGTTAGGGATAAAACCTTTAAGTCCGGTTGTTCCATTTTTAATATATTGCTCAAATGGATTCTCTCTTGAAATTTCAATGGAATCAAATGCTTTCCAAAAATTTTCAATGTCGGTGATTACAAATTTGGCTTCTTGTGGGTCGCGGGGAAAAGCATGGTCTTGTCCAAAAATTTTTAAAAAACAAGCGATTGTTAAAAAAAGAGTTAATATTTTACTCATCGCATCTTTGTTTTAGACTACAGCACATCCGTAAAAAATTTAGTGCAGCTTAAATGATACCAAAGATAATTATATTTTTGACGCGTTTTTGGCAAATAAATTATGTTTCATAGCTAATTAACCAAGGGTATGCCAGGTCGCTCTTTCAGCACGACCTGGCAGGGGATTTAGTTTATACACTGAATGATTTTCACCAGGATTAATCCTTTATGAGATAGCATGTGCCGGCAATAAAATGTTCGGATTGATCACACTTCTCCCCTGGCAAACCCAACAGTTTCTCTATATAACAGTGGTGAAACATCGGCATTTGTTTTAAAGAACCGGCTAAAATAATATTCATCCTTATAACCTAATTCGTAGGCAATTTGCTTCACCGATTTGCTGGTAAGATACAATTCGCGTTTTGCCTCTATGATGATACGCTCTGCGATGAGTTCGGTGAGTGTTTTGTTGAAATAGGTTTTGGTGATTTTTGCCAATGCTTTTGCCGAAATATTTAATGCATCTGCATATTCACTGGCCGAATGTTTGGTTTTAAAGTCCTTTTCAATCGTATCCTTCAAGGTTTGGAGGATGAATGGTTCCTGAAGATTTTCAACAGCCTGTTTTGCTTGAGGTTGCTGGGCCGTTTTTAAACGTACTGCCGTGATCAAAAATATTTTCAGGTAGGAAACCAATAGCTCATATTGCGCCAAATCAGGATTTTGCATCTCCACTTTCATTTGTTCAATCAAAGTACTAAAGGTGTTAGATGCGGTGGGATCTACGGAAATAAATGGTGGATGATAGATATTATTAAAGAGCACGCCGTGGCATGCAACTTCTTTGTGATGCTTATGTATACAAAAAAAGTCAGGGTGAAAATTTAAGACCATCCCGCTCATGCCATCTTTTGGCGAAAACATAAATGGTTGATAGGGCACGAACGAAAACAAGGTATGCTCCACAAAATCAAATTCCGAAAAATCAACCTTTGCTTTTCCACTTCCCTGTTGGACCAAGATAAGTGAATAGTAAGGCAGCCTTTGTACCTGGTCGAAAGCAGCGCCATCATCAAATGAGAACAGTTTAAAGGCCAGGCTGCCGTTTTGCGGATTGACTAATGTAAGGGTGTATTGATTCATCACAATTGTTTCTACGGATAATTAGTATATAAGACAGCCATGGTAGCTTAAATGTTTTTGTAAACAGTTATTTTTTTCATTGTATAGGAAATCCTGCGGTGGTCGCAAACCTATTGATCATTTAATTTCATTTTCAACGACTTTACTTCTGCTTCCAGTTTCGCAATGTGATTTCGTTGCCCTTCAAAAGCTTCTTCAATTTCCTGTACCGTGTATCGTGGGGTGATATGCTGCGGACAATTCCAATCATATGCTTCTATATGAAACACCATCATTCGTTCTGGCTTGAATGTATAATCCTTCGGATCAAGTAATTCATACAACGAAGGATCGTCTTTTAATTCTACTACTTCTGCCCTGGCTAATATTTTTAGCCGGGCTCTTGCAGGGTAATCCACCATTATCAGGGCCACATTATGATTGGTTGAAATATTACCAACCGTAATGTATTGCATGTTTCCGCGAAAATCTATAATACCTATCCTTTTTTCGTCCAGTACTTTGATAAACCCTCTCGGGCCGCCGCGATGCTGGAGGTAAGGGAAATTATTTTCACCTATACTGGCCATATAAAAACTATCCCGATCTGCAATGTAATCCATTTCGTTTTTTGTTAAACCCTCCAGATAGTTAGCCTTTTCCATTCTTGCATAACCGGACCGGCTGCCTGCCTTTTCCTGCATTGCTTTTACTGCATCGGTAAATGCTAGGGTTGCAAAATTTTTTGCCATGGCCATTATTTTAATTTTCTATCGGTTTCTGCTATTTCTAAATCATTGATGCTGGCAAATCTTTTGGCCATATATCCATGATCATCAAACTCCCAGTTCTCGTTTCCATAAGCACGAAACCACTGCCCCGCATGGTTTTGGTATTCATACTCAAATCTAACAGCAATTCGATGACCAGTATGTGCCCAATATTCTTTTTTCAGTGTATAGTTCAATTCCTTTTCCCATTTTTTGGTAAGAAATGAAACTATTTCTTCCCTTCCATTAATGAATTGATTTCTATTTCTCCATTCGCTGTCAGCGGTGTAAGCTTTAGATACCCTGACCGGGTCTTTGCTGTTCCATGCGTCTTCCGCCATTTGGATTTTTTGTTTGGCTGTTTCTTCCGTGAAAGGAGGCAGCGGATTTCGTTGTTCCATATTTTAATTAATTAAGTTGACCATTTGAAAAAAATTTATTGGCTCTACCCAGCAGGTTACGTACTTCCAATTCGAGGGATTTATGTTTGTCTTTTGCATACCACAAATGTAGTTGATTGGCATAACCAGGCGCTGTTTCGGGGTTAGATTTTAAGTCATTCACCAGCTTTTGAGCTGCACCGGGCCTGGGGCCCCAAATCCCTGTAGTATTAAAATGCCTGTCTAATTGTATTATTTTAGGAATAGACCGTGCCCCATTCGTCAGATAAGCATTCATTAGTTCCGGATTTTGATCGCGGTACACCAGCTTCATTTCTATCTTTCCGTTACTGGCTTCGGCTACAGCATTGAATACCGGCAAATTCTGGGCAGCATCGCCACACCAATGCTCTGTAATGACCAGCCAATTCATCTTGTGTCTTAGACCTTTTAATTGATTTGTGATATCCTCCGACAAGGTATAGGTCTTCTCCACCCGGTGCATCCTGCTTTGGTTGAGTTTGATATAGGCTCTAATAGTATCATCCGGGTTAGAATGAAGGTCTTCCAACATATTGATTTTGTATTGGTTGTAATCAATCCCTTGCAGGATATACTGGCCATAGTCTTGATTTATAAGATCTTGTTGTCTTAAGTATGCTTCCATAGGATTAGATTTTTTGAATGAAAAAAGAAAGCCAGAACCAACGCTGGCTTTTTTTTATAGATTTATTAATTAAGGCTATATACCAATTCTTGATCTAAAGAAGGAACTATTGGAAAATCAACTGGAATTTCTGTCAGATTATGCAAGTAGTTCATAGCCGTTTTGTCACTTATCTGAAGAATTACATCTACCAGGTTTTCTTTGGTATACCCATGCGCAAAGAAGGCATTTACATTTTCTTCGCTTGCTTTGCCCCTGTTTTTGGTGATGTCAGCAGTTAAGGCTACCAAAGCATGGAGTTTTTTATCGCCGGCTTGACCGCGTCTAATGTCTAAAACTTGCTCATCGGTAAAGCCATTCATCTTGCCAAGAAGGGTGTGAGCACTTTGGCAGTATATGCAACCGTTTACCTGGCTAACGATCAGATTTACCGCTTCCTTTTCTTTGTTTGAAAGGGTTGTTTTAGCGTTTTGATAGGCTAAGTATCTTTCCAGGCCATGATCAGAATAAGCAATGGTGGCGTACAAATTGGGAACAAAACCTAAGGCTAACTTTAATTTGTCAAAAATGGCCTGGTTTGTAGAGGCTACTTCTTCTCTTGTAGGAACGTTGAATTTTTTCATCTTATTTATTTTTAATTTTTTCTGTCGTTATTGACGGTACAAAAATGCCATGACATATCTCCATAGAAAATGGATAATCAACGCAAGAGCATGGACAATTTTCCAGTTCACCCATTTTAGGGAATAGGGTGCAATTATTTAAAAACGAGATTTTAGGGAAAGCAGCAATAGAGTTAGAGCTAGCGGTTGCTGGATTTGAGGCGGCGAGCTTATAGATCACCAAACTCGCTACCCGAACTACTGTTTATTTATAGCTCAAAGGTTTCTGTTTGCACTGCCTGCCCACTAAGGCAAAGCTTGAGCTAACGGTCTATGGTTTGTCAAAAGTTAGTACCAATAATTTTGCATAGGTTCGCAGCCCATATAGGTTGTTTAATTTGTCCTTTGGGTTGAAACTCTTTATCCCGATGATGGATATCGGCATCCTGATTGTAAACATCAGTGACCCGACGCAATGAACAATGCCCGCCTGACTCTGTTAAACCGTATTCATACATTAGAAATGAAACGAATACCTCCTCCGGATCCCGATGATGGATATCGGTATGCTGATTGTAAACATCAGTGACCCGACGCAATGAACAATGCCCGCCTGACTCTGTTAAAAATAACAAGTCGGGCAGGCATTGTTCATTGTTCAGCTCCTACGAGCAATCCATATCTAATACATGGATTGGGATTAACTATTGAGAAATATTTATTTTTTATTGTTAACTGTAAAATCTTTAAGTGATTGTCCTAGTTCATCCATATCGTGATCGAATTCTCTTTTGAATGATTGCCAGTTATCTTTTCCATCTTCACTGTATTCATTCATTCTTTTTTTCATGTCGGAATTTTTTTGTTCCAACGCAGCAATTTGTTTTTCGTAAGTTGCTTTAACATCTTTTTTAGCTGTTTCCATTTGTATTTTAAAATCAGCAAACGCTTTCTCATTCGCAGTGAGTTTTTCGTTTGTTTCATTTTTGAAATTGACTACTTCTGTTTTGTAATCCTCCTGAGCTTGTATTAAATTTTCTTTTGCCACTGTAACATTATCTTTAGCGTTATCTACTTTCTGAGAAGGTGAATCGCAACCCGAAAAAGTTGCTGCTGCTATACATGTTATTACTAATGCAAGTATTGAATTTGCGTTTTTTGATAATTGTGTCATTTTGTTTTGTTTATTATTTTTATACAGTACTATTAAGCATCAAAGGTGGCTTGTTTTGCAAAATAAAGCGTTACACAATTAAAGATAAATGTTACATGATTCACGCTTTTTAGGTTTAGAATGATTGTTTTGTTTCCTGGAATAGGCGATCCACAGAATTTAGAAAAATTAATCCATGGAGGCTCAAAAATCGACATCAGGAGAACATACGATTCTTCCTGGAAGATTATCGTAACCCATCATCGCCTTATGATACTAATAAAATGCAGACAACTACTGCGTATACTGTCTTAACTGTTCAGAATGATTTTATTAGGTGCCAATACAATAATTACATTGACAAGTGTTTCATCTTTGCCGCCAATCGATAAAACTTTTCTGCCCTTGCCTGACGGAATGAAAATCAATTGAGGTGGGTTTAACATAATTGATTTTGTTTTATAATCATAAATTAACGACACCTTCTGTGACCATATCCCGATGCTTCGGGACTGTCTGCAGAGCACAGCTAGCCCCGATTTAACGGGGAAACTCCGCCTATTGTAAATTTGTCGTTATGCGTTTGTGCTGCTGTGTTAATCCCATCATTCGGCGGCTTATTTCACACCCTCAATTAGAAGAGCGCTGGAGTCCATCAGGATATTTCCATCAGGATATTTTTGATCCAAAAGATGATAAACTTCTTTCCTGATATTTTCTTTTATGTCATCCTCTGCATTATTAAGCGCTAACACAACGAGCGTAATTACTTCCGTCATCATGTCCCAATAGACATCAGCCGTTTTGAAGTGCATTTTAGCGGTTATTTCTTTTTGCTTAATATTTTTCAACCCTGCTTGTAAAAATAGATCTGAGATTAAGTCCTCTTTGGCACAGCGAAACATGCCTGGAGCACCTGGCAGTGGTGCAGGCAAAGCCATATGTCTGCTGATGGTTTCCAAAATGGCTGTAATCCAAAAATTATTTTCAAGCACATTCCAAACCGAAGTAGCGATTTTTCCGCCGGGTTTGAGCACGCGAACCATTTCTTTTGCTGCTAACAGCATGTCCGGGAAAAACATAAAACCCAAACGACAGCTTATGGCATCAAAAGTATTGTCCGCAAAAGGAAGGGCACACACATCGCAGACCCGGGTTTCAATATTTTTAATATCCCTTTTCAGTGCATTTTCACGGGCTATTTCAAGCATGTCTTCCGAAAGGTCTGTAATCACCACTTTCCCGCCTGTTAACATGGTTGCAATGGTCAAACCGGGTTCTCCTGTTCCGGCGGCAATGTCTAACACCACCTCAGCGCCCTTGGGATTAATACTACGAATGATTTCATCACCCATTGGTTTTAACAAATCCATATTCAGGTCATCCCATTTTTTCCAGCTGGGAGAAAATTTATTCCAGGTGGCTCTTTGTTGGTCCCGGATTTCTTCCAGTGGCAGGCTCATTTTGTTTTAGTTTAAAAAATTAATCTGATGTACTACGGATTTGAGTTTGCAGTAAACCCACTCATGACATCTAATAAGGAATATTGAAAACCGTTATTCAATATACTGCGCTCGGCGTAATCATTTTCCAGTTATTTGATTTTGAAGGGGTTATCAATATATAGGGCAGCATAACGAATAATATTGCAGGATTTTCCTTATTCCAACTACAATTTATCTATTATTTCCTGTATTACCATTCAAAAGCCAATGTTTGGTTATATCCTACTTCTGGTCTTAATTGCCTCCATTGAGTTTAGATTATCTACAAATGACTGTAATACTGGAGCCGAGGCGAACTAACTCTTCATTTTACAACTACATTCATAAGCTCGGTCAATGATATTGAAAAAGGTCTTGCAGAGCCAAAATGAGTTTTATATTCAGCAAGTTTCGTAATATCCCATACAAATTTTTTGAATTCATTTTCTACTTCATCATCTAACTCATAAACCAAATAAAGTTCACCATTAGGCTCATGAGGGTATTTTTTTCGTTTCAAATCTTCATTTGAAAATATTTTAGGGCCTTTATTTTTCAATTTATAAAGTCGTGTAGCCCTTTTTGATTCACCATGAGAACGGAGTAACAAATATTTAGCACTAGTTTCTTTTACACCTAGAGGTAAAGAACCAACATATGTTCCGGTTCTAAAATTGTACAACCTGGTTTTTTCAATCCAGTTTAGAACATTGGTATCGTCATAAAATCCAATGAGAACATAAGTTTCGTCCGGCAATAAAGTTCTATTTGATCCGTATGCTTCAGGTAATACATCATTTACTTTATTACTGTTTTTGTCAAAATATGTTTCATAGGTTTTAAGCGAAATCTTTTCTCTCTGAGATGCTCTATTCATGAAATGATTTAAAACTTCAAGCAAAAACCTCTTTAATTCTCCACATCCATTATTTGTTTTGGAAGGTCGTATTGAGAAAGCTCCAAGACCTGGAATTAATTCATGGAAGCCTTTTCTGGCGTATGAATTATCATTACCAGGATATAAAACATAAGCACCCGCTGTCCGTCTGATTGCATCCTTGTATGTATGCATCTTCAATAGGTCTGCTCTTTTATAAGTCCCTTTTTTCTGTTCTTCTTTTTCTTCTTCAAGATTATCATCTTTCCCAAAAATGCCTTGCAGATTTTCTACTTTATACTTTGCATCAAAATGAATATGCACTATCAACTCTTCCTTCTCCGCTTGTTCCTGCTCAATTCCAAACGGCCAAATGCTTAATGTATAATCAGGTCTTAAATTTCTTGTCCAGCTTCCGCCAGCGGGATATTCATTGCCACCTGAGAAAGTTTTGTTGTAGCTGAATTCAATATTCAGTTTTCTTGTGTCGGTTAAGTAAATTCCTTTTACAGGTAAAAACTTTCCCTGCTTCAATTTCAAACCAAGTCCGTCTGATGTTTTTTCAATCAGGTTCTCAGTTGCAACTGATTCAATTTTAAAAACTTCTTTTACTATATCCAGTAGTTTGAAAAACAACCAGTACTCATAAAGCACTGCAACATCTCTTTTGCTTCCTCTATACACATCATCACCTCCCTTCCACACCATTTTTGCAGCAAGGTCAAACATAAGCCACACTCTCAGAATTTCTCTGTAGCCTTCTTTGCGTTGCAACACCGGACTGTTAAGCGACAATGTGGTGGGAGAAGAAATTTCTTTGAATATAGAATGACTTAAATACTGTTCCAGTTTATCTTCAAGCAATGCTGCTTCAGTTTTTATGCGGTCGCTGTCCTTTACTTTTGTTTTAAAGTCACTGCAAAAACTCTGAAACGACATCAACGCATGTTTTACAAAACGGTTTTCAGGAGTATCCACCGTTTCTGATTTATTACTCACATTTAATTTGGAAGGAACCGAAATCATTGTGCTTTTCAATGGGTGTTCAGCAGGTAAATCAAAACGGTTTGTTGCATTGCTCAACTGACGAATTGTTGAGTTGTTGAATCTTCTTACGCTTCTGATTTCTTTTACGGTTTTGCTTTCTCTCCATCGTGTTACAGGCGATGAGAGAATTTTGTGAACTGAATCATTAAACTCAACTGATTCAATAATTGATTTGATAAAGGCAAACCGCTGATATAAAGTGACTGCATCTGCATTAAAGTCTATTTCAAAAAACTGCGCAACTGGTGAGCTGTGCTGTAAAAGCAAATCAGTACACTTCTCTGTAATCTCTTCCAGCATGTGACGGTAGTCTTCACGGTAAGTTGTTTTTACCGACTGAACTTCCAGTTTTATTTCTCCACACTTTTGTTTCGTATCTGATTTCAAAACATCAATGCTGAGAGTGCCGACATAAATGTTTGGAGAAATTCGACCTGATGATTTACTGATGTTTGACTGACTTACAATTTCATCAGTCTGCAGAGAATACCCATCTGTGATTTTGTACTCATAAAAAGATCCTTCCTTAATCTGAACAATTGCTTCCCCGTTTTCAATCGCATCGGCTTTTTCAATAATAGGTTCACTGGAGTTTTCTCCGCATAGAACAATCTCAATGTTCTTTTCAGCAACAGTAAGAGTTATAACAAATTTTGGAGCAGACATTTTTTACGCTTCAGCATAACTTGTAAATCCATTAATAATTGCATTTTTAATCATTCGGATAATTTTCTCAAATGATATCGGATAGATTATTTCTAAAGTTTCATTGAGTTTGGAATCAGAAATATAGGATTGAACACTTTTTATTTTATCTTCTGCTGAAATTATTACTCCTTCTTTTGATTTTAAACAAAAACTAGCTAAAATTCCTAAAGGGTCAATTATTTTTCTTCTTGAGCCGTGAACCTTTGGCAATAACTTTTGCATAATAGTGGCATCAATTATTTCATCCTGAATCCAGTCAGCATCTAATTTATTTGCCACTGCTGAAAAACGAAGAATCTCCGAGGCACTGCGGTAACCAAATTCTGCACCGCATTTCTTTAATTCAGAAAAAAAATATTAAGAGAATCTGTTAGTATTGTCCTGTTTTCTTCCTTTTCAATTTCATGGTTCTCTTCAGCAAACTGAACAAAGCTTTCAGCCATATCTTTTCCTTCACTTTTCAAATCTTCAAGATTGATTACTGTATTGCTTTGTAAGAAAGCTTCCATCTCTTTTGCTGTAACTCTAAACTCAATTACGTTTGCTCTGTCCAGAACTTTGGGGCTGAACATGTAAGTAGTTTCATCAATGTTAACTGTGCCTATTATAAAAAGATTTTTTGGGAGGCCGATTTTTGCGGGTACTCCATTCCATTCAGATGTACCAGAGTGAAGCGAAATATATTCTTTTGATTCCATCACACTCAGAAAATCGGCAAAATATCTTTCCACATGGCTCAAATTCATTTCGTCGAGAATGAGGAAATAGGGCTTGTTCTCATTCTTATTTGCTTCAATAATTAAATCAAGCACTCTATTATCGGGCTTAACATATTTTTCACGTTCAAGTGCATTCGGAAAACCAAGCAATGGTTCACGGTTTGTCCAGTCAGCACCAACGGGTACAATACAATACTGATTTTCATCTTCGCAAATCCACATAGCAAATGCCTGTGCAAGTTTTGTTTTGCCAGAACCCGAAAGTCCGGTGAGAATTACAAAAGGTTTAGTAAGGAGAGAAGCAGTAAATCTTGCGACTATTTCATTAGAAATTTTTAGCCCTGCCTTTTTGAGGCTGTCAATGAGTGGATAGATACCAAAAGTATTCATTAATGATTCTTCTGAATTTCCTAAATCTATATGTTCAATATGTGGTAAATCAGTCGCTGAATATTGTTTGTAAACATCATTGATAAGTCTCAACAATTTAATTGGACACGGAGTTAAATATGCTCCTTGTCTTAAATCAAGCTTACTATTATAATATACCTCAGATGTTTTAGAGATTTGATTAAGTAAGTTTTTATTTTTTTGAGAAAGAATTAAATTTCTATTTATAGGTGGGGTTAATGGAATATAGTCATTTAGTTCAATTAAATATACTGGGCCTGACCAGTTTGTGCCATCTATTCCTTTTGATTCAGTTGCACTTGATTTAACAATTGAAACTCCGGAAAAAACTTTATTGTTAATAAGATGAAGTACAATGTCACCTTTTTCAACAAGTCTCATATTCTTGTAAATGTCAGCACCATCTTTAGATTTTAGTGGAGACCAAAGAGCCTTGCCTAATGTCCATTCACCATTTTCTCTATCTGGCCTTCTCTCAACAATTGTTTTTTCAATCCATATCTTAATGTTGTACATTTTTCAATTCGTTTTTTATTGAGTAATATTCAGAACATTCAGTCAATTTAAAGCAAATAGTTAATTACTAGGCCAATAAAAAATTCTGTAAAGATCCCTCTATTTGCCAAAAGTGGTATTCTTTAGGATTGTAAAACAAGATTAAAGTATTATTGAGAGTCAAATCATCTTTAATGGAAAGGCATTTAAGTAATTCAAAATTGATAATTGATTACCCCCCCTCAAAAATCAAAAATCAAAACTCATCCTCACCTCCGTCCCATTAGCCTCATACTTCACCCCATCACATAATTGCTTGATGAGGAAGATCCCCCGCCCTCCGGTCTTGGCGATATTCTCCGGCAGCGTAGGATCATCTACATCATTGGGGTCAAAGCCACAGCCTTCGTCTCTGACGGTGAGAGTGAGGCCGTGTAGTTGTTCTTCGATCTGTACGTGTACGCACTTGCACTCATCGCAGTGATTGCCATGGATGATGGCATTATTGACTGCTTCGGTGAGGCTGATCAGGATATTGGGATATTTGTCCTGGGAGATATGGTATTTAGATGCCAGATGATCTACCAATTGCTCCAGCTCGGAGATGCATCCGGGGGTGGAAGGAAATCGCCAGTAGTTAGTCATTAGAAGCGGCGATGGCCTGTTATTTCTTGTTTGTATTTCCATTTTCAGTCCGGAGCGTCCGCATATACTCTTCGACCAGGGATCGGTAATAAGGTGTAACATCGGGGGATACTGTTTTGTACAGATCGATCTCGGCTTCGCGTTTTTTTAGATACTCCTGCAAGGATGGAGGCAATTTTCGTTCCAATTCCTGCGCGGTCTCTGATTTTCTTTTTTCGTCCTGCTTTCTTTCACGCTCCGCATTCTCCGCTTCGAGCAGTCGGGTCATGATCTCATTTTGCCGCTGCATCATCTCATTGGTGAGCTGTTTGTTGACGAGTTCGGTCTCGGTTTTGTCCATGCCATCGATGATCTGCTGGAGGTCCTGGGTCTTTTCGCCGCGCTGTTGTCTTTCTTTTTGCATCTCTTTGAGTGCTTCTCTGAGCGCTGCCTGCCTGGCTGCAGCCTTGGCAAACTCTTTGCTGCCGGCGCCTTCGCCGCTTTTACCTTCCATGGATTTTTTCATTTGCTCGAGCTGCTCTTTCATGCCTTTTTGGCCTTCGGAGATCTTATCCATGGGCTTCTGGCCTTCTCCTTTGCCGGATTTTTTAGGATTGGCGCAGGCGGCACCCGACATCTGCTGCTGCATGTTCTGCATGGACTCGGAGAGCATGAGGGCGAGATCGTTGACATTTTTCATGACTCTCTGCTGATTGTCGCCGGCTTTGGGTTTGTTTCTTTGCTCGAGTTCGTCCAGTGAGGAGGCCATCTGGGTATTGATCTCATTGACTTTTTCTGTGATAAAAGCCTCCAACTGGAATACTCTTTTGCTGAGCTCCTGCAGGCTGTCTTCGATCATCTTAAAGTCGTCTTTGATTTTAAACTGCTGCTGTAAGAGGTCGGTATATTTTGGGGTATTGACCATGGTGGTGCTCACCTCTTTGATGAGATTTTCCTGATCAAAAGACATATCGACCAGGTTTTCGAGCAGCTGTCGGAGTGCTTTGACATCTTCTTCTGCCTGCTCCTGCTCTTGTTGCTGCATCTGGTTTTCCATGGACTGGGCCATGTCTTTCATTTTATTGGCTGCACTCTTTTGGGATTTGGACGCTTTGCTGTTTTGGCTTTGCTTCATCTCCTGAGAGCTTTTCTCCATATCTTTTTTGATATCATCAGCCTTCTCTTTGTTGTCCTCCATCTTTTTAGGTCGCTCCAGCTCTTCATTTTTCTTTTTCAGATCTTCCAGGCTTTCCTCGAGTTTTTCCATTTTTTTATTGAGCTCTTCCTGTTGCTTTTCGAGTTCTTCTTTGGTGGCAGGGGCTTCTTTTTGTTGGTCGGCTTTGTCTTTGTCTGCCTGATCTTTGTTTTGATCGTCGGCTTTTTGCTGATCTGTTTTGTCTTTATTCTGATCGTCAGCTTTATTCTGATCTGCCTTGTCTTTCTTTTCCTGGTCGGCTTTGTCCTGATCGGCTTTGTCTTTGTTTTGCTGATCTTTATTTTGCTGGTCAGTCTTTTCTTTAGGGTCCAGGTCTTTGGTCTTATCGCTGATCTGTTCTTCTTCTTTGGCCATCTCTTTGAGTTTGTCTATGGCCTGCTGCATTTGATGCTCGACTTCCAGGGTCTTGAACAGCTCCATCATGCGATCCAGTTCTTTCTCCAGCTCTTTGTTTTCCATTTTCATCTCGTCCATCATGGGGAGGGACTGATCTTTTTCCAGTTTCTGCATGAGTTCCTGGATCTTGTCCATGAGTTCCTGCAGTTTAGGATCCTGCAGTTGGTCAAACATTTTTTCTATCTGTTCCTGTTTCTCCAGGATACGATCATTGGTCTTTTCAAATTTTTCCTGGTTGCGGAGGTTTTCCTGGAATTTGTTTTTGGCGCTGTCTATCTTTTTTTGAATTTCTTTCTGCAGCTCCATCAGTCGCTCCAATTCTTTTTTATCCTGCCAGTTGGCTTGTTTTTCCTGGATCATTTTCTCGCGGAGCTGATTCATTTGCTCCTGCAGTTTGCGGTTTTGCTCGATGGCCTCTTTTAATTCATCTTTGATGTCTTCACTGTTTTTGCTGTTTTGATCTTCCAGTTCTTCTTTGGAGGCCAGGCGCAGGCTGAGCACATTGGATTTTACTGATTTGGGTCCATGAATGCCATCATTGTCATACAGCTCAAAATAATAGCTGAGCTGATCACCCGGCTGCAGATCGATTTCTTTGGTATCCCACTGATATTCATAAGGAGTTTTGTTGGAGTTTTTGATGGGGATCGCTATGGGGGCAGCAGATTCCTGTTTGCCATTAGGATGAATAATAGCATAGTTAAAGGCCAGCTTTGTCAAACCATAATCATCGGACCCGTTGCCGGCAAAATAAATCATCCTGGTGTCCACTGCACTGTCGATGAACTGTTCCAGTTGGATCGTGGGGTGCTGATCGGCGATGACTCTCAGGTGATACTGGATCGAATCAGGGTCTGGGATGGCGGCATTGGAGATATAGATTTTATAATCCTGGTCACTGAGTGCCTGATGGCTATTGGTAAAATATTGTGAGCCATTGCGATTGATTTCTTTAGGTTGGTTACCCCCAAAGGACATCATCACGTGATCGGTATTCTCTGCATCTATCTGCCAGGATAGTTTGGTGCCCTGTGGTACCAGCACATCGCCAATATTTTGGACGGATTCGTCTTTGCGACCGGTGTAGGCCGGATAGTCTAATTTGATAGAAAACTCACTGAGATTGGGTTTTTTCAATACTGCCAGTTCGTAAGGTCTGGAGTTGACCTTGCCGCTGAACATTTTAAAGCCCGTATTCTTCTGCACATTGTTGAAAGTATAAGTATAGTGAGTAGCGTCTACTTTGTTCATGCGATAGGGATACTGATCGACTTCGATAAATACCTCTGATGGCAGGATAGAACCATCCACTTCCATATCGAGGGTATAATTGTCAAATTGAACCACTGCAGGGGTTTCGTCCTGAATTTTAAAATGGAAAGGTGCTGCTTTTTCAAACTCTTCGTCGTTATGGATGATTCGGCTGGAGCTTTCTTTGATGAGGCTGGGAGCACCGACTAATAGGGCCAGCAACAGGAGCAGGGGCGGTAGTGCAAAGCGCAAGTGTTTTTTGTTTTTGCTCAGATCGATCGCGTTTTTGAAAGGCACCAGTTGTATCTGTGCACTTTTTTGTTGTACGCTGGCTTCGATGAGTTGCACCTGTTCGCGATCAGTAGACTGAGATTTGAGCTGGAGGATATTGAGTAATTTGTCTTTGACATCTGCAAAGTGATCCCCGATGATCCTGGCTGCTTGTTCGTGAGAGATGGTAGAGCCCAGGTGAAAATAGTTTAACACCGGCAAGGCGACCCAATAGGCTACGGCTGCGAGGGTGATGGCATTAAATGAATAGAACAAGACTTTGCGGACGCCTTTGCTAAAATAAAACTCATGTTCCAACAGGTTATACGCCAAAAAAACCAATAACACGGATCCCATCGTAAAGAGGACCCCACGGATGATTTGGTTGGTATAATACTTGCGGATAAACTGATCGAGCTTAGCGAGCAATAGGCTATAATTGTCTTGTCCTGACATATGCTATAAGTTTAATAAGGTAAGCTTGAATACAAACCGTGCAAGGTACAGTTTAATATGTTAGATGTCAAGAGGCTAAGTGGGGGGTGAGGGTGGATAATTCTTTTGGTTTTTGTTTAGGAATACGGATGGTGAATTTAACATTTGTATTCGGGGGTGTGGGAGAGTGGGTTGGTGGTGGTGTGGGAGGAGACCCAGACTTGCAGAGGTGAGGAAAAAGTGGTCTATGGTTTTTTATTCCACCCTCCAGCCCCCTCCGAAGCCTGCCTGTCCGGTAGGCAGGGGGGAGAAGGTTGTGCATGGGTTTTATTGTGAATCTTGGGAGACGGGCGTTTGTTTGGTAAGCCAAAATCTGCTTGTTATTCCACTCCCAGCCCCCTCCGAAGCCTGCCTGTCCGGTAGGCAGGGGGGAGCCGGCAGAACCTCTACTCTACCATAATCTCATCCGCCAATATCAAAGCTTTGCTTCCGGCACCCTGATGCCAGGGTGGGCAGGTACCGATATTGACAGCTTTAATGCGGACAAAACGCACATTGACATTGATGTCGGCGGTATAGTTCTTAGTTTGGGGGACCCGATTGTTGGTGGTAGGCTCAGCTTGTTTGAGCACATCAGTGAAATTTCTATTATTGGTCGAGGTGCTGATAATAACCTGGCTGGGCAGGAATACCCAGGCGTTTTGATTTTGAAGAAATTCGATAGATATTTTCTTAGCTTTTTGACTGACGCCAAGATCCACCACGACTTCCATATTATCCCCTTCCCATCCTTGCCATTCCGGATCGTTGACATTGTTGATATTGCCTTTTTGACCGTTGATGAGGGTGTAGTTTCCTCCTTTGCTATATTTTTCACTGCTGGGGGTTAGGACGGTCAGTGGGCGATAAGTGGCTTTGCTGAGGAGTACATCTTTGGTGGTTGAATTTTCAGAAAGTTGGTTTTGTAATATTCCTTTAGCGGTGATATTGGTCTTTTCTTTGACTACAAACGGGCCTTCGTAGATGGTGGAGTTTAAGCCGGGTTCATTGCCATCCAGGCTATAGACGATTTTGTCACTGCCATCCCCTTCCATACTGATGATGAAACCTTGTTGGGCGGGGTCATAGACTGACTTGATCGATACATTATTATATATGACAGGCCAATCATCGGAGCGGAATGGGGTGGCAGGCAAGCCGGATTTATTATACAGATTGCCTTCTGCGACATTGGTAAAAGCATAACGTACTGCTACCGGGTCAGGTACTAATTCGCTGGACAGGAGCAAACCATCTTTTTCCACTTCGACTTTAGCCTCTACAAATTGTCGATTGTCACCAGCTATTTTATACAAGTCGGGTTTGGTGCCTTTAAGCTCGAGACCACCTTCCATATGGTCAAAAAATACTTTTATTTTATTTCCTTCCCGGGCTATTTTATTATACAAAGGACCGCAGTAGGGAATGTTTTCATGATAATTTTTGGCCAAAGCCCATAAAGCAAGTCTTTTTCCCACATCCTGTTTGTTCTTTGGGTGGATGTCCTGCACATTGCCTATATCGGTAGTCACTGCCATTCCTGTGGAAGGAGAGGCTTGAAGGGTGAGTCTTTGGGCTTCCTGCACCAGCGCTCCTTGTAAGGGGCGGCCGTAATTGAAGGGGGCTATCTGCACATAATAAAACGGAAACTCATAACCCCATAAATCCCGCCAACTTTTGATCATATCAGGAAACAGCCTACGATATACCAGGGCATTGCCGGTATTGGATTCCCCCTGATACCAAAGTGCACCAGCTATCTTATACGGAGCCAGGGGATAGATCATCGCATTATACGTGCTGCCAGGCTGATAAGGCCATTGGTAGGTTTCCGGATAAAGGGTGCGCCATTGCGCATATTCAGGATCTGCTTCGATGATGTTTTTAGGTGTCCAGGCTTCTGCTGCCGAGCCACCCCAACTGGTATGGATAAGGCCTACCGGGATGTGCAACTGCTCTGTCAATTCACGTGCGAAAAAATAGGCGACAGCACTAAACCCTGCTACACTCTCCGGGCTACACACTTCCCAGCCGGCTTCTATGTTTTCCTGCGGATAGTCAGAAGAACCTTTAGGGATACGGATATGATGGATGAGTGGATGATTGGCATTGGCGATCTCTGATTCCTTATTGTCAATACCGCTACCCAGAGTCCATTCCATATTGGACTGGCCAGAACATAGCCAGACTTCGCCGACCATGACATGATGTAATATAATGGTATTGCGCTCGGAGATCGTGATGGTAAAAGGCCCTCCAGCGGGTGGTGTTTTGATGGAAGTCTTCCATTTGGCCCAGCGGTCAGCTTTGGTGATGTGCAGTTCCTGATCCCAGCTACAAGATATCGTGATGGTGGCGTTGGGCTCTGACCATCCCCAAAAAGGGGCATCTGCATTTTGTTGGAGAACCATATGATCCCCAAATAAAGCGGGTAATCTTACTGCTGCAAAACTGACGGAGAAGGAGGCTAATCCAATAATGAATAGCGCAAAATATTTTGACTTCATAATAGGTGCAAAGTTATAAGATTGAGCAGTATACCACCCATCATCTTTTGGCAAAAACCATTAAATAAAAATTCGTTTGCGCATACAGTAATCCCAGCAGATACTGTCATCAATATCTGCTGGGAAACAAAACAAATAAAACGGTAAGCTTAGCCGATCAAAAACTAAAGGCTCTTAATCTTAATATTCCTGAACCAAACGGTATGGCCATGATCCTGAAGTGAAATCCCACCTTTGGCAAAAGAACCGAAGTCTTTCATCGATTTAAATTTGCTGCCGGCGATCAACTTCTTCCAGGCGGCATCATTGGTATGTGTGCTGACTACTTTTTGGCCATTGAGATATAAATCAAGTGCACCGGCATTGCTGACGATCTCTGCCTGGTTCCACTCTAAAGCTGGTCTGACAGTTTCTACAGAGGAAGAGATCAGGTCATACAGGTCTCCTGCACGGTGTTTGATGATTTTGGCATCAGGATGGCAGGCATTGTCGAGCACTTGCATTTCCGGACCGGTATGCCAAACATAATCATACTTGACCGTGTCTTCGTGTACTCCAAAGATGATACCGCTATTGCCACAAGTATCTATTTTCCACTCTATTTTGAGGTGGTAGTTTTCGTACTCTTCATTGGTCACGATATCACCGCCTCCATTGGACTGCCAGCCTTCTTTATTGCTGGCATCGAGCATGAGGCTACCATCGCTGGCTTTCCAGGCGGGACCTATAGGAGCTCCTCCGTACCGGTGCCATCCTGCGGTAGAGGTGCCGTCAAACAAAAGCTTCCAGCCATTGGCTTTTTCTTCATCGGTAAGGACCGGGAGATTGGGATCTACCATGGGGGCAGCAGCGGGTGTTTCTGCCACAGGAGCAGCCTTTTCTTTGGATTTACAGGAAAAAAGGGCGATGCAGAATAGGAATAGAAAAATTGAATATTTCATGTAAGGTTTTTTTTGAAATGTGAAGGGCCAAAAGTATTAAATATATATGGAACCTGAGATAATGATTTGGGGCTTTCGGCAAGGGCTCTGTAGCATCCATTCTATTGAGTATCATCATCCAGGGTGATCAGGATCAATGCGGGTAGAGCGGTATTATGCTTTCTTTGCGGTACTTGAAAAATGATGTATAATTCATTGTTTAAGTAATGCTATGAGTGAATTTATCAGTGATATTAAACTGTATTGGCAGCCTTATGTTTTTTCACAAATAGCCAGTTTAATCCTGTTGTATTTCGCCTGGAAAAACACCAGAATAGCCAGGGGAATGCTGAGTGTCGTGTTTTTTGCTGCTTTCGTGGTCAATACCCTTACGGCGATCAAACATCCGAATGCCTACCTGGAGTATGCTGATCAGGCTATCCCGGTTTATAGCGATTTTATCCACGGCTGGTTTAGTCAACACCCTATTGAAATAGTCCTGGCGATCGCAGCAGGCCAGGCTCTGATAGCTATAGGGATGAGTTTAAGAGGTTGGTTGATGCGGGGAGCATGTATAGGCAGCATCCTGTTTTTGCTGAGTATAGCACCTTTGATGGTGGGCTCGGCATTCCCTTTTTCCATCACGGTATCCTTCGCAGTTTGGTTGGTCCTGCGGCAGGATGATGGCAATTATCTATGGAAAAAACAATCCAGTCATCCGGTAAAAAAATAATTTTAATATGAAATATGTATTTGCTTTTATTGTGTTGGTGCATGGGCTCATCCATTTAATGGGGTTTTCCAAAGCCTTCGGTGTAGGGCAGATCACTTCATTGACCAGGGATATTTCAAAACAAACCGGCGCCATATGGTTGTTGGCTGCCCTCTTATTCCTGATAGCCGGCACAGGGTATTTGTTTAAAAAAGAATGGTGGCCTGTAATCGCTGCTTTTGGTGTAGTGGTTTCACAGATACTCATCATCCTGAGCTGGCAGGATGCAAAATTTGGAACGATAGCCAATGTGATCATTCTGATGATGGCCATGACGAGCCGTGCAAGTCAGCTCTTTGAGGCACGATTCAGGGAGGATGTGAGGACTAACTTAATTCAAACCCATAATGATATCCCTGATCTATTGACAGAGCAAGATCTGGCATCTTTGCCTGCACCTGTTCAAAAATATATCCGATATACGGGAGCCATCGGAAAAGATAAAGTGAAAAATGTCAGAATCGCATTTGAAGGGGAGATGCGCAGCAAAAAAATGAATTGGTTTAAATTTAATACGGTCCAATATAATTTTATGAAAGAACCGACCAGATTGTTTTATATGAAAGCAAAAATAGTTGGGATGTATGTACCGGGATATCACAAATATCTTAATGGTGCTGCCAGCATGCAAGTCAAACTGGGGGGCTTATGGAATGTCGTCAATAAAAATGGTACTGAGATGGATCAGGCTGAGACAGTCACTGTATTGAATGACCTTTGTCTGATGGCACCGGCCGCTCTGATCGATGACAGGATCCGGTGGGTGGAGATCGATGACCTCACGACCAAAGTTGTCTTTACCAACAGAGGACATCAGATTAGCGCCATTTTATATTTTAATGAAACGGGACAACTGATCAATTTTGTCTCTGATGATCGCTATGATATCTCAGATACAAAGCGATATCGGTTTTCAACTCCGGTCATGGATTACAAATCGATCGATGGTAGAAATGTAGTCGCCTATGGACAGGCGGTATGGCACTATCCGGAAGGGGAGTTTGTTTATGGAAAATTTTATTTAAAAAACATCGAATACAATGTGCGTGAGCTTCAGGATTGAATTGAAAAATAATAGGTGCTGAAGAAAAGTTGAAGTTGGTTTAAATTGGTAAAAAAAGGAATGGTGGATCTTCATTCAAAAAACCTCATCCGGATCAAATTGGTACACACCCTGATCTGGATACTTTTTAACCTGGTGATGATCTATTTATATTATGCTGTCATCACGAACAGAATAGGTATCTATGTATGGTTGGGTCTTGGATCTTTTGTATTGGAAGGGGTGATCTTGCTGCTATATGGGATGAAATGCCCATTGACTTTGGTAGCCAGAAAATACTCAGATTCTACGAAAGACAATTTTGATATCTATCTGCCCGAATGGCTGGCAAAATATAATAAATTAATTTATACAGGTCTGTTAGTTGTATTGATCATTCTTCTAATTTATCAGAAGGTGTATCATTAATTCGGGAATCAACCAATTTTTAATAAAAGATCAGTCATCAAATATGAAACCAGCTGTCTCAAAATTAAATAAGGAGTGGCACCAGGCCCATGTAATGCCCAAAAATGCAAGTCTGGATCAAAGGATCGAATGGCATTTGCAACATCGACAGCATTGCAGCTGCAGGGATATTCCTGAAAAGTTAAAAAATACAATGAGGGAAAAAGGGATTCAATTTTAGTACACGATGGCTCCCTGTTTTAAATATGCAAACAGTTACAAACGATTGTAATCGAAAGCAATCGATTATTCCTTGCTAAACATAAGTGCCTGCCAGTATGTTTGTGTCGTTCATTTTATCAAACACACATTCATTACTTTTACATTTTTTATGCTTCACACGAATCCCAGGCTCGAACTCGCAGATCAATATGTACGCTATACCAACCGCCATGTATTTCTCACAGGGAAGGCGGGTACAGGTAAAACTACTTTTCTGAAAAACTTAAAAAAGTCCTCACCGAAACGGATGGTGATTGTAGCACCCACAGGTGTAGCGGCTATCAATGCAGAGGGAGTGACCATCCATTCCTTTTTTCAATTGCCTTTTGGTCCATTCATACCGGCTGCGAATGGCACTGCTGAAAAAAGATTTGAACATAAATTCAGTAAAGAAAAAATCAAGGCTATCAAAGCAATGGATCTGCTTGTCATCGACGAAATCAGTATGGTCCGGGCGGATCTACTGGACGCCATCGATGAGGTACTGCGACGATACCGGGTGCGAAATAAGCCTTTTGGCGGGGTACAGTTATTGATGATCGGCGATCTGCACCAGTTGGCTCCGGTCATCAAAGACGACGAATGGAATCTGATCAAGGATCACTATGCCAGCATCTACTTTTTTGAAAGTATCGCATTAAAACGGAGCCAACTGATGACCATTGAGCTGACCAAAATTTACCGTCAGGAAGACGAAATATTCATCCGACTGCTTAATAAGGTCAGGGATAATCAACTGGACGCTGAAAGTATAGATCAATTAAATAGTCGGTACCAACCTGATTTTAACCCTGCAGAAGGTCCTGAATACATCACGCTGACTACCCATAACCATGCTGCCCAATCGATCAATCAAACCCGGTTGATGGAGCTGGAGGGCAAGTTGCATTCTTTCAAGGCGGAGGTAGTCGATGACTTTCCCGAGCACATGTACCCCAATGAATTTAAACTGGATCTGAAAGTAGGCGCCCAGGTCATGTTTGTCAAAAATGATAGCAATAGAGAAAAATTATTTTATAATGGTAAACTAGGGGTCATCACTAAAATCGAGGAGCAAAACATCCATGTTCGCTGCCAGGATGATACCGCTACGATAGTCACCAGCAGAGTGACCTGGAATAATATCAAATATGTCCTGGATGAAAACAAAATGCTGCAGGAAAAGCTCATAGGCTCCTTTACTCAGTTTCCGATCAAAACCGCCTGGGCTATCACGATACATAAAAGTCAGGGACTTACCTTTGAGCGTGCCATCATCGATGCTCAATCATCTTTTGCACATGGGCAGGTCTATGTGGCGCTCAGCCGATGCAAGTCTTTTGAGGGCCTGGTGCTCAGTACTCCTATTGGGGTGAGGAGTGTCAAATCAGACGGGCTCATCACTACTTTCAACGATCAGAGTGCGCTCCAGGACCTTTCCGAACAATCTCTGAAACAGGCCAAAAAACAATCACAAGCAGAGTGGATCAAAGAATTGTTTGACTTCGGAACCTGTCAAAAAAATCTATATTATCTTACGCGAACCGTAGAGCCATTTGCCGATCAATTAAAAGGTGAGGCCACCATCCAATTAAATAAACTGGGACCGTTACTGGAATCCGATGTCAAAATCATAGCTGACAAATTTTTATTTCAACTGGATAGTTATTTTAACCTGGACGAACTGCCTGAGGAGCATGCTGCACTGCAAGAGAGAATCAAGAAAGGTAGTAGTTTTCTTTATCAAAAATTGACGGAGCTGGTATATACTCCTTTAAGATCTCTGGACCTGGAGTGTGATAACAAAGAGACTCAAAAACTGATTTCAAAATCTTATGAAGTTACGCTTAGATCTTTGATAGAAAAGCAAAAGCTCCTTGAAATTTGCCAGGATGGATTTGATTCTATAAAATACTTACAGACCAAAGCCAATATATCTATAGATGCTGACACCCTAGTGATCCCGAAAAAACCGAAAGGAGTGAGCTATGCTGCCAATCGAACTGCAGAGGGTAATCCCGATCTGTATGAAATCATCAAACAATGGCGGGATCAGATCGCCAATGAAAAAAATGTACCACAGTATATGGTGCTTCCGCAAAAGACTATAAAATATCTCTGCGATGAGCTGCCGGGCAATATTGCCGCTTTGTCTAAGATCAATGGCCTGGGAAAAGTAAAGTTAGATTTATATGGGGACCAGTTGCTTCGCATCATCCATGATTACGGTGACAGCAAGGGACTTCAAACTACAGAGGTTCATGATGTCGTGGTGGAAAAACCAAAATTTGTCAAAGGTGCTACCCAGCAAGCCACCTATGATATGTTTAAGTCTGGTAAAACCATAGAGGAAATATCGAAGGAAAGAGGCCTTGGTATTTCTACTATTGAAGGTCATCTTGCGCGATACATCTCAAAGGGATTGATCAAGCTCACGGATATCATGCCATCAGAAAAAGCAGAAACACTCAGCGCGTATATGAGCCTTCATCCCTCCCTGACCCATAAAGAATTGAAGGAGACCTTTGGAGATAAGTATACGTATGGGGATATTCAGTTGGTGGCAGCGTCTTTAGGGGTGGAAGATCGGTGAAACCGGGCATTTGAAACGTTGCTACGCAACTTTGATAGCCACGGAAGACACGGGGAAGCACGGAAATCAATCCCTATAATTCAAGGCAGGCTTCCTATCCCCCAACAAGGCTTCATAATGATAGTCCCCTTTCATTAATTTAAACTCTGCTTTGGCTTTCTGAATCAACATTGGATCAGTAAACAGGTCTATAGCAGTCATGGCCATGGTCTTGGCAGCTACCATCATTCCTTTGGTGCCCATCTCTGTACCGCCGCAAGCTACCGCCTGCCAGCTGTGAGCAGGAGTACCGGGCGCCCAGGTCGCTGCGCGCATCCCTACCGTAGGTACTGCATAACTCACATCACCTACATCAGTCGAGCCACCACCTGAATCCATTTCGATTTTGAGTGGAGAGACTTGTCCCGCTGATTCGATAGCTGGTACCGTATAATTAAAAGTGGATTGGATTTTTTGTGCAAAGACTTTTTCTTCTTCGGTATAACTTACTCCGCCTACTTTCTCCAGATTCTTTTGCATGGCTTCGCCCAGCGTTTTGTTTATTAATAGGTCGTGAGTACCTCCAATGACCTCATATTCCATGCGGGTATCAGTGCCTAGTGCGGCCGCTTTGGCTGTATTGACCACTCTTTCAAATATGAGTTTTACCTGGTCGCGTTTAGGATGCCTGACATAATAATATACTTCCGCAAAATCAGGGACTACATTGGGCGCTTTGCCCCCGGAGGTAATCACATAATGAATCCTGGACTCCTGCGGTACATGTTCTCTCATCATATTGACCATATAGTCCATGGCCTCTACTGCATCCAGTGCCGATCTGCCTTTGTCCGGTGCCCCGGCAGCATGTGCAGAAAGTCCATAAAATCTAAACTTAGCAGAGCTATTGGCCAGCGCACTGGTCATAGTCACACTGTTGGCATTGCCTGGGTGCCAGTGTACTGCTACATCGACATCATCGAATAAACCTGCCCGCACCAGGTATACTTTGCCAGAACCTCCTTCTTCTGCAGGACAGCCAAATACTTTTACCGTACCGGATATTTTCTTTTCTTCGAGCAGCTTTTTGATGGCTATGCCAGCAGCCACAGAGGCAGTTCCAAACAGATGATGGCCACAACCATGACCACCCGCCTGACCTTCGATCGCAGATTTTTCGGGTACCGCTCGTTGTGCAAGTCCGGGTAGCGCATCGTACTCCGCCAGGATGGCGATGACGGGCGAGCCACTGCCATAGGTAGCTACAAAGGCAGTAGGAATATCAGCGATCCCCGCCTGAACTGCAAACCCTTCGTTTTTGAGTATAGCTTGCAATAAGGCTGTGCTTTGGGTCTCTTTGTAGCCAAGTTCCGCATAATTCCAGATCTGGAGAGCAATATCTTTATATGCATTATAAGATGATTGAATGCCCTGAGCAGCCTGCGTCTTAAGGATTTCATAAGAGGGTGGCGCTACGACCACGGGCATGGTTTTCTTTTTTTTCTGACTGATAGCAGGAAGACAGGCGATGGACAAGATGCCTATCACCATCCAGATTTTTTTGATCATATGATTATGGTTTTGAATTGCAATTTATGTAAATTATGAGGATCGGTATGGTGAAAACATTTTTTAGTTTTCAACAAGTTAAAGTATAGGGTAATCGCAATACAGTAAAACTGAACTTATGGTCAAATACTTTTCGAAAAACATTACATTTGACTTCCTTACTATTTTTGAAAAAAATGAAAAAATATTTTATTGTAATCGCAGTGCTTACAGGTATTGGTTTGATGGTATCTTCTTTTATTAACTTTCCAGGGAAAGAAAAGAAAATTCGTTTTATCCGAAATGACGCAGAAAAGAAGGTTGATGTACTGGTCGATGATCATCTATTCACTTCTTATATCTATCCTGACAATATCAAGAAACCGGTCTTATATCCTTTGACTACCCCTATGGGTACCAGGATCACCCGAAGATTTCCTTTGGAACATTCTGTGGGTGAAAGAACGGACCATCCGCATCATGTAGGCCTCTGGTTTAATTACGGGGATGTCAATGGCCTGGACTTTTGGAACAATTCTGATTCTATCAAACCTGATAAAAGAAGTAGATATGGTACGATCGTGCATCAAAAAATAGTCAGCATGCAGGATGGAAAGTTGGAAGTACTGATGCAATGGGTGTCACCCGAGGGAAAAATATTATTATTAGAAAACACGACTTTTATTTTTAAGGCCACAGATAAAGAATATTCTATTGATCGCATCACCAGGTTGACTGCGGCCAATGGAGATGTAAGTTTTAAAGACAATAAAGAAGGCGTGCTGGGTATCCGGGTTTGCCGGGAATTAGAATTGCCCGATGACAAACCACAAATTTTTACAGACTCCAAAGGTGTGGCGACTACAGTAAAAGTATTAAACAATGAAGGCGTGCATGGCCAATATCTTAATTCAAACGGAGTGGAGGGCCTGGATTGTTGGGGCAAAAGAGCCAATTGGATGGTATTGACCTCTAACATTGGCCGCGAAGATATATCCCTGGCGATTCTCGACCATCCTCAAAACGTGGGTTACCCTACCTACTGGCATGCACGTGGGTATGGATTATTCGCAGCCAATCCGCTAGGCCAGGAAGCTTTAAGTGACGGCAAAGACAAATTGAATTTTGCTTTGAAAAACGGAGAAAGTGTTACTTTTAAACATCGCATCCTCATCGCTAACCAAACATTAAATAAATCGGATTTGGATTCGAAGTTTTCAGCATTCTCAAAAATGTAAATTATTCACTTTATAAATAACAAATAGAAATGTCTAATCGAAGAAATTTTATCAAAAATGCCACTTTGGCTACCTCCGCGGTAGTACTTGGGACCAATAGTCTATCTGCTAAATCCTACAAAAATATTTTAGGTGCCAATGACAGGATCATGTTAGGATCTATTGGGATCGGCGGCAGAGGCAATGACTTATTGAAAGGATTCACCAGCTTATACAAAGACAATGTGATGGTCAAAACCCTTTGCGATGTTGATTCCAAATTTTTTGATGAGCGGCTGCAGCTTGCTACAAAAAATCAAAATGGGATGAAGCCTGGCACGGTCACTGATATGAGGAAAGTCTATGATGATAAAGAAATCGACGCTGTCCTGATAGCCACTCCTAATCATTGGCATGCACTGGCTGCTATCTGGGCATGTCAGGCCGGCAAAAATGCTTATAGTGAAAAACCAGCTTCTCACAATATCTGGGAAGGTAGAAAAATGGTAGAAGCCGCCCGAAAATACAATAAAATCGTGCAGGTAGGTTTTCAAAACCGCTCCAACAGCAGTGTAATCAACGCCATTAACTTTCTGCACAATGGAGGTATAGGCGATGTATATATGGCCAGAGGTTTGTGTTATAAACCAAGAAATTCATTTGGTATAGCTAAAGATTCTGAAGCACCAGCTACTTTAGATTATGATATGTGGTTGGGCCCGGCGACTTATCGTCCCTATAATGAGAAAAAAGGGCATTACAACTGGCATTGGCATTGGTCCACTGGAAATGGCGATACCGGCAACCAGGGCCCTCATCAGTTTGATATAGCACGATGGGGTTTGAACAAAAAAGTACATCCCGTTAAAGTGCAATCCATGGGTGGTATCTTCGGAATATCTCCATTAGAATGCTCCCAGGAGACGCCTAATACTCAAATCTCTAATTTCGAATATGCAGATGGCAAAATTTTGGAATTTGAAACCAGGGGCAGGTATACCAATGGTGAAGCCAATGCAGGAGTTCAGATCGGAAACCTATTTTATGGCACCGAAGGTTGGATGGAAATAGATGGCAGTACCTGGAAGGCATATAAAGGCGCTGAGAAGAAAGCCTTTGCAGGATCAGATATAGGAGGAGGAGCAGCAGTCGGTGGCGACACTTCCTTCATCACCGCTCCGGATGGTAATGCTCATTTTAAGAATTTTATCACAGCATTACGTTCTGGAAAACGGTCAGACCTTAATTGTGATGTGGAGGTAGGGCATATGTCTACCGTACTGCCCCATATGGCCAATATAGCCTATAGGGTTGGGGAAACTTTGCGATTTAATGGCGAGTACGAGCAGTTTATCAATAATCCTGAAGCAGATATGTTTTTGTCCCGTAAGTATCGATATCCTTATGTGGTGCCGGAGAATGTATAGGCTCGGTTTGGTATAAATCGCTTGCATATATACTCAATCAAAAAAGGTCGGAGTACAACTGCTTCTTTTCGTTTGATAGGAAGGAGTTGTACTTCGACCTTGTGCAAAGTTGGAAAGGACAAAGTGGTTTTGTTCAAGGTTGCAGTACCACAGGTTAGTTCCTAATTCCTTATATCCCCGATTTTTACGCCTATAAAATCATATTGAGTAGGCCCAACCAAACGTATGGTCGAATTAAATGGCGGTGGAGCGCCTGGATTATACACCTCGTACAATGATTTTGGTAAAAACTTATAACTACCATTATTGGGAAAGCGATCGATTAGCAGAAGAATGAGTTTGCGCAATTCAAGCAGATCGAGCACATTAATATCCAGGTCGTTATTGATATCCCCTGCTATATAATTTAATTTATTGGTGAATGGCGCTACACCCTGGATATGTTTTTGCAACAGTATAAGATCTATAGTGGATACCTGGCTGGTATAGTCTGTCGTGAAGTCTTCCGCTTCGATTTTGTATTGATAGCCAACCTGAAAACCAGGAATTCCCTTCACAGGAAGCGTAGAAAATGAACTTGAAGAGTCGATGGGAAGATGATCAAAGGCGTATTCCCCAAATTCATTGGTGGTATCTTTAAGAATGGACTTGTCGGATTTTTCGAGCTTGATGACTACATCCTTCATTGGTGCACCCATTTGGTCCAGGACCTTTCCATGGATCAGACCTCTAAAATCATCTTTGCATGCATTGTCGCTATTGTCCTGAATTAACACATAGGTGGAGCAACTGTCCGGAGGTGCATTGCCCATCCTTCCATAAATCGTGATGGGTAGGACTACCGACCTTCCATTGGGTACATCCTGGCATGAAAAAGTTTTAGTACTATCAGAAGCATTCAGTGTAAAACTCGCATCGAAAGGCAGACTCGTGGTCTGGTTGATGGTCACTATCAAATCTCTGGCTCGAATCGTGGTACTTCCTTGTGCGCCTAGTATCACCGTGGCAATACCATTATAACAGGTAAAATTTGGTTGGGCAG
Organism: Saprospiraceae bacterium; assembly: GCA_016709995.1. Classification (NCBI taxonomy): domain Bacteria; kingdom Pseudomonadati; phylum Bacteroidota; class Saprospiria; order Saprospirales; family Saprospiraceae; species Saprospiraceae bacterium. Next base: position 34,046 of record JADJLQ010000006.1, read on the forward strand.
ATTGAGCCGGTAAAAGCTCAGTGCTAAAAATGGCCATAATGGAAAGCAAATAATGAGATCTCATGAGCGGTATTCTGGAATTAAATAAATTTGTTACCTTCAAATTAGGGGTTATTTTAGTAAAAAGGCTGAGAGCACAAGCATTTAACCTTTGTTAATGGTAAAACCTCCGTTCGTCCAGATTTAAGGTAGATTAAGATCTGACCGCAAACGTAGTATATTCAGATATCTTGAATACGGTCTGGTTCGCGCAACTACGAAGCGCAGAAAATGAAGGCTTTAAAAAAAACGATAAGGAGATTTGCCGTCAAGATTTAATGACCGCTGCCGCTGAATTGATCTAATCTTTTTTTCTCTTCTTCGGTTAAGCTGTTGAGGCCTTTGATTCTGATTTTGTCGAGTATACGATCTATCTCTTCCTGAGGGCTGAGTACAGTTTCTTCCGAAGCAGATTTTTTGCTGAGGGAGGATATCGGTTTAGCACTGCCCGAAGGGGACATCACCGGCTTTCTGATGGGGATTATTTTGGTAGGTGGTTTTTTTTGAAAAAGATCATGGAGTGACCAGCCTTGCCGGATGTATAGAATGAAAAGCACACCGCCCAGAGCACCTCCAATATGGCCAAGATGCCCACCAGTATTACTGTTTTCTGCGAGACCTACCAGATCAATAAGGATGACGACAATGGCCACATATTTGAGCCGTACCTCACCGATCAATAAGAGGTGCATGACATAATCGGGTGCGATCATCGTAGCAGCCAATACAAAACCCATGACCGCAGCGGAAGCTCCATAAGCCATCACTTCTGCAGAAGGGTAATTAAACAGGTTAGAAAAAATAAAGATCACCAAGGCTCCGGTTAGTCCCGATACAATATATACCGGCCACACCATCTTGTCGCCCAATAGATCCCCTACGATATTGCCAAACCAATACAACATGAGCATATTCCAGAGGATATGCCAGAGGCCAAAGTGGGTAAACATATGTGTAGCCAATATCCAGGGGTGAGTGATCAGGTAGGTAGGATCGGTATGCAGCGATAGCCATTCGGTGAGTAAGCTCTGGCCGGCTCCACTTGATCCCTGGGTCACATTGAGTGCAATGCGTGCGATGACCAGGGTGATAAAAAAAGTAATATTGATCAGTATGATTTGGTTGAGCCTGGTGCTCTTACTGATATGATATCGAAAATCATCCCATATAGAAGATCCTAACATACCTGCTATTTACCGGTTTTTCTCCAATAGAGGATGATTAAAAAACCAAACAGGGCACCGCCTAAATGCGCATAATGTGCTATCTGAGTCTCTGCCCCACGTGCGAGCATAAAAAATTCCAAGGCGATACATAAGATCACCATATACTTGGCTTTCATCGGTATCGGGGGAATCAAAAGCATTAGTTGTGTATCCGGAAAGTACATCCCAAAGGCAACCAAAATACCAAATAAGGCTCCGGAAGCACCTACCACACTGCCAGGATGTTGCAGATACATGGCATATTGACCCGGACTGAGCTGGGATATCTCCAGATACCAAAAGACCACATGCAGAAAGATCGCTCCTAAACCACAAAAAAGATAATAAAATAAAAACCGCTTGGATCCCATAAAAGACTCCAACATGGGTCCGAAAGTCACCAGCATAAACATATTGAAGAAAAAATGACTCAGACTACCATGCATAAACATATGCGTAATGATCTGATAGGGTCTGAACTGGGGCGATGCGGGATAATACATCGCCAGGTCAGGCATATATTGGTATAAAGGCAGAATACTGACTACAAATAATATGGCATTAATGATCAGTAACTGTTTGACTACATCGGTCAGTCTAAGCATCGCGCAAATTTAGGTGATTTTATGCAGGTATTTTAAGATTCTTAGATCAGTAAGCAGGATGAAGCGACAAAAATCATCCCAATGCTTTATGTCTTAAGACACACCATCATATAAAGGTAAGAAGGGCATAGTTAAGCCTGGATGCTCATAGTGTCCTTCGTAGCGAGTGAGATCAATTTGGCTTTTAATCTTGTCTAGCAATGCCCGACTATGTACTCTTAGATCGATTGGATATATTTCGTGTATTCCTCACCTGCTTACATCAAGAATTTGATTTATCCAGTCAGTCTTTATTATTCAACCATAATCGTATATTTAAAACTCAATCAAACCTTCAAAATACTTACCATTCATTGAATTATGATCTCAGCCACCGTCCATACTCTGGCATTTTTTTACCAACCTTTTAGGTCAATAAGCAATAGGGTTATGACTATGATCCTTCGGTCCTTCCAAAGGATGAGACCCTCCAGCTGGAGATTAATGCCTGGGACTAAGGGAGTTTATTCTTTTAACGATCAATAATGAAATCACTATTTAATCTGCTTTTCCTTTTATTGTGGGTGATACCAGGCTCATATTGTCAAGGACAGCAGGATGGCAATCAACAGCACTTATTAAAAGTTGAGCAGGACACGAATCAGGTAAAGCTACTGATTCAATTAGCTAGAAATTATTATTTTATGAAGCCAGATACCTGTCTGGCATTAGCAAAAGAGGCCATTGTATTATCAAAGAGACTAGGTTACAGCTATGGTGAATTAGATGCATTGAATGTAGCTGGAGAATCTTATCGCTTCCTGGGCGATTTTCCACAGTCTTTAGAAATGCAGTTTACAGCCCTTCAAATAAACCAGAGAAACCATGATAAAAATGGTGAAGCGGTGACCTTAGGGTTTATTGGTTTTACATATATTGAATTCAACGAATTCCAACAGGGACTATATTATTTAAACCAGGCGCAAGAATTATTTATTCATCTTGCTGACTCTATCCGGCATACCCTTTGTATTTCTAATATTGGGAGTGCTTATGAAAGAATGGACAAACTTGACTCAGCATTATTATTTCAGCAGCAAGCCCGGGAAAACTCGATTCGTCTACCACATGGCAATTTAAAAATATTAATTCTGACAAGACTGGGGATCGTCTCTGCAAGATTAGATAAAAAAGTACAGGCCTTACAATATTACCGGGAAGCTTTACAGGATGCTTATGATATCAATGACAAAGTCAATCCTGGCAATATTCAGATCAAGATGGCAGAGGTATTCAATTCAATGAACGAGAGAGATTCCAGCTTGCATTATGCCCGACTTTCTTATCTCAATGGTAGTAGTATTGCCAGAAAACTCCAGGTCATGGATGCCAGCAACCTGTTGGTAAAATTGTATAGAAATAATGCTCCTGATAGTGTGATTTATTACCAGGATATAGCTATCGCGAAGCAGGACAGTTTATACGGACCTCATAAATTAAAGCAACTCCAATTGCTGATGCTGGACCAACTACAAAAACAACAAAAAACTCAACAAGAACAGCAGGCATATAAAAACAAAATCAGGACAATAGCACTGCTGACATTATTGGGATTTTTTTTGACTATAGCCATCATCCTTTTCCGAAACAATCAACATAAACAAAAAACAAATTCTATACTTCAGGACCAGAAAGATGAAATTCAGAAAAATTTGGCTTTATTAAAATCAGCTCAAGGTCAGTTAATACAACGAGAAAAAATGGCCGCGTTGGGAGAACTAACCGCAGGTATTTCCCATGAAATCCAAAACCCATTAAACTTTGTGAATAATTTCAGTGAACTAAGCAAGGAATTGATGGAGGAAGTTTTAGGAGAAAGGAAAAAGGAGAATGGAAAAAGGGATGAATCTCTGGAAGGAGAAATTTTAGGCGAAATCAAAGAGAACCTTTCAAAAATCCACTACCACGGCCAAAGAGCCAGCAGCATTGTAAAAGGCATGTTGGAGCATAGTAGAACCAATACTGGCAAAAAAGAACTGACCGATATAAATGTCCTGTTAGAAGAATATCTGAGGCTTTCTTACCACGGTCTACGTGCCAAGGATAAAGACTTCCATGCTGAAATGGTCATCGATTTTGATCCAAACCTATCAAAAACAGAAGTCATTCCGCAGGATATTGGAAGGGTGTTTTTAAATCTAATTAATAATGGATTTCAAGCAGTTGATGAGCAATCGAAAAAGGGAATTGAAGGGTTCAAACCAACACTTACAGTTAGCACAAAATCAGAGACTGACCGAATTATTATCTGCATTAAAGACAATGGCCCTGGCATTCCAGAATCCATCAATGACAAAATCTTCCAACCCTTCTTTACCACCAAACCTACCGGTCAGGGAACTGGATTGGGGTTGAGTTTGGCCTACGATATTGTTACAAAAGGGCATGGGGGTGCTTTAGAATTCATTTCAACTGTGGGGATTGGAGCGGAGTTTATAATTACTTTACCTTTAAAAAGTTAAAAAAATGGGTATATCAAAACGGCCATGGTGGAGAATACTGGTATTATGTGTTTTTACCATAATAAATATTACGGCACAACCTATACCTTTTAACAAAAAGCTTGTAGATAGCCTTACATATCTATTGCCTGCAATGAAAGACGATACCAATAAAATAAGCAACTTGATTTTATTATCACAAATGTACATTGCCAAAGGAGATTCGAACTTGATTATGAAATATGCAAATGAGGCACATTCTTTAGCTCAAAAAATCAATTCGACTGTAGGCAGAATTAGTGCACTTGGACAGATGGCTTATTACCATGCCACCACTGGCAATTGGCCTCAATCTATTCTTGAGATTAACCAAGCCATTCCTTTGACCCATGAAGTAAAGACTGAGTGGTCTATTTTTCTTTATAATCTAAAATTTATCAATTATGCTTCTAAAAACGATTTAAAGCAGGCAAGGATATGGGCTTTAAAAGCATTACAACACCCGGATTTTGAAAGCGGTAACGATTTAGTAAAATGGCCAACTTATATGCAATTGGGTTTATCGTATGAATGGGAAAATCGTTTGGATTCAGCACAGTTTTATGCTGATATTTTAAAAGAATACCTCAAAAAGTATGATGCAGTTGATTTGGAAGCTAATACTTATTCCTTATTAGGCAACATCGCACGCAAGAGGAAAAACTATGAAGAGGCTTTGTACTATTACCGACAAGGAGACCAAAGCCCAATTGGTTTAGCCTGGACTTATGATGAAATGAACAACTCCGATTCTTCTATATATTTTGCTAAATTGGCATTAAATACTGCTCAACAGAAGTATGATCCACGCATTATCTTAGAAAGCACACAACTTTTGGCTCGCCTGTATTCTGGAATTAGTCCTGCAACCAGCAATCAATATTTAAATCTTTATGTCAATACAAAGGATACATTCTATAATTCAAATAAGCTCAAACAAATGGAAGAGATACGGATTAATGAACAACAACTCCGTTTCGATCAAATTGTTCGTGAAAAAGCTTTAAGAAGTAATATCATACAATATTCTCTGATGGGTCTGGCTATGCTTTTATTAATTTCTGCTTTATTTTTTTATAGAAATAATCAGATCAAAAAGACCTCTAATAGGCAATTAGAAAAAGCATACAAGGAACTTACTGCAACACATGAAGCGCTCAAATCCACCCAATCGTTACTTATCCAATCAGAAAAAATGGCTTCACTTGGAGAGCTCACTGCAGGAATTGCTCATGAAATACAAAACCCTTTAAACTTTGTGAACAATTTTTCAGAGGTTTCTAAAGAGCTTGCAGAAGAGCTCAAAGAAGAAGCAAATAAAGAAACCATTGATAAATTACTCATTTCAGAAATAGCCAATGATATTGCGGAAAACCAAGTAAAAATCAATCACCATGGAAATCGTGCCAGCAGCATCGTAAAAGGCATGTTGGAGCACTCCAGAACAAGTTCAGGTAAAAAAGAACTAACTGATATTAATGCCTTAGCTGATGAATATTTACGCTTAGCATACCACGGTCTCCGTGCCAAGGATAAAGACTTTAATGCTGCATTGGTCACCGACTTCGACCCAAACCTCCCAAAAATAGAAGTCATTCCACAAGATATCGGCCGGGTGCTTTTGAACTTGATAAATAATGGATTCCAGGCTATTGATGAACAATCCAAAAGAGGAATTGAAGGCTACAAACCAACGCTTACAGTTACCACAAAACTTGAAAACGCCAGAGTGAAAATATCCGTAAAAGACAATGGCTCCGGGATCCCGGAAGAGATCAAAGACAAGATCTTTCAACCTTTCTTTACCACCAAAGAAGCAGGGAAAGGAACGGGCTTGGGCTTATCATTGGCGTATGATATTGTGAAGGCTCATGGAGGGACCATTGAAGTTAAGTCAAATTATTATCCTCCTGGAGGGGAAATCATGGTTGGAAGCCCGCCTTCCGGACGGACAGGTAATGAAGGTGAAACCCACCCGAATGCCTCGATCTATTGCGGTACTTCATTTATCATTCTAATCCCTATTGTCTGATTCACGCCCGCTCCGACTTCATCTTTCAGGCATACTGGCGCAGATTGTTGAGATTAAAAGATTACGCAGAATGAAAATAGAAAGAGATAGTAAAAAAAATAATCGGAGACACTTATGAGATTCACTATTCTCAAGCTTCGTAACCATACCACGGGTCTGTTTCCCTGCTGTCAGGGAGGGAGACTCTTATTTTGGCAAAGCTTCGCCTGGAGCAAAAACTGTTTTTACTACTGAATTTTTTACCGCAGGTATTGACTGTAAATATCTGTACAGCGCTTTGAGCTCTACTTCGTCCAATCTTGAAAAAGGCCCCCAGGGCATGGGCGAAGTCTCATATATCCTTCCTTGCCTGAATCGGTTGATAAAAGCTTGTTCAGTCCAATCTTTTAACCTGCTTGTTTCGACATCAGGAGTAAGATTGGGTGTGATAAAAGCAAATCCCTTGGAAAAAGCATCCGGCGGCATATGAAATCCACCGGCAAATGGTTTTCCAGTAAACTTGCCGGTTTTCAGATCTCTGTCTGTATGGCATCCTTTACAATTGGCTACACTATTGGCGATATAGGAGCCATATTCAATAGTGCTATCTATTTTGACTGTTTTAGGTGGCGTGCCTTCCGGAAAAATTGGCTGGATCATGCCGACAGCTTGAATGGCTTTACCCAAAAAGTTTAACGCTGAAGGTTCTATCTTGTTTTTTACGGCTGGTTGTGACCTCAAAAAGGAAATAATCGCAGTCAGGTCTTCATCACTCATGTTTTGAAATGGCATAAATGGAAAAATGGTTCTACCGTCAGAGCCTACAGAATACCTCATCGTTCGGGCTATTTCTCCATCGGTTAATTTACCGATACCGGTTTCAACATCGGGGGTTATATTTCTTGCGCGCATTATGCCCGGGTCAATAGGTAACTCCCAGCCTCCACATAGAGGAATGATCTCTCCGGCAGCTAATTCTTTCATTTTATTCATGTCTCCATGACATTCGGCACAATGCGCCGGTCCAAATACAAGATATTTACCTCTCGCAATGACTGCACTATCTGTACTTGCTTTGATGTCAGGATAGGGTGCTTCGTGTTTTTTGTTCCAGGTGGATTGGACGAAGATGAAAAATCCTGCGATGACTAATAACAGTATAGTCACCAGGTAAAGTAAGATTTTTTTCATGATGGTAATTGGGGTTAGTTGGATTGGTTAATAAATAAAAACGCTGACCTGCTTAAAGCAAGAAAGCTTATTGCATATGGATCCAAATATAAACCATAGGTTGCATTTATTAAAAAAATTGGCAAGAATTCTTGATCTCTTACACGGCGTATCGATGAATTAAAAAACAAGTCTTTCACTGGATTCATTTAAACATTTTTAATAAATTATGAATACCCTGAATACCACTGTCATGGTGTTTTCAGATTATTATTTGGTTTTCATTTCCATATTATTAGGTTAAGGATTATAATTCGGTCATATTTCAATTCGATACTGTTTTTATTAAAATTTATACCTGCTAATATGGTTTTAATACTTTGATCAACTACGAAAGAAAGCATGATTTTTAAAAATCAAATAATCTTTGAAAAATACAGGCACTTCAAAAAAGAGATATATTTAGGTAAGTTCTTTGAAAAATGAGTGATTATTGGTGAGAAGGGGTAACAAAATATAACGCTCAAATCAGATATTTTGGGTTATCCTGTGTGCGTCTTTGCGGATTGAAAAATTCATTTATGTAGTCCTTTCTAAATCATATTTAAAATGAAAAATTTCTTGTTTTTCACTTTTACTCTGATGCTCGCCATTTGGAGTACTATTCTTTTTAATTTTAATAATACTGAATCACCTAATGCTGGCACATATAATTCCCCGAAGGACGAATCAACCGCATTCGATTATGCAGGTCTTTGTGATAGCGTAACCATATTTACTCAGCAGCTAAGGACTGTGCCGGCCTCCTGTTGTTTTCAATTGATTATTAATAATAAACTTAGAAATGCCATAACCCAAATCAAACTGGATATTAATACAGCCACTTTTACCAATATTGTGGTAGAAGTTAATGCTGGGTGGATAGTCAGCCAAACTCTTCAAAAAGATATATTATTATCACACTCCTCAGGGTTTATACCACTGGGCGGGTCATCCCCTTTGACCTTTTGTCTTAAGGGCGGAAACAATCCGGATTCACTAAAAATTAGTTTTTCTTATTCTGCTTTAGGCACCTCCGGTACTTGTTCGATCAACTCCTTGCTTTGTTCAGATCCCCTGCCGTGTGATGCAGATTTTACTTTTGGCAATATCAATAGTTGTGGCAATGTTCAGTTTACCAACCAATCTACAGGATCTGCTCCTTTAACCTATAGCTGGACTTTTGGTGACCCCGGTAGTGGATCCGGTAACCTATCCAACGCACAGAATCCTAATCATCAATTCACCGCGTGTGGAATGTATTTGGTTTGTCTGAAAACTTCGGGTTCCGGATGTACTGATTCCATTTGTAAAACGGTCTCATACATAGACAATGTCAAACCTGTGATTACTTGCCCACCGTTCCTAAACCTGGCTTGCAATATCAATACCAACCCACCCGCTTCAGGCGTGGCTACGGCAACAGATAATTGTACCCCTGCCAATTCAATCCTGATCACCAGTTCCGATTTGGTGACCGGGGTCATGCCTTGCAATGCGACCATCACGAGAACCTGGTCTGCAAAAGACGGTTGTGGCAATATTTCTACTTGTCCTCAACGCATAACCATCAAGGATACTATTGCGCCGGGTATTATATGTCCCTCCAATGCGGTAGTGAATACCAATCCTGGTGTATGCTATTTTTCAGGCCCAATATCCCAACCCACAGGAGTAGATAATTGCAGCCAAAATGTGACCTTCACCTGTTCACTGATTACGCCGACCAGTTCTATCCTGATTACCTCACAAACCCAGTTTCCTAAGGGAGTAAATACTATCACCTGTTTTGCAAAAGATGGATGCGGAAACCAAAGTCAAAATTGCAATTTTAGCCTCACCGTAGTCGACAATGAAAAGCCAAAAATTATTTGTCCCTCAAACTTATCCCTGATAGGTACGATTAATCCTCAAGGTACCTGCACAGCGATCGTATCTAATCTGGCACCTACCGTCACAGATAATTGTCCTATGACAAACCTTAGTTACCTTTTGGCAGGAGCTACCTCCGGCCAGGGGAATGGCATGGCCAGTAATTTAAGTTTTTTGCAGGGAATCACTACCGTGACTTATAATGTAACAGATATGGCAGGAAATAGGGACTCCTGCAAATTTACGGTTACTGTGACTTGCGTCAATTCTTTGACTTGCCCTAACAACCTGGTACCTAATCCCAGTTTTGAGAGTTATACTATATGCCCGCCTGGTATTTCACCACCATTCACGGCAACGGGCTGGACATTGCCTACCGGGGGGACCTCAGATTTGTACAACAGTTGTGCCCCAATCAGCAGTAACGTAAATGCTCCACAAAATTCTTTTGGTCTCCAAAATCCCAGGACAGGCAATGGATATGCGGGATTTATATTGCGCCCTTCTAATCCTAACTATCGGGAATATCTCGAAGTGCCTTTGACAGCGACTTTGACAGCCGGACATACTTACCAGGTTTCTTTTTATCTAAGCCTTGCCGATCAGGCCAAATGGGCTATTGACAAGATAGGCGCATTTCTTTCCCCGACATCTGTAGGGCCTATAGCTACAGCACCAGTATTGCCGTATACACCTCAAATCATGAACCCTATAGGCAATTATATCACCAATAAAACAGGCTGGACGCTTATAAGTGGCAATTATGTAGCCACGGGCGTTGAAACTCACCTGGTGATCGGAAATTTTTATAATGATGCCCTGACCATTCCACTGATGGGGCAAGGTGGGTTTTATCCCGGCTCCTACTATTATATTGATGATGTATCCGTCTGTGAGAGCTGCGTCTCTCCTCCCTGCGATACCTGCTGTAAAGATGCAATGACTTTTAATGCTCTGGTCAATCAGGGTTTTACCGTGGTCAATCAGGATTGCCAGGTGACCGTCACTGCACCACAATTTGACAGCTGTTTTTTATTTAGCACTCCACCGGTATTGGATGGGGGGATAGCATCACAGGTCATTACCAATCCAAATGGTTCGTGGACCTATACCTTTACTCAAAGTGGTACACATCAGGTATGCGTCACAGTATTTGATGCCTGCCAGGTGAAGCAGATGTGTACTACAGTCAAAGTAAATTGCCCAATAGATTATTGTGACAGCATTTCGTTTTGGGTGGAATCGTTGAAGGCTATCCCTCCTGCCTGTTGCTTTAGATTGCATGTCGATAATAAGGCGAAAAACAAGTTTACTCAAATCCCATTAGTGCTGAATACAGCTCAGTTCAATTCCATCAGTGTAGATAATTTCAACGGTTGGATTGCGAGCCAATCCAATCCAGGCAATATCAATCTATCAAACAACGTATCCGGTTTTATTCCGGTCGGTAGTTTTACACCGCTTAGTTGGTGTATCTATAGTGGATCTAATCCGGATACCATTTCTGTGAAAGCAGAATTTCTGGTCGGTCATACCAAGGTGACCTGTGATACCAGTTTTGTATTCTTCTGTCCACCTCAGCCTGATACAGCCTGCGGTATTGGTTGTAAAGCAGATAGTATTTTATTAAACACCGGGGTGGATCACAGTACTGGTTTGTTTTATGCACCCGGAAGTCCTGATCCCTACTGGACCGTGACACAAACTCCCTATCCTGCCTACAGCTTGCCGAAACCTGCTTATGTGTTGGCTACCCCATCTTATTGGCACGATCAACCCAATGCTTCCATGCCTTGCTCACGTTGGATAAATTTTTCAGGTGGACCTTATCACTACGATGGCGGAATCTATGAGTTTACCCGATGTTTTTGTATTTGCAAAGATGGCGCAAGAATACAAATACATTTAAGTGCATTGGTTGACAACAAAGTTGACTTTACCCTTTGTGATAGCACGGGTACCACCCTGGCACAATTATTAAGTTCCAGTACATTCCTCAGACCTCCTGCTGACACTACTGTATCGTTGCTCCTGGATAAAGGAAGGTATTGTATCAAAGCCAGCGTATCTAATTATGGTCATACTTATACCGGGTTAAACGTATGTGGAAGCATAAAAGGGGATGGCCTGGTCAAAGAGATTTGTTGTGAGCCTTCCTCTATTATCGGTGTAAAATATTTGGACACTTCCTGTGTAGGCCTATCTTATAATGGAGGCCAGCCCACCCTGCAAGGATGGCAAATCGTATTGTGCAATAACCAGGGGGTGGCCATTGATACGGTGATCACTGATCCATCTGGGGCCTATAGCTTCAGCCCGTTACTTCCAGGCTTATACACCCTAAAAGAAATCAATCAATCCGGATGGACACCTTCACTGCCTTCTTCTGGCATATCCTCCATCTTCCTGGGAGCCAATCAGGTCGCACAAGTCAATTTTGCCAATTGTCCACCGGAAAAAGACAGTTGCTGTATGAGTAAAGCGACATTTGGTCAAAACATATTAAATGCGGTTCACTTTACAATAGCAGACTCTATTTGCAAAGCAAAGATTACGGTGCAAAGATTGCCCCTGTGTGATTCCATCCTACTGATCAATTGGGGAGACGGGCAGATCACGAATGGAGCATTTGCCAATGGGATGTGGATGCATACTTACACTCAAAGCGGCACCTATACCATACAGATTCCTATCGTCGAATATGGTGCTAATGGAAAACCTTGCTTTGATACTTTACTGAGCATTCCGATAGAAATTCACTGCGTTTGTGAATGCGGACGATATTTATTGGGTGCGGCGCAAAATGGTTTTGTAACGCCTTTGTCCTGCAATGATACGCTTACCTTGGGGTGCCCGGCATCACCTTCCTTGTCGATTAACGGACATTTTACCTGTGCGGGAGATTCATGCGTCACCCCCAATATTCAATGGACGCTATCAGGACCTTCGGTCAACCTCAGCGGCAGTACCTCACCGGGAAATATTCAAATAAATATCCCTGGTCCTTTAAATGCAGGGTATTATGTGCTGAATTTGCAGACAGTATGCGGCCAACAAAAATGTACTTGTAAAATTACCATCTTCCAGCGGCCATGTCCTGTGATCGATACCTGTAATATGTATTGTTCGGGTACCTCGTGGAGTCAGCTCAATACTTCCTGGATAGAGGATATGGTCGTCTTCCAGGGAAAACTCATCGTGGCAGGTCAGTTTAGTTCGATTGGCAACCCCCTCATCCAGGCTAACAATATTGCTGCCTGGAATGGATCTGTCTGGGCACCCCTGGGCAATGGATTAAACAATATGGTTAAAGATATAGAAGTACACAATGGTATATTATATGCTGGTGGTGATTTTACAATGGCGGGCAATACCTCAGCCAATAAAATTGCCAGTTGGAATGGATCCTCCTGGTCAGCGTTGCCACAAGGGGGTATCAATGGAGTTGCCAATAATGTCGAAGCCTTACTTTCCAGTGCGTGGGGATTGGTCGTGGGTGGTAAGTTTAATGCTGTTGGTTCTAGCGCTTTAACAGCCAATAATATTGCCAGGTGGAATCCGGTGAGCGGATGGGCTACTTTTGGTAGTGGATTGAATGGCCCTGTATTTGCTCTATCTCATTTCAATGGCAACATCGTAGCCGGTGGTCATTTTGGCAACTCTCCCGGAGGGCTTAACAATCTGGCTATCTGGGTTGGTTATTGGACCAAAGTAGGCGGTGGCGGTGCTGTCACTCTATCTACACCACCAATCATTAGCACCGAAGGAATTTATGCAATTACACAATACAAAAATGATTTAATCGTCGGTGGTCAATTTCCCTCAGCAGTTTCCACCACCGTGTTAAATGGCACCAAAACACAACATCTGGCACAGTGGAATGGTGCCTACTGGACTACGATAGGCATAGGTCCAAATCCTCCAGGAAGTTCTATTAACACAGGCAATGGAGTCTTTGCGTTAAAAGTGATTAATAACGAACTGTTAGTCGGAGGTCAGTTCAGTCAAATCAATGGTCAGAATATTGCTCAACTGGCCAAATGGAATGGAACCAGTTGGTCAGGTTTTGGACATCCTGCCAATGGCATAGTAAAAGCGATTGCAGTATCAGATTCAGGGGTTCAAAAGATAAACTGCAATCTTTATACGGGTGGTGAAGTGCTGTTCAATCAATGGAAATGCTCCAGCGTGAGTGCCGCTGACAAATCTCAACCCTATTCAATTTCGATTTATCCCAATCCGTCTAAGGGAAAAATCTATATTCAGTTTAATGAAGCACTACCGGGCAGGGTGCAGATTTCTTTATATTCCCTGATAGGTCAGCAGGTCGCAGATGAATCATTTGAAAATAATCATTTTACAAAATCTATAGACATTCATTCTTTGCCGGCTGCCACTTATCTCGTAAAGATTTCCACTGCAAAAGGTCATATCGTAAAGAAAATAATAGTGGTTGAGTAAATAAGCATTTTTAAAACATAAATTTGCTCTGCTTTATCCTGTGACAACAGTTTGGATTTAAAGAAGAATCAACCTTCCAGGGCAAAGCCTATATCTTTGTGACATCGTCCCTTCTCTGTGTTAGTAGCTCTATGAAGTATGATTTATACGTAAGAGTTAAACTACGGGGTAGCTGAGGTATCCTCATTAAAGCTTTAATTTGTTTTTTGTGATCAAGACCATTCCTTACATCAAAGAAAATAGAAAAATAATCGGCCAATTTATATTCAGTATTTTCTTTATAGGGACTGGTATTTGGTTTATTCAACACGAACAGGCTGAGCTGGTGTCGGTCAGAAACCACCTTAGCAGTGCTAATGCGTGGTGGGTTATTGCTGGTATAGGAGTGACTTTCTTATACATTCTTTTACAAGCTTTGATGTATATGACTTCTTTTGCTGCCATAGGAAACACGGTCGGTCTTGCCGATGCCATTATCCTCTTTTTGAAACGAAATTTTGTCAGTGTCTTTCTACCAGCAGGGGGTATTTCGTCCCTGGTTTTTTTTACAGACCCACTTAAAAAAAAGGGTATCAAAGAGACCCAAATCCTTTTCGCGTCAACGATATATGCTTTTGTCGGTTTTTTATCTGTAGCAGTAGTCGGTATTCCTGCGTTTATGTTTGCTTTGGTCAAGAATGCGTCCGGTGCTGGTGAATGGTTAGCTTTGATAGCCATTGTGGTGCTTAATGTTGGACTGGTGCAGGCTTACCGCTCGATGCTCCAACAAGGTAGAGCCTATAAGATCATCCTTAAGTGGTTCCCTTCGACGGAAGTGTTTTTGAATGATCTCGCGAGTAAAGGTATAGATCGAAAACAATTTTTGTTAACCATACTTTATTCCATCCTCATAGAACTAGTAGGTATTGTTCATGTATACATTGCTATGCTGGCATTGCAATTTTCACCAACACTATTCGCAGCGATCATGGGATATATCGTCTCGGTAGTGTTTTTGGTTATATCTCCTTTTTTGAGGGGACTTGGAGCCGTAGAGGTCTCCATGAGTTATGTTTTAATTCGATTTGGATTTGAGCCAGTGAGTGCTATTTCAATTACTTTTTTGTATCGCTTTTTTGAATTTTGGATGCCTTTGTTGGCCGGAGCCCTTTCGTTTCTTTTAAAAATCAATAAATTATTAATGCGTATTCTCCCGGCAATTTTTTTGTTTGGCCTGGGCATTATCAATATCGTATCCGTCTTGACTCCGGCGTTTAAGGATCGACTAAATTGGCTCAAGGATTTTTTACCGATAGAAGCTATTCATGCCTCCAACAATCTTGTGTTGATCACCGGATTGTTTTTGCTGGTGACCGCGGCATTCATGCTCAAAGGTTTAAGGACAGCATGGTGGTTTGGAGTGATATTGAGTGTGATCTCACTGATCGGCCATCTCACTAAAGCCATCGATGTGGAGGAAGCTTCCGCAGCTTTGCTGGTCATCTTGGTTTTAATGGCTACACGCAAAGAATATTACATTAAAAATAATCCGCACCTTCGACTGATTGGCATCCAGACTGCTTTATTAAGTATAGCAGCGGTCCTGGTATATGGCATCATTGGATTTTATTTTTTAGACAAAAAACATTTCGGAATTGATTTTGGTTTTATGCAATCTGTACGATATACCTTGCAGAATTATTTTTTGATCGGGAGCGAGGACCTTTATCCGTTAGGTTCGTTTGCCGACCATTTCCTGATGTCAATTAAAATCAGTGGCCTCTTTTCTTTTAGTTTTATGCTCTACACCCTGGTAAGGCCTTTTATACAAGAAAATACCTTTTCAGCTGAAGAAAAAGTCTTGTCGGATGATCTAGTATCTAAAGCAGGAGATTCAGCGTTGGATTATTTTAAAACTTACAGAGACAAACTGATATTTATCGCTTCCGACAAACAAGCATTTGTTTCTTATAGAGTGTCTGCCAATTTTGCGGTGGTTCTTGAAAATCCTGTAGCCATCAGCCGGGTAGTCAGGATTAATTGTATCAATGAATTTAATCAATATTGTTTTGAGAGTGGGTTAAAGAGTATTTTTTACAGGGTGCCGGAAGAAAGCCTTTCCGTGTATCGTCAACTCGGGTATAAACATCTTTTTTTAGGTCAGGTCGGTGTAGTAGATCTGGATTCGTTTTCATTAGAAGGTCCCGGCAAAAAATCATTACGCAATGCTTATAGGAAAATCAATGATAAAGGACTGCGGTCAAAGATCCATTTACCCCCTATCAAAGATGGTTTAATTCAAAAACTTAAATCTGTCAGCGACGAGTGGTTATTAGATACTCACCGAAGCGAAATCGTGTTTTCTCAAGGCATGTTTTTAGTGGAAGAACTAAAAAAGCAAACTATCATCACTGTCGAGAATACCGAAGAGAAAATTATTGCCTTTTTAAATATCATCCCTGATTATGTCAAAGGGGAAGCTACTTACGACCTGCTTAGAAAGACCAGTGACGCTCCCAATGGCGTCCTGGATTTTATCCTGCTGGACCTGTTTGCCTATTTGAAAACACAACAATTTACCTCTATCAATCTTGGTTTGGCCCCTTTGAGCGGCCTTGAAGATCCAAATACTTTTCCGGAGAAATCCATGAAGTATGCGTATGAAAAAATAAAATCATTCGCTCACTATAAAGGACTTCGGGATTTTAAAGACAAATTTTCTCCTGAATGGAAAAACGAATACCTGGTCTATTCACACGATTTTGATTTGCTGCAAGTTCCTTCTGTGTTGGCCAAAGTGATCAAACCATAATGTTTTCAAACCAACGGATTAGAATCAAATCAGTATGACGAATTCATTAGCGCAGCATACCAGGATTGCAAGCTTTGGAGCTGTGATGGCCTGTATAGGTGATTGGGTCGTTTTATTTGTCCTTGGTAGATATTACCCTGGTTACAGTCAACTGGAGCACAGCATCAGCTCCTTAGGTGCCTCCAATAGTCCGGTCGCCCAGTGGGCAGAGATCAGTTGGTTGATCATTGGGCTCCTGTTTATTTGGTTTGGTGTAGAATTTGGACGCCAGTATAGGGCTGAAGGAACGTATGCAAAAGTCGCATCCTGGTTGATCATTCTATATGGAGCAGGGGAAGGACTTGGCTCAGCTTTCTTCAAAGTAGATTCTTTACATCATTCCCTGAGTTTTATTGGGATTATTCATCAATTGACCAGCATCTGTGGCGTACTGGCCATCCTTCTGCTGCCTTTGGTCATAAAAAGATTATTTCCTTTTAGATCTATACCCGGATTTCCTTTTTTTTCCGACTTCGTTTTTGCTCTTGGTGGTGTCCTGCTTGGCTTATTTCTGTGCCGATTTTTTGTTCCAGCAGATCATCCAATAGTCCGAATTAAGGGTTTGTGGCAGCGATTACTGCTTTTTACCAACTATATTTATATCCTAACTGCCATTTATTTTATGTGGAAAACCAGTCGCTTCAGACCTGTTCACAAATCATAAAACAGGAGAAATGATAATTTATGTGGCGCGGTAGATGTCTCATCCATTCAAACCCAATACCAGGAATTTTTTAAACTGGCCCCGATCCATATTTGCGATGAGTTGTTTTTTTTTATTTTTCATGCAACCAATCTCACCTAAAGGCACCTAGTACTTTGATAAAAGCATTGCTCTCTCAAAGCCTGCCCATATCTGTTTTTTAATAATTATTTATTGCTTTAAAGCCATTTTATGACTTCTAAAATATCCTTTGGTATCATTGTATCCTTGTTATTATTGGGCAATATTGGTTATCTCCCAAGTTTGTATTCCCAGGACAATATGGTTGCCGCCAAGCCGGTCAAAGAATATTTTAACTATAAACCACTCAGCCAGGTACTTGACACCCTGATCTCCAAGTACGATTTTAAAATAAATTATGATCTGGAAGATGTAAGTCCTTACAAGCTCACCTATTTGTTTACAGGCACCAAACCTGAAAGTGTGATACGAATCTGCCTGGATCACACTGACCTTAGCTACGCTATCTCTGAGAAGGGAGTATTTAAAATCTATAACAAAACCAAAATAACAGCTCAAAAAATACTTGAAGATCAAACCCGATATCAGGGTAAACCCCAAAAAAAAGATTTTACGATTAAAGGTATCGTCAAGGACCGCAACACCGGTGAGACACTACCTTATGTCAATATTTCTATTGCAGGTACAGACCAGGGAGTCAATACTAATGTGGATGGGTATTTTACCCTGCTTTCAGTACCCAGCGATACGGTAGGGTTACTGGTGTCCTATATTGGATACCAATCGATCACTTTCTATCTCAATCCAAAACTGGACCCTAATAATATTATGATCCCAATGCTGCCGCAATCTCAACTTTTGAATGAAGTCATCGTTTCGGCTGATAGAGAGGAGATCCTGAGAGCCAATGAAAAAATATCCATGCTCAAGATGTCACCCGTCAAAATTGCAGCACTTCCTTCTATCGGTGAAAAAGATGTTATGCGATCTTTTCAACTGATGCCAGGGGTGTCAGCTGCCAATGAAAACTCGTCGGGATTATATGTCAGGGGAGGAACGCCGGATCAAACCCTGGTACTGTATGATGGATTTAATGTATATCATGTAGAGCATTTGTTTGGGTTCTTTTCCGCATTCAATTCCAATGCCATCAAAGATGTCCAACTGTACAAAGGCGGCTTTGAATCAAAGTTTGGCGGAAGGATCTCCTCTGTTGCAGAGATCACAGGCAAAGAGGGCAATGCCCAACATTTTAACCTGGGGATCAATGCAGGCCTGCTAGCCGCCAATGCAACCGCAGAGATACCGATCGGAGATAAAGTGACCACTTTATTCGCCTTCAGAAGATCTTATCAATCCGGCTTATACAACAAGATCTTTAATAAATATGGCGCTTCTACCAACCAGGTGATACCCGGCAGTCCTCCTGCTGGCGGGGGAGGAGGAGGTAGATTCAATCAAGGATTTAATTTTGCCACGACTACGCCTAAATCCTTTTTTTATGACCTCAATGGTAAAATCACGTTTAAACCCACACAAAAAGACATCCTCACGCTGAGTGTATACAATGGTACTGATAATATGGACAACTCTCGTACCAATAGTTTTGGTGGTGGTGGTGGTTTTGGCGGTGGTGGTTTCGGTAGACAAAACTTTAACCTCAATACCAATGACCAAACCAATTGGGGCAATACTGGCGGCTCATTTAAATGGAGTCACCGATTTTCAAAATCGTTTTATCTCAATTCACTCATCTCTTATTCTAACTATTTTTCTACCCGTGATCGAAGATCAGACAATACGATTACAGATTCATCCGGCGCTGTGAGCAATAATCGCCTTGGCAGCTATGAAGACAATAACCTCCTGGACTATTCTGCCAAAGTCGATATGGAATGGAAACTCAATCAATATCATCAATTGGAATTTGGCGTGGGTACGACCCTCAATGATATAAAATATCTTTATTCACAAAATGATACGGTTAAAATCATAGATCGGCACACCACAGGTTATACCAGTACAGCCTATGTACAAGATCGATGGACTTATGGCAAACTCAGCGTGATTCCCGGCTTACGAATTGACCATTTTTCACCAACCCAGGGTGTCTATTTCGAACCTCGTTTATCTGCCGCCTACAATTTGACCGAACGTATAAAACTTAAAGCAGCCTACGGCCACTATTATCAATTCGTCAAGCGGGTAGTGCGTGAAGATGTCTTACAGGGCAGTCGGGATTTTTGGGTATTGGCAGACAATGTAAAACTGCCTGTCGCCAAGGCGATTCATTATATAGCCGGAGCTTCCTATGAAAACAAAAACTGGCTGTTTGATGCGGAGATCTATCTCAAGGACATCACAGGGCTGAGTGAATACTCCTTGCGCATCAAGCCTGCACCAAGATCTATCTCCTATGAAGAAAAGTTTGCCCAGGGAGACGGAATCACTAAAGGTCTGGACCTGCTGGTGCAGAAAAAATATGGAAAATTAAATGGATGGATGTCCTATTCACTGGGAAGTGTCAAATATGATTTCGCAGATTTTGGCAAGCCATTTTATGCCAACCAGGATGTTCGCCATGAATTTAAAATGGTGGGCATTTATTCATACAAAAACTGGGATTTTTCAGCTACCTGGATCTATGCCAGCGGCCGACCTTATACTTCTCCGGCCGGTGGTTATGTATTAAAATTGCTCGATGGCACTACCAGGGATTTTATCACGGTGACCGACAAAAATGGCGTGAGATTGCCTGATTATCATCGAATGGATGTAGCAGCTACCTATAAATGGCAAAGCCTCAAAGGTGCGCCGCGCAGCATTAGCCTCTCATTATTTAATCTTTATGGCCGGGTTAATACCTGGTATAAAGAATTTCAAATAGAATCAGGCCAGATCCTGGAAACCAATGTCAGCTTTCTTGGCTTTACTCCCAATCTTTCAGTATCCTGGCAACTACGTTAATCTTTATGACACACCAATCAATGAATAACATGAATCGAATTATTTTTTATTTCTTCCTTTTTACATGCCTGATCACACTAGTATCTTCTTGCGAAAAGTCTGATTCCATCGACCTCTACGGCGCAAGACCCGTGGTGCAGGGATATCTCTCTGCCGGTGACAGCATCTCTATTGAGATTACAAAGGAAATTCCTATTGGGTCAGCAGATACCATTGCAGAGCCCTTGACCGGCCTGGATATCCTGATCTCCACCGGAGGTCAGTCTATTGCTTTGATAGAAACTCAACCCGGTATCTATACTTCCTTTCAAAAAATCATTTCAGAACAAACCTATACTTTGGAGTTTGAATATGGTGGCAAACTCGTCACTGCTCACACTACTGTACCTACACCTCCGGTGGATTTCGCCATGAGTGCATCAGAGTTGGCTATTGCACAGATCGTTTTTGGTGGTGGCGGATTTCCAGGAGGATTTTCAGGATTGCCTGATCCTGTCTTACTCACCTGGACCAATACTGATCAATCTTATTATTTGACTTCTTATATCAATACCGATACCATTCAAGTACCGATTTTTAGTGGCGGGCCCAACTTCCGTGGCAGAGGCAGGATCGCATTTAACCCTCCGACACAAGGTATATCTGCCCAGATACAACCATTCCAATTGGAATACTATGGCCTGTACCACATAGGACTCCTGCATGTCCAGCCAGAATATGCAGCCTTATATGAAAACAATAATCAATTAAGTTCTATTAATATTGCACCACCACCAACCAATATAGAAAATGGCCTGGGTATATTCACAGGATATGCTCAAACTACGCTGAACTTACTGGTCAAAAAACAATAATACTTCGTATAGGATTAGATAGTGTATTGCCATTGGGTGCGGTATATTATTTTTGCAGGCTCAATAATTTTTTTGATCCTTGACCTTCACTTCACCCAATTTTGATTTATTGTGTGTATCTATTCGGCAGTAGCTACGCTGGTTTATTTTGATGGGAGTGAGATTGTTAAATCCCAACTGATGTTTGAGGTTGAATATTAAATCCCTCAGATATTGGTTTTCCAACCAGCCATGTATAAAATTTTCAGAGTATTTTTATACTTCATTAATCAATCCCTGATACTATGAAACGAGTCACCGGCCTGGGCGGCATCTTTTTTAAGTCAAATGACACCACCACCCTCAAAGCCTGGTATTCAAAACACCTCGGTATCAACACGGATCAATACGGCGCCACTTTCTCCTGGCAAAGCCAGGCTGGCAATATCGGTCATACAGTATGGAGCCTATTTAAAAAGGATACAGATTATTTCAATCCTGGTGAACAGGAATACATGATCAATTACCGTGTTGCAAACCTTGAAGAGCTACTCAAAGTCCTCAAAGAGGAAGGTGTAGAGATCGTTGGTGATATGGAAGTGTATGACTATGGCAAATTTGGATGGATCCTCGATCCGGAAGGGCACAAAATAGAATTATGGGAGCCGGTCAACGAAGAATTTGGGAAAATGTTGGTGACCGTCAATATCAGCGAATAAACGAAATCCCCCATCTTGGGTGAATAAATTTCAACTTGATTAAAATTATTTTTGACTTAAATAAAAAAGTATCTCATGGTTTTTAATAATGCAATCAGTTGGTTTGAAATACCGACTACGGATCTCGATCGTGCCACTACTTTCTACGAAACGATATTTGACATCAAACTCAATCCTTTGGATATGCCTCAGCTCAAGATGCGCATGTTCCCTCTGGAAGATATGATGGGTGTAGGCGGTGCTTTGACATTTGCTGAAGGATTTTATAAGCCCTCAGCGACTGATGGGCCACTGGTCTATCTCAATGCCAATCCGGATGTGCAGAGCATACTCGACAGGATTCCGGATGCAGGTGGTACCATTTTAGTGCCTAAGACGGAGATCTCTCCAGAGCACGGACATATGGCAGTGTTTTTGGATACGGAAGGCAATCGGGTGGCTTTGCATTCAGTTCCGCCTGTTCCTATGATGCCGATGTAAAGAGTACACACCCACATTAGGCTATACATATCCTATATCTATCTTAGCTATAGGCTTTTTTTCTTTTGTTTTTTCGGCAATGCCAGGTGAGTGACGCTGGGCGATGCACCTTATATTAACGATATCTGAGGCATGAGATTAATAGTAAAGCTTCTGCTTTCACTCCTTTTTTACGCATGTCCTGACTCATATTCCTTATATCAATGATACCTGTCATTTGATACTTAAGACGATCAAACTACCTTTCCAGGTGATTTAATTCAAATAAACCAATACTATATGAACACAATAAAATGGATTCTGGCGAGTTCGATAGTTCTTTTGACTGCCTGTGCGACCTCCAACATCACTTCGTCCTGGATAGCACCGCAAACTACTTTGCAGCACTTCAATAAAATCCTGGTACTGGGCCTGATCCGCGAATCAGATCGCAACATTCAGGTTAGTATGGAAAAGCACCTCATGGGAGATCTTCGCAATCTTGGTTACTTTGCTTTATCCTCCTATGAGGAATATGGTCCTAAGGCTTTTAATAATATGAATGAAGACGAAGCTATCAATAAGCTTAAGAATAGTGGGATCGATGCAGTCCTTACTATTGTTTTATTGGACAAAGAAAAAGAGAGGTTGTATACCGGTGATAGGATATATTATTCTCCCTATGCTGGATATTACTCCAGATTTTGGAACTATAGATATACGCTCTATCATCGCATAGTCGAACCTGGCTATTATGTATCTACAAAATATTTTTGGGAAAGCAATCTTTATGATATGCATAGCCAGCAACTGATCTATTCTGTACAAACCGAGTCTTTTGATCCGGGCAATGCTGAAAGCCTGGGACATGAATATGGACAATTGATTGTAAACAATATGTTGAGCAAAAATGTATTGGCCAAGCAACTTAGTTTGCCTTAACGCTCGATCTGAAATATTATTTCTCTTGGATTTTGACGGAGGACTTTATTACTTAATGAAAGGTTGACCTTTGTATTAGCACTACTTTAGCCAGAATTATAACCATTCTGATTCTGATCCAACATTTTCCCTCTTTGCTATCAAAGAAGATTGAATAAAAAATGAGTACCAGATATTATTGGGTACATTTATTCATTCGATCATTATCATAGTCTAGAATTCCTAAAATGAAAAACACATCATTCGCATTTTGTGATCTTAATATTATCCTTATTAAGATTATCAATAAATCCAAAACGATCAGTAAAAGGTTTCTACTGGCCTTATTATTATGTGTTCATATCGCTGCTACGCTCACTGCACAGACCGCTTCTACCATAGAAGTCCCTGAATGGGCACTGCCTGGGTCCAAAACTCATAAACAAGTACCGCCTCCGGCAGGCTTTCATCGTCCGACTGTAAACATCAAAAAACGCATCGGTATGTTTAAAGGTCAAAGTGATATAGGTGGACCCTTAGTACCAGGCTCCGCCAGTTATGACAAAAAAACCAAACAGTATACCATCGCTTCGGCCGGATACAATATCTGGTACTTCAGAGATGAATTCAGATACCTATGGAAGAAGATGTCAGGGGATGTATCACTGGCAGCAGATGTAAACTTCCCTGATAAAGAAGGTTATTTTGACAGAAAAGCAGTGCTGATCATTCGACAAAATCTGGAAGACGATGCCAAAGAAGCTATGACTGCCCTGCATGGTGGTGGGCTGATTCACCTGGCATACCGTCCTGAAAAAGGCCAAAATCTAAAAGAAATGAAGGTTGATAAAAAAGGAGCGATGCGTATAGGGATTGAGAAAAAGGGGGATTATTTCACTGTCTATCTCAGTATGTCAGGAGAACCCATGCAACAATATGGCACTCCTGTAGAGCTACATATGGATGGCCCATTTTATGTGGGTATCGGCTTTTGCTCTCATCAACCTGTGACGGTAGATAAAACCATACTGTCTAATGTAGTGATGGTGAATAGTGCGGGTAAAATAGAATAAGCTAGCTAATACTATCAGGCTCCTGGATTTTGGAGACCCTGCGCCTCGAGCATATACCTGAAAAGCGAAGCGACCATTGTTTAGTTTAATGGTCAATTATGACCTGTTGTGATTCCGGGGTTTTCTTATCATTTATAACCCCATCCATTCATAATCGCAAAATCCTGCTTCATGCTGTCGATCGGAGCTATACCCTGGTAGGCTTCCTGTTCGATGATGAGGTAAAAAGTTCCTCCCTTTTTTCGGGCATATTTGACGATGCTTTTTACATCGATGAGCCCTTTACCCAGGATAGTACTTTCGTAATGATCAAGCCCATTCATTTGAGCTTTGATGACATCTTTGACATGCATCAACTCGTATCTGCCTGGATATTTTTTTAATAACTCCATGGCACGCCCACCACCGCCATACATATTGCCGATATCTATTTGTTGTGCTACCAGGCTGGGGTCCGTATTTTCCATGATGATGTCCATGATCAATTTACTAGTCAATCGGATGCTAAACTCAAAATCGTGATTGTGATAACCATACCTGATACCTTGTGACTTACAATATGCCCCTGCACCATTAAATCCTTCGAGAAATTTTCTGAGATCATCGAGATTTTTTCTAAGATTGATATCCAGCCAGGGACTGATGATGTAATCCTGACCTGCTGTAACGGCATCTTCTACGGTGGTTTTCCATAGATCAGTGACTTGAGTTCCGTCCCAATGGGGTTGTCCAAATACCGTATGACCACTTTTCATCGTCATGCCGTGATCACTGAGTATGTTTTTCCAATCCATGGGGGAATATCCATAGAATTGTCTTTTTTCATTGTTATAGCCTGCATGCTCACAGTCCTTGTAGCCGATATTGGCCAAAGCTTTGATAGTGCCCACCGGGTCCTTGGTCATTGCATCCCGGACAGAATATAGTTGGAGGCTGAGAATATATGGTTTTTTCTTTGTTGCCAATAAATCCAAAGGAGAGGTGGTGGATATAGCCAGGGCTCCCAGTGATGTATTTTTGATAAAATTGCGCCTTTGCATGATTATATTTTTTATTTAAAGGTAGGGAAATAATTTGCACATAGCTATCTACAGTCCACCGAAAAGCAAAAAAACTTTGTACGGATGATAAAGCAGGCTTCAAGCACTTAACAATAAGCTAAATCTCCACTACGATTCAGCTACTTCTCCTGCGATCGGCTCCTCTTTTTCATCGAGATTATAATCATCATCTCTTCGGTTTTTTTGTTGATCTCGGGTATAGGCTTTGATGATTTCTTTCACCAGTCGATGCCTGACTACATCTTCTGCGGTAAGCTCGACTTTGGCAATACCCTGGATATGTTGCAACAAATAGATAGCTTGAGATAGACCCGAACGTTGATTGCGCGGAAGATCGATCTGCGTGAGATCACCGGTGATGATGCACTTGGCGGAAGGTCCAAGTCGGGTCAGAAACATTTTGATCTGTAATGGGGTTGAGTTTTGAGCCTCATCAAGGATGATATAAGCATTGTCTAGCGTGCGCCCGCGCATGTACGCGAGTGGTGCGATCTCTATGATGCGTTGCTCCATAAACTGAGCCAATTTTTCAGCGGGGATCATATCATCGAGTGCATCATATAGTGGTCTGAGATAGGGATCTATTTTTTCTTTGAGGTCACCTGGTAAAAACCCAAGGCTTTCACCGGCTTCTACTGCAGGTCGGGTAAGTACGATCTTTTTTACTAACCTGTTTTTTAGGGCTCTCACCGCCAGGGCTACTGCTGTATAGGTTTTGCCTGTCCCTGCAGGTCCGATAGCGAATACAATGTCATTTTTCTCTGTGGCTTCTACCATGAGTTTTTGATTGTGCGTCTTGGCACGGATGGGTCGACCCTCTCTACCATGCAGGATGATGCTACCATCACTGTTAGGATTTACCTGACTATCATATAATTTGGATCCACTCAGCAGGTCTTCCATCGTGTGCAAGGAAAGCTCATGATGCTCTTTGAGGTATCGCACCATCGATTCGAACCGAGCTTTGACTTCCTGAGTTTCTTTTTTTTCACCCACAAGTTTGAGCAGATTACCTCTGGAGGTGATCTGAACATCAGGAAAAGCTTTGCGCAGAAGATTGAGTTTAAGGTTGTTCTCACCAAAAAGATCCAACGGTTGAACTCCTTCCACCGTCAGATTGATTTCACTAGTTTTATCCAAGTATTGTATTTAAAATAAAAAATGTAGTCATTGTACGATTCAAATCGCTTTTCAAAATTACTAATAATTATCTGCAAATGTCATAGACTTTGATTGATGAATTAAGATAAAAAACATACCCAATTCCACTTCTTCCCTTATAAGCATGAGCTACCAATGCTATCACTTCGCTTGCATTCGCAGTGCTCCGTCCAGACGGATCACCGTACCATTGATATAACGATTTTCTATAAGATGCAGTACTAGGTCGGCAAACTCTTCCGGTGCACCCAATCTGCCGGGAAAAGGGATAGATGCAGCGAGGTTTTTTTTAATTTCATCGCTCATCGAGGCCAATAAAGGAGTCATAAACAGTCCTGGTGCAATCGCATTGACGCGTATGCCAAATCTGGCCAGTTCTCGCGCAGCAGGTAAGGTCATGCTTACGATTCCGCCTTTGGATGCCGCATAGGCTACCTGACCTATCTGCCCTTCGTATGCAGCTGCAGAAGCTGTTGATATGATGATACCACGCTCTCCCTGGTCGTCAGGGGTAGTTTGGATCATGTCAGCAGCCACTAAACGCATCATATTAAAGCTTCCAATGAGATTGACTTCAATCACTTTTGAAAAATCATGCAATGGCATAGGGCCTTCTCTGCCCACGACCCTGGCCGATGGAGCTATGCCGGCACAATTGACCAGTACATTTGGGATTCCAAATCTATTTTTGGTGACTTGAATAGCCTCGAGGATCATGGCTTCGTCAGTCACATTACAGGCGATAGCGATGGCGCCGATGGAGTCGGCAATGTTCTTAGCAGCCTCCAGGTTGGTATCCAGAATGACCACCTTTGCCCCTGACTGTGCCAGCTTTACGGCTGTGGCTGCTCCAAGCCCGGAGGCTCCACCAGTGATCATGACGATAGCGTTTTCTATTTTCATAAGTTTATAACAGTGTTGATTTACCGTGATGGACTACCCGTATTATAGTCATCCGTCATTAAATATATTAAATTTTTAAATAATATGTATTTTGTGCCAAATATGCATGTATTTCACTGATGGAAGGTAGATATATGTTGATACCAATTTTTTACAAACACAAAGTATAAAGACTAATAAATTATCTCATGCCCTGGGTTTCACTGATTACTGATTTTGGATGGCGTGATCCTTATGTAGGACAGCTCAAGGGAGCTATGCTTACCCAAAATGAACAGATCCGGTTTATCGATATGACACATGACCTTAAAGCTCATGACATAGTCACTGCAGGATGGCTACTCAAAAACTGTTATAAAGATACTCCTGCCGGGACGATCCACGTAGTGAGTGTGTTGAATAATTATAATAATGCGCACTCATACCTGGCCTTTGAACACCAGGGACATTTTTTTGTCGGGCCTAATAATGGAGTCTTTAGCCTGGCATTTGAAAAACTGCCGATAGATATATACGAGGTCATAGATGAATCCGGGGATGGATATTCAGTAAAAAAGATCTTGAGTAAGATTGTGGCCCACCTTGCGGACCAAAAACCCCTGGATGAACTTGGCCCTCCGGTAAGAAACCTTATCATGCGTATTCATCTGCAGCCTGTGATCAATAAATATATGATCCGAGGCTCTGTGATCTATATCGACCACTATGAAAATGTAGTAGTCAATATCACCAGGGAACAATTTGAAAAAGCAAGGGCAGGAAGACCTTTTAATATATACCTGAAACGCAATGATGCTATCAATACAATTTGTACAAATTACCAGGATGTAGCGGTCGGAGAAACCCTATGTCTGTTTAATTCGAGCAATTTTTTGGAGATTGCTATCCACAGCGGTACTGCTGCTAGCATGCTCGGACTGGCAGTGGACGAAATGGTGCAGATCGATTTTTTCAACGAAGAAACATGATCACGCGAATAGTAAAAATGGAAATCAAACCTGAAGCCATAGATACCTTTATGGATATCTTCAGCCATCATGCTATCAATATGGAGTCAGTAGCCGGGTGCATGACTTTACAGTTGTTGCAAAACGACCCGGAAGCTACTATCTTTTTTACGATCAGTACCTGGCAGCGACAGGAAGACCTGGAAAACTATCGGCAGTCGGAGTTGTTTTCAGCGGTATGGTCTAAAGTCAAACCCTTATTTTGCGCCCGACCACAAGCCTGGACCACACAATCTATCTATCATGGAAAAAATTGATGTCATAGACTACAATATCTATATGGGACCAATATTGTCCTCCCTCGAGTCATTGATCGAAAGACAATCTTTTTCCTCCCTGTTTGTTCTCACAGACGAAAATACCTTGATTCATTGCAAACCTTTATTGGATGCTTTTCTATCAAATCACCCACATGCTTTATGTACTATCCCTGCCGGAGAAATTCATAAGAATATCCATACTTGTGTACGGGTGTGGCAATCCATGACAGAAGCCAAACTCGACAGACATGCTATCATAATCAACCTGGGTGGGGGAGTCATCGGTGACCTGGGTGGCTTTTGCGCTTCGACTTATAAAAGGGGCATTCGATTTGTACAAGTACCTACTACCCTGCTAAGCCAGGTTGATGCTTCTATTGGGGGCAAACTTGGTATCGACTTTGATGGGTATAAAAATCATATTGGGGTGTTTCGATCGCCGATGGCTGTGATGATCGATGTAGCTTTTTTGAAAACTTTGTCGACACGCGAACTTCGGAGCGGCTACGCTGAAATCATCAAACACTGTCTCATCGCAGATGGATCCTACTGGGTCGAACTCTCTCAAATAATAGAATTGGAATCTGTAGACTGGTCAGTCGTCATCCGCCGATCATTGGAAGTAAAACGACAAATCGTCATCGAAGATCCATTCGAAAAAGGTAAAAGAAAACTCCTGAATTTTGGGCATACCCTGGGCCATGCGATTGAAAGTCATTTTCTCGAAAGTTCATATCCATTGCTGCATGGCGAAGCCATCGCTGCAGGCATGATCTATGAAACCCGGCTTT
Source organism: Saprospiraceae bacterium (assembly GCA_016709995.1). Classification (NCBI taxonomy): domain Bacteria; kingdom Pseudomonadati; phylum Bacteroidota; class Saprospiria; order Saprospirales; family Saprospiraceae; species Saprospiraceae bacterium. Next base: position 63,637 of record JADJLQ010000006.1, read on the forward strand.
CGTCCAAATACCTCAGCTTAAACAAAGATGATCAACAAGAAATCATTCATTATATCCAGTTGCTTTATGGGCCGGCACCCAAAATCACCATCTCTGAACTGATGGATACAATGAAACAAGACAAAAAAAACCTGGACAATAAAATCAGTTTTTCCCTTTTATCATCTATAGGTCATAGCCAGTGGGATTTGCTTTTAGAAGAAAAAGATCTTTTATTCCTTGAATCTTAACATGCAATCATAATATTTTGAATAAACTCTTAGCAAAAAACTATAGCGTATCGGAGGTCTCCAGATCACAAGACAGCCTGGTGCATAAAGGTATGCGCAAAAAACTGGTCGATGAACTTAGGCGCAAAAACCTTTTTGATGAAAAAATACTCAAAGCGATGGACCGCGTACCCAGACATTTGTTTATTCCAAAAGGATTTGAAAAATGGGCTTATGAAGATGTGCCTTTTCCTATAGGCAGTGATCAAACTATCAGTCAACCTTATACAGTCGCCTTTCAAACTATGCTGCTCGATGTGCAGGCCGGAGATAAAATATTGGAGATAGGGACCGGCAGTGGATATCAGGCTGCGATACTCCATGAATTAGGAGCCCGGGTATATACGCTCGAACGACAAGAAAGTCTGTATCACCAAACTGCTGGATTTCTTAAAAAAATGGGCTACCTGTCTATCCGTTGTTATTTGAGGGATGGTTTCGAGGGTCTTCCTAAATATGCCGCTTATGATAAAATATTGGTAACCTGCGGGGCACCTACCATACCTCCAGCCCTGGTAGAGCAACTCTCTGAACACGGGCTTATGGTCATTCCGGTGGGTAGCGGTGAGGACCAGGTGATGAATAAAATCTATAAAAGACCAACGGGACCCTTAGAAGTGGAGACTCATGGCATGTTTAGGTTTGTCCCTTTTTTAGGTGGGTTGAATACACAGTGAGTAAAACTAATCCAGCAGATTTTCATCTCCCTCTTAAACCGTATTCATGCATTAGAAATGCAATGAATACCTCCTTCGGAGCTGATGAAAGTTTTTTCCTTAGGGAAAAACTTTATCAGGGTTTAACCCTGACCAATGAACAATGCACCCAAAAGATGTTTCTAATGCAATGGATTTAAGGTGCATTTTTCATTGCGTCAGCCCTGCGGGCAATCCATGTCTAATGCATGGATTGGGTTAAAACGATACCAGGGAGTCCATTTTTTTATACATTAATTTTTTTTCGGCAGCTGACTTAGTGATCTCCGCTGCTTTTTGATAATGTGTCCTGGCAAGATCCGGGTTGGTATCAGCAAGCAGATCCCCCAATAGCGCATAATAGACAGGTTGGAAAGACCAGGCTTGCAGGTGATTGGATTGATTCAATGCTTCCATGGTGGTACTCAAATCATGACATTTGCTAAAAGCGACCAGGCGATTGAGTGATACCATTGGATTGGGCTGGATAGATTCTAACCAATCGTAATACTGCAATATTTTTTTCCAATCCGTTTTTTCAAAAGAAGGTGCTATACAATGCTCGTAGGCAATGGCTGCTTCGAGATGATATGAAGTGATTTCCTCTCCTTCAGCACTCTGATCCAGGTAGGACATACCTCTGGCGATCATGGGCAGACTCCAAAGACTTCTGTCCTGGTGTGACAAGAGTATGATATCACCACTTTCATCCAGGCGGCTGCTGATCCGGGCAGCGTGAAAACACATTAAAGCCATCGCTGCATACAACATCGCATTTTTTGTTTTAGGATGTTCAGTGAGTATACTCCCCAGATAGATAGCTTGATGGATCAAATCCTGGCGGATAGATTGATCCGAGTCAGTAGATAGATAACCTTCGTTAAATAGCAGGTATATGGCTTTGAGCACAGCATCAATTCTTGCAGGGTAATCTATGTTTTCTGAAGATTGCAGCCTGATATTATGGGCCCTGAAAAATTCTTTTGCTCTGTACAACCTTTTAGAAATAGTATCTTCTGAAGTAAGAAATGCTCTCGAGATCTCAGCAGTTGAAAATCCACCCAATATCTTAAGCATCAAGGTCACTTGAGATTCCTGGGATATGCCCTCGTGGCAACAGGCAAACATCATCTGCAGCATTTCATCCTCGATATTGATCTGATCCCAGATCTTGTCGAAGGTGGGCACAAAAGTATATCCTGATTGAAGCAATGCTTTTTGTTGATCGCTGATATCGATATCGACTATCGGCTTTTTACTTCGCATGGTGTCTATCGCTTTGTTTTTCGCTACCTGCATGAGCCAGGCTGGCGGATTGTCCGGGAGACCATTAGCACGCCAGTGTCGGATGGCACTTAGAAAGGTATCCTGTACAATGTCTTCCGCTACTTCCAATTGCCTGATCCCAAATATTTTGGTCAGTACAGAGATGATTTTACCGGACTCCTGTCGAAATAGGTCGTTTGACAACTGGTCAATAGTGGAGGAGGAATTCTCAGCCATGGTAAGAATTAATTTCTTGTGATAGGATTTAAGGCAAGGATAAAAGTAATCGATTTCTGATCAAATCGCAGTTAGAGCAACAGCCTTAAAGTAATGCATCTTGAGCTACCTCCTTCTATCCAATACAAAGTATGAATTTAATCTTCTTTTTTCAGGAAGGGTATGGTATTGAAAACCACTAATTGAAACTGGCCACGATTAGTATTTTCATATAGCTGAGTCATAAATCCACCTTCTGCCTTGAGATTTTTATTTATTACGTAGCCCAATGCTCCGTATATCCGATTTCTATCAAATACCGCTGATTTAGGTTGTAAAAAGATCTCATTGTAGGCAGAAAAATAAAAGGCACCGGGTAGTAGCGCAGTATGATTAATAGGTACATTCAAGGACAAGAAATAGCGGCACCTCCATTTAAAATCATCTTTTAAAAAACGTTCTTCTATCCTGTATCGGTGTTGGACATAAACCCTTCCAAAATGTTGGCGGGAGATAAATTGTTGAAAGATGCGGTGTTCATTTGATTTTAATTTTTCATCCGTATTCACCCCGTATCTCTGGCCATGAATAAAACCATAACCCAGCAACAGATTATTATTGTTTTCACTGAGATTATATCCAACACCAGTCCTTAACAATAATTGTTCAAGGTCACCGGCCAGATTATAATTGCGATATTGTATTTCATGATGCAGATTCCATCTTTTGTCTAAAACTTTGTTGCCAAAATAAATATACCAGGCACCAATACTGGAAGACTGTGCGGAAGCAAATTGCAATAAAACTCCCAGAAAAAAAGTAGCTGTTAATATTATTTTTTTCAAAGCAAATGGTTTTGGCAAAATTAAACACCTTTAGGATAAATTTTGTTCACCATAAATCGTTTTTTAGAAACACTTAACTTTGATCCTTTAATCCAAATATATGATCATCGATCGACCATTAAATATCCGGCATGCAGCGCTTGAGGATCTTTCACCCATAGCCGAACTTTTGGCACAAAATGCACTGCCTTATACTGATCTGATCCAATCAAAAGTCGAGTTGATCGTGGCGTATGACCAGGATATGATGATGGGATGTGCCGGTCTGCAACGCTACGGACAGGATGCATTGTTGAGATCGGTCGCCGTAAAAAAAGATTTTCAAAAGCAAGGCATCGGTAGCATATTGTTTGATGAGGTCAAAGTGATCGCCAAGACTACAGGAATAGATCGTATCCATCTATTAACTGAAACAGCGCAAGATTACTGGGCTGCGAAAGGATTCAAAAAAACGGAGCGGTCCATGGCCCCAGAAAACATAAGCAGCAGCTCTGAATTTGGCAATCTGTGTCCCTCCAGTGCAATATATATGGTAGTGGAGCTGTAGAAATTTTGCAGTGTTAGTGATTTATTGAATCGGGCGTAGAACTCCTCCAGCACAGTGAAGTATGGGAGCCGGAGTACACTCTCCGGAACGGTGAATCGGAGTGTAACTCCTCCATTACGAAGAACGACTTCTATATAAACCCTCCACTACAGCACTATATCAAAGCCCCTACTTACTGACTAAGTGCTGGTGCAGATCTTCTACTTTACTACAACCTATTTGTTCAAGTACCTGCTGTAACTGAATTTTGAGCATCGCGATAGTGTGCTGACCCCCGGCTTTGCCCAGGGCCGCGACGCCATACATAAATGATCTTCCGAGGAAAGCAAAATCAGCCCCTTGTGCGAGCGTGCGCGCGATATCCGGACCGGACCGTATACCACTGTCCAACATAATTTTGATTTTACCCTTATACTTTGGTGCAAGTTCTTTTAAAGTAGCGATAGTAGATTGGCCGGCATCCAACTGTCGTCCGCCGTGATTGGACAGCATGACCCCGTCCAGGCCGAGCCGGACACACATCTCCATATCTGACTCAGAGGCTACGCCTTTCATGATGATTTTGCCTTTCCACTTATCACGGATGGATTTGATCTTTTCTTCATTCATCAATCCTGAAAAAGTCTGATTCATAAATAAGCCAAGCTGCCCGAGATCCAGGCCCTTTGGCAGGTATGGGATCAGATTGGCAAATTTCGGCTGACCTTCCATCAAGGTGGCCAGTGACCAGTGTGGTCGTCCGATCATCTGCAGGATATTATTAAAAGTCATTTTGGGCGGCAGAGCAAGCCCGTTACGTATGTCTCTGGGTCTAAAAGCAAATGTTGGCACATCGCAGAGCAATACCAGGACAGGCACTGAAGCTTCTTGCGCTCTTTGTAGAATTTTATCTTTTAAGGCATTTTCTTTGGGATGATACAGCTGATACCAGGCTCTACCCTCCGTAATCTTGCTGATCTCCTCGATGCTACTGGTCGCCATGGTGCTGAGGATAAACGGGATATTGTGTTCTACGGCTGCCTTAGCCAGAATCTTGGTAGCACCAGGCCACATCAACCCTTGTAAACCAATGGGACTGATACCAAATGGGGCATCATAAGTATGCCCGAATAGTTCCGTTTTGAGATCTGAAGTGCCTGAATTAGAAAAATACCTGGGCACAAGCTCTACTTGTCTTATTTCATCAGTATTTTTTCTGAGGTTGACATCTTCATTGCAGCCACCATCCATATATTCAAATGCAAATCGAGGTGTTTTTTTCTGCGCCCGGGACCGGAGATCTTCGATGCTGGGATATTTGGTATTGTAGGATAAGCTTGCCATATCAGTTTGATTCAAATCTTTTGCTCAAAACTAAACATTTTAAAACCATATAGTTAAAAGCATAGCTTAAATTTGTCAGGTGTCAGCACTTAAAAACATCATCTTCGATCTTGGCAATGTCATCATAGATCTGGACATACCCCGGACCGCTCATGAGATGCAAAGCCTTTTGCGCCATCCGGATCTTCAAAGCGAAGTGTGGACCAGTCTCGAACCTACCTTGCATCAATACGAAACCGGAGCTATTTCAGACGAGCTCTTTATCAATGCTCTTATAAAACATGCCCGTCCTAATGTATATGCCCAACAAGTGATCCGCGCATGGAATGCCATGCTCATCGACATCCCTGCTGAGCGGCTACAATATTTGACCGAGTTGAAACGACAAGGATATGCCATTTATCTATTGTCCAATACCAATGCCCTGCACCTGGCATGGGTCAACAAATATATGCTCAAACATTATGATGCACCTTCGCTGGATGCCTGGTTTGACAGAGCCTATTATTCACATTTGATTCAAAGACGCAAGCCGGACCTCGCTTGTTTTGAATATGTGTTGGCAGATGCAGGTTTAAAGCACGACGAGACTTTATTTATCGATGATATACATGAAAATATACTGGGAGCACAACTAGCAGGTATCCGGGGCTTACATCTCACCGGTGGTCATGATATCGTCAGTGTTTTAAAATCGTATCTTCCCATATAATTTTTTTCTTTAATGGCAGTCTCACTCACTGTACAGGAAGGTATCAGCCTAATGCGCCAGTATTGCAATTATCAAGAACGGTGTCATCAGGATGTCAGGACCAAAGGATTAAAATTGGGTTTTCGGGGTGATGATCTTGAGGAGATCATCTCTACCATGATCACCGAAAAACTGCTGGACGAAGAGCGTTATGCCAGGGCCCTCGCCAGAGGCAAGTTTAGAAATAATGAATGGGGTAAAATAAAGATCAAACAGGCGCTTAAACTCCATGCAGTCCCCGATTATTGCATCAAAAAAGCCATGCTGGAGATTGATCCTGAAGAATATACACAAGTGGTAAAAAAACTCGCTGAAAATAAATCAAAGCTATTATCTAACGAAAAGGATCGTTTTAAGAAAAAGAAAAAGATAGCGGACTATCTGCTTCAAAAAGGATTTGAATATGAGATCATCACTCAAACATTAGGAGAAGAAGATTGAGACTCAATAAATAAACACTTTTCTAAGAAGGGCAGACTCTTTAGAATTGATTTTTAAGATATAGATTCCCGACGCAAGATTATGGACAGGCAGCGCTCTCGCAGCAGGTTCGAAGCTTCGTATCAATATCCCCTGAAAATTGTATAATTCTATGGGAAGTGTCAAATCAAGATTCGTAATTAAGTTTATTGCTCCTGTAATAGGGGAGAATGCTGCTAAAGCCGGGTATTCATTATTTTGAATTTTTATGGTCATGGTATAATCTATCGAACCGTCCAGGTCTTTTGTTTTGAGCCGATAATAGTTGACCCCCTGTAGCGGACTGGCATCCAGGTAGCGATAAGAAGCGGCTTTTCCCAGTGCATCCAACTTGCCTATTTTATCAAAATGAAGGCCATCACCACTACGTTCTATGTCATATTGAAGGGTATTGATCTCGGAGACAGTAGTCCACGACAAAACAACCTGGTCACGCTCCTTTACTCCCTGGAAACTCAACATCCTTATGGGTAGCGCCGCAGTTGCATTGATAGTACCCAGTTCACCATTGTCGAGGCCGGCCATTATTTCACCATTTTCCAATTCTCCGAAGGAGGTGATTCCTCCAGTTGTCGTGAGTTTATTGACGGTAATCACTTCAAGGGCTTGCCTCAGTCCTGACGCACTGCCTGAATTGTTTTTGATCAACCAACCATGGCGACTGAGGTAGTCAGCGAAGATATAATATCCCAGCATAGAGGCATTAGAAGCCTTAGTGCCACGATATACAAATCCTCCTGTCACCGATCTGCCTAATCCTGGTGTAGAACACGGATCATTACATCGCCCATAATCGAAGATGGGCTCAGAAAAGGAAGGACTCATAGCGCATCCATTATAGCTGCTGAATCCTTCCCTACAGTTCCATCCGTAATTTTTCCCCCCGGTACCGGCTGGTTCAAAATCTATTTCTTCACGGGCATTCTGACCCACATCACCGATCCAAAGGTCTCCTGTCTGCCTGTCAAAACTGATACGCCAGGGATTTCGTAGTCCTATATCCCAGATTTCATCTAAAATAGCAGGATTCGACACGAAAGGATTGCTTGAAGGAATAGCGTACGGACTGGTGGTATTGATATCGATTCGTAATATTTTAGCAAGTAGCGAATTGCCGTTTTGACCCGATCCTTGAGGGTCCCCACCTCCACCTCCATCACCGGTACCAAAGTATAAATATCCATCCGGGCCGAAAGCCAGATCACCTGCTTTATGGTTGGTATTTGCAGCACCAGTGATGGTTAAAATTATTTTTTCTGTGGCCAGGCTCACCGTATTATTCGATGCTGGATCAGCAGCTGTAAATCTCGAGATTCGGGTGTAATTGGTTCCTGCAGGGTTGTAATTGACGAAAAAATAACCATTGGTTTTAAAATCAGGGTGAAAAGCCAAGCCTAACAGTCCTTTTTCACTTGCTGTGGAAATCATGCCGGATGGTAAACTCAGTAAAACGCCCAAGGTGCTGTAGCTATCACTTAGTATAGATATGGTGCCGGTCTTGTTAGCTACGAATATGCGCTGACTGCCATCGCCGGCGTGAGTGATGTCTGTGATAGTGCCCAGACCAGACTTGATAGTGGTATATTGGATTTGTGCAGAGGCGCTCAACCATAGACCTACGCACAATACTAAAAGGATCAATCTCATATGGTTGAAGAAGTTTGTTTTATTAAAAACTAACAATTGTCAAAGCATATTGTTTTGTTAAGCTTTACCAATCATAATTTTATAAAAGTTCATTTTTGAAGTTAAAGGTTATTTTTAATGAAACCAAATTATAGTTGTCATTTTTTAAATTTTATTTATTAATATTTTTACTTTAAAGCTACACAATAAAAATATTAGGTAAATTATACTATTAAGTCAATAATAAAAGTTTATATTAGTCCTTTGTTCGCACTTGTCCAGTGATCGATTATTAATTTTAAAAACAGTATTGTAATGAAAAACTTTATGCAAAAAGTGGTGACTACCGCCACAGAGGAACCAAAATCAGTACCTGTGAGCCAATACATGGCTACCAAGCTTATCACCTTTCATCCCGACTCGGACATCAGTGATGTAGTGGATATTTTATTATCTAAACGTATCACCGGCGCACCAGTGCTCAACGACCATCAGGAAATAGTGGGGATGATTGACGACAAGACCTGCTTAAAACTACTGGTGGGTTCTCAATATTACAATACTCCTAATTCTAAAGATCCTGTGAGCAATTATATGGATGATGTGATGCAGACGGTGTCAGAGCATACCAGCATCGTGGAGGCTGCCAATATTTTTTTGGAGACCAGATTTAAAAGATTACTGGTGGTCAATGAACTTGGCAAATTAGTTGGTCAGATCAGCAGACGGGATATCCTCAGAGCCATTCATGATCATAACTCCATCTCCTGGAGGAAATAAATCTTAACTTGGGGTCAATCAACAAATTGCACTAACAAAAAACTCCCGTATTCAACAGTTGAATGCAGGAGCATATATGATAGGTTTGGTGATGTTTCTATTAGAACAATCTTCCTGGCAGGAGGGAAGGGATTTTATTTTTTGCGAATATAGATATCCCCGTTGTAAGTTTTAAAAGTCATTTCCGGTCCACCGCCATTGATACTGCCTTGTTTCCACTGATTGACCACTACTTTGTAGACCCCGTTTGCAGACTCTTCTTTTTTGACAGGGCCTGAGCTTTTGATATCCACATCAAAGCCGGTATAGATATCTCCCCGATCTGTCTTAAACTTCATCGAGCTTTTTACATTTGCAGGAAAAGTGATATCGATATCTCCATTATAGGTAGAGAATGCCATAGGCACATCACCTTTGACTTCGTCAAAAGTTACTTTGATATCATCATTATAAGTGGTAGCTACTACGGACCCTTTGATGTTTTCGGCAAATATGCCACCATTGTAATTATTTAGATCTATTGCGCCAGATACATTGGCTATTTTAAGATCACCACTATTGTAGGTATGCATTTTTACATCAAAATTGGATGGTATTTCGATCTCGAGCTGGAGTTCTTCGTTCCAGGATCCGGAGATCACTTTCACATTATTATCATCTTCTGAAGCCGAGAGGTCTACATTGCCTCCACTTACCCTTTTCAATCCATCTTTGCTGACATTTTTGTTGTCTTTCTCAGCGTCTGAAGTATATCGCACCAGGATGTCCTTGCGGGCTGTTCCCTTGACTGTGATAGATCCTGAATTGATCGATGCAGTCAGTTTACCTCGCTTCGAAGGATCTTTCAGTGGAATGGTAAATTCGTTGTTGGTCTGACTTGTTCCTGCAGCCACGATGGCAAGTAAAAGAACAAGCATTAAGAAGAAGTGTTTCTTCCAGATTAAATGTTTTAGATTATTCATGGTTTGATTTATTTATGATAGTATAATTAATTATTTATTTATTTTTTCTTTGAGATAAGCATCGCCATTGAAGGTCTCTACATCCAGCAACGGCCCCCCAGTTCGAATTTGGTAGTGTTGATCTTCTATTTTATATTTTACACCTTTGTCACTTTCTTTCTTATTGACTACAGGAGGCAGCGAAGTCAATGGATCAAAATTGGTATACAGGTCGCCATTAAATGATTTGAAAGACATCCTGCCAGACACGATACTGGGGAAATTGACACGGATGTCACCATTGAGGGTGTAGTACCTGCAGTCACTACCGGGGTTTTTGGTGTAATCTATGTCTACATTGCCATTGATGGTATTGGCATTGGTGGCCCCGCTGATATCTTTTAATTTGATATGGCCATTGACATTACGTGCGATCACCTCACCATTAGTGTTAGATACCAACACATCTCCGTCATTGACTGTAGAGGCCATGACATGTACATTTCTCGGGACTTTTATTTTAAAATTCATGGTGTATTCGTACTGCAGATCATTATGATTGTTTCCTTGATTCCAGATATAGCCCCAACCACCATGGCCCGAGTTATTTTTACGACCCGGGTTGCGACCAAACTCCTGGCCTATGCCTTTTACATAAAATATAAGGCTATCCGCTAAATCCATGCTACCGAGTTGTATTTCTGCTTTCCCAATAGCTAATCGTGCTTCGGTCTTAGCAGTGATGATTTTCTCCACGACGACGATCACGTGATCACCGGTGGTGCCTTCTACCTGGACATCCCCATCGATATTGTAGATGAGTACTGCATTTTGTGCATTCTTTTTTTCAAAAGTGTATGTTTTTGTTATAGATTCAGTGAATCGTTGTGCTTGCGCTGAGCTGCTGGCGATGCACAGCACGGCCAGAACAAAAATTATTTTATTCATCTTATCGGGTTATTATATTGATTAAATGATTTGTTGTATATAATCTTTTAGCCTTGTCTTGATATCTTCAGGAGTGTCTTTGCTGTCGATTAATTTTTTGAATTCGATCACCGAAGTTTTTTCTTTAAGCGCTACCATACATTCAGCCAGGGCTACCTGCACTAAAGGTGAGTGTTGCCGACTGATCGATTTGACCAGTTGTGTTCTTACCCAAGGTTGGGTGCCATATTGTTGCAGGGCTTCTACAGATGCCAGGCGTACATTGATATTATTGTCTTCATTGAGTGTCGTGAGCAGGGCATTGATCACCCGATGGCTGCTTTGATCCAGATCATAACTATAACTTACCGCCTTGAGCCTGTCTGTAGTAGATTCTTTTTGCAGCAGGTTTAACATGACTGTTTCTTTGAGTGACTCCATCTCCGATTGTAGTTTGGCTACTTCCGATACCTGAGCAGAGGAGCGCCCGGGTATCACATATCCTATCAGTACGCCTGTCATCATAGCCGCTGCCGCCAGTACGCTACGAATCATCCATTCTCTTAGTGATACCGTTTTTACCGGCACTTCTCTTTTTTCCTTTTTGATCATCTCGACTACTGCGCTGCGCACAGCCGGTGGAGTATCCTCTCCGGGTATCCTGGCGAGATCAATTTCTAACTTTTGCAAAGAAGGCAAATCTTTCAAGTCTATTTTACCTTGAGATATGGCTTGCTCGAGTAGATTCCATTCATCCAGATCCAGGACGCCATCGTGGTATTTTTTCTTTAATATATTTAATTCGTATTCAGACATAGTATTTCTATTTATTGAGGCACATTGCTTTCATACTTTTTATACAAGAGCTTGAGATCATGCAGTGCTCTAAACACTTTTACTTTGACATTACCTTCGGTACATCCTAATATTTCTCCGATTTCTTTATAGTTTTTCTCCTGGTATTTACTCAATAGGATAATTTCTCTTTTGTCATCGGAGAGCGCTGCCATCGCTTTCTTTAGCCATTCTGACTGATCTTGTTTGTGTAGCTCACCATCCGCCTGGTGTTCAGCCACCATGACTTCTTTGTAGTCGTCCAAAGAGGCATGATGTGTATTGTTTTTATTTCGATACTGATCATGGTATACATTGCGCGCTATATGAAACATCCATGATTTAAACTGTCCTCCCTGAAACTGCTGCCGATATTTTAAGATCCGATAAAACACATTCTGTACCAGGTCGGCGCTCAAGACCCGATTTTTAGTCATGCCATTAAAAAATCCAAACAACTGGCCCTGGTATCGATCATACAGGTCAGCCAGTCGTTCTACTTCGCCAGAACGCACCAGGTACATCAGTTCGTTATCGGTCTCTTCTGTCACGGTTTGTATAGAGGTAAACTCCCTAAGTTATGAAAGGTTACAGGAATGGGAAAGAAAATAGTAAGTGACAGTGCTTATTGAATCAACTGCTGACATATTGTATCAGGAAAATATCCGAAAAAGTTACCTTTAACCTTCTTACCCATCATGATATTCGAGCTATATATACCGTCATTTCCACTCAGTCAATTTATAGAGAGCTTTGTCTATTATTGTGACTACCACCCTGTTCATACTGTGGACCGTTTTTTGCCTGATGGTCATGTCAATATCGTTATAGACCTGACGGATTATCCAAAGTATATCTACGATAATGACTCACTTAAAGAAATCCAGGCTTGTCGCCATGTTTGGTTTTCTGGTATCAGAAACAAATTTATCACTATCCCTTCCGGTAAGGACAGCGAAATGTTCATCATCAATTTTCATAGAGGCAAAGCTTATCCTTTTGTACAGATGCCTCTCCATGAGTTGACAGATAGTGTCGTAGATGGTGACCTTGTATTGACTTATGAGATCATGGAGCTCAGAGAAAAGATCCTCGCAACAGCCTCCATCTGTCAAAAATTTTTAATAGCCGAATCTTTTCTGCGAAAAAAATTTGAAAACAAACTGGTCATAAACCCATTTATAGACTATGCAGTAAATCAAATAATTACTTCTCCCAATCAGCAGTCTATAGAACAAATCGCTGCCAAAGTAGGCTATTCTCAAAAACACCTCATCAAGCTATTTAAAGACTATGTCGGCCTCACCCCAAAGGGGTTTCTTAAAATCACTCGTTTTCAAAAAGCCATTGAAGAAATAGCGACGGCCAAAGAAGCAGACTGGACGAAAATCGCCTTTGATAGCGGTTTTTATGACCAGGCACATTTTATCAATGACTTTAAATCGTTTTCAGGGTTTACACCGAAACAATATATGCAGAAACAATTCGATTACCTGAATTATATCCCTGTTGGGTGAGGTAAAATATTTCCAATAAGGACCTAATCCTATTCCTGAGTTTTGTTATCTTATTTATTTGAAAATTACCTTGATGTTAATGATTAATAGCGATACGCTCCTCATCAGAATAGCTTTCTGCTTGACCATAATATTTTTTATTCAAAACTGTACTCCAAGAATATATAATAGGGCATTTGTCGTCCGCAACCGACTTGGCACCTTGGATATTTGTACTAATGAATAGCGATACATCTTCGCTACAGAAATGGACTGACTCTAAGGAGACAGATTATGTCATATCCTGATCACGGGACTGTCATTTGATTTATTACACGCTTTTAAAAAGTAGATGATTTACAAGAATTAAACGATGAGGTAAATTTTTTCCAATACGCTATCGGTTAGTTGTAGTTTTTTTGTCATAAAAAAATAAATGGAAATACATATCAATCATTTTGCAGTCATCGTCTGCGCCGTTGCCAATCTTGCCCTGGGTGCCTTATGGTATTCGCCAGCGATGTTTTACCATGCCTGGAAAAAAGAAAATGGACTTACGGATGAACAGTTAAAAAAATTAAATCCCCCTAAAGTCTACGGACTGAGTTTTATCCTGGCATTGCTCATCAGTTATAACATGGCTTTTTTTTTGGGAGATGACAAAACGGATATGGCATGGGGTACTACGGCCGGATTCCTGGCAGGGTTTGGGTTTTCAGCCTTGATTTTTACCATCATAGGTCTATTTGAAATGCGTTCGTGGAAGTACATCCTGATCAATGGTGGTTTTATCACGTTGTATTTTACGATTGTCGGCTTTATTTTAGGTGTCTGGAGGTAAAAAAATTATATCATGGCGAAAACATCAGGAGAATTTGAGCAGGAGTTTATCCAATCCGCAAAAGAAAAAACTGGCAAATCACTTGAACAATGGCTGCCGGTAGTGAAGGCCTCGGGGCTCACCAAACAAATGGAGATCACTAATTGGTTAAAATCCAGCCACGAGCTCAATCACATGCAAGCCTCCCTGCTGGCTGGTCTCTATCTCAATCATGGTATGCCAGTGTATCAAAATGAATCGAGTCTGCTCGACAATCAATTTATTAAAAGTGAGCAGATGCGCCCATTATTTGAAGTGGTCTCCAGGAAAATAATGAGCTTATTTCCGGATGCGCAACTTATTCCGAAGAAAACATACCTCTCCTTTACTGCGACCAGGGAGTTTGCAGCGATCAATATCAAACCCAAAGAGATTCGACTTGGCGTAGATCTTGGAGATCAAGCTTTTGATGATACGCTCCAGAAATCAAAGCTCACCGGACCCATGCCTCGGATCTCTCACATGGTCGTACTCACAGATATCGGACAATTTGATAAAAAAGTAATTAGTAGGGTCTGCTGAAAAACATCTAACACATTGTAAAGAAAAAAAAAAAAAAAAAAAAAAAAAAAAAAAGAAAGGGGAAAAGGGGGGGGGGGGGAGGAAAAAAAAAAAAAAAAAAAAAAAAAAAAAAAAAAAAAAAAAAAAAAAAAAAAAAAAAAAAAAAAGAAAAAAAAAAAAAAAAAAAAAAAAAAAAAAAAAAAAGAAAAGAAAAAAAAAAAAAAAAAAAAAAAAAAAAAAAAGAAAAAAAAAAAAAAGGGAAAAAAAAACCCTAGTTATCTTCAGGCATCTTTTGACAGGAGCCATAAAAGGTAGAATGCATAAGATTATTCTCCATCTGGTCACCGGATGGTCTCTGGTTAGACCATACCAAAGGAGATTCAAAAAACTAGGATGTCTGGGTGATGAAGTTGGCTATACTTTTTCACACAAGTTAACAAGTGCCTCCTACCAATTTCACACTGGTCGTAGTTGATCCGTCATAAAAAAAAGATTTGCTAAACCTATTACGATTTAGCAAATCTAATTAACCATTCTTTACATCCTACTTATTCACATGGATCCAGTGATGTGTCGATCAACATACCTCCTCTGATTTTTGAATTTTCTGCACAATCTTTTATTGTTTGTGAGCTACTGGCTTCAATAGTATTATTAAAAGCTCTAGGAGTCGGGAAACCAAAGAAATTGCTATCGCCTAATAAAAAGAAATCATAGGCAGCATTATTGGCTGTGGTGTTATGTTGTAACAAATTATCATGTGATCCATCGACAACACTATAACCACAAAAATAGTTGTTCTCGGATTTATTAAACACCGCTAACCATCTGGCTGTGGAGGTTTTTGTATCGGAATCATATCCGTCTATCGTATAGCCTCCCATCGTATATCCGCCGGCCGGCACTCTACATAATATTTGACCCATAAAACAATCGTGAGTGTAATTAGAAAAATCCATTCCTTGACTACCGCCTGTAAATATTCCTAATACAGCACCCGCAACCTCATTACTTACTACTTGGTTGTGTTTGCCATCTGATATAACTATTCCATCTGATTCCTGAATGTCTCCTGTGGTCCATGATGCATCAGCAAAAACTTTATTACCTATAATGGAACAAAAATCACTGGTGGCCATCATGATACTTATATTCCAATTTTCCATTTTATTGTAAAGTACTTTTACGCTCTTGGTGTTTTCAAGAAAGATACAGGTCCCTGGATGAGCTTCGGTACTTTTAAAAGTGATACCCCTGATAGTAGAAATACAACCATTTTTGGTAACATGAATAGCAGAGGTGGAGTTAAAATTAGGCCCAAATACTACCCCACTGGAGATATAGTTGGCTCCATAACCCATCAGACTGATCGTCTTATCAATATAGACGGTACCTGTCTCGAAGTGATCACCAGGATCCAATACGATCACATCTCCATGACCCGCTGATGCAATAGCCGACGCCAATGAATTGCTGGACCCGGCGGCTATATGAATCTCTTGTCCACGAGCAGCTAGATCCTCTTCTTTAGGGTTAAGTAGTAATCTTTCTGCAAAGGCCAAGTCTTCTGCCAGGATATTGTCTTTATACTCCTGTGGAATAAACCGGGCTATGCCATCAGCAGGTTTCCATTGTATGGCTTCAGCTTCTGATATAGGCTGGTCTGCCGATATCACCTGGTCACGCGTACAGGAAGTATAGATCATACCTGTGCTGAGTAATAAAAGGCAAAATAGATGTCGTGTTTTCATAAAATATGGTTTTTTAAATAAGTTACTTAGTTGTCTGTCCTTGCCTACCGAAGTTTCGGGATGTCTATTCCCTATTCTCAATTTAAAAATATAAACTGTGCTAAGATTTTTTTTTGAAAATGGATATCCAACGTTGTATACTGATAACAGGTGGTTTTTGAAAGATATCTGGTAATACGACAGATTGATATTTTTTGCATTTTAACTACCGGAGACTCTGGGGCTGAACTGACACGAAGAATAGAGGATGGTTGAAATGAATTGACTGCGCTTGACAAAAGATTTGCTTATTTTCATGCCAAAATTATAATCTCTCTATATCGCTCATCTGACCGATGAAGAATAAACTATTGAACAAATCTTTTGTCATTATTGCTGTGCTGGCTGCACTGGCACTACTGATCAGTGGCTGGTCAGGTTATATTGATCCGCGTTTATTTTGGCCGGCAGCATTTACAAGTCTGGTTTTCCCCTATCTATATATTTTGACAGGTGTTTTATTCCTGGTAGGATTGATGATCAAAAACCATAGAGCATGGTTGCTTTTTATTTTGCTGATCGGGTTCTCTACCCTTTTTAGACAGTCGTTTTTTAATATTTCTTTACCTGAACCTACCTCAGATGGCCTGAAAATATTATCTCACAATATTGGCTCCAGCCTGCCTGCCAATCGACCTGCGGAATGGAATTTTTACCTCAATCAAAAAGCGGATATACTTTGTTTTCAGGAATGGCAACTATCGAATCCATCCGTCAAAAAGATAAGAGACTCGATCGAAAAAAACTATTATTCTACCCTCAAAGAGGCTGTCAATGCCAGACCCATATTTTCAAAGCACCCTATCCTCTCCAAAGGGATCCTAGATAGCAGGTCCAAAGGCAACGGCACCACCTGGGCAGACATCCTTTATCATCAGGATACGCTGCGTATATACAATGTACACCTGGTCTCCAACCGGATCTCCGGGCAAACCGAGCAATTGATGAATGCCGCAAATATTAAAAATGCTTCCACCTGGCAAAAAATAAAAAGAGTCCTCAACCGATACAAAGAAGCTCTGCTCCTTAGGACGGATCAGGCAGAAGAGCTTAAGAAAGTAATGGATCATTCTCCGCATCCGTTTATTCTGGCTGGAGATTTTAATGATATTCCCAGCACGTATATTTTTAGGTTGCTTTCCGGACAGCTCAATGATGCCTGGCTGCAATCAGGCAATGGCCTGGCTTACACCTATGCCGGCAAACTGCCTTTTTTACATATCGACCAGGTTTTGTGCAGTCAGTCTTTAAAGGGGACCAATTTTACCATACACAGGGTCAGGTATTCTGACCATTTTCCGGTGACAGCTACGCTGAAGGTATCCAGGTGAGAGATATTACCAGGAGGTGTTTTGTACGCCCGGGTATTTTTATTAGTTTGGTATCCTTAATTATTTTTATGATCCATTAAAAGCCAGGAAAGTGAGGTTTTCAATCATCTTCATTATTTGTTTTGCAGGGTATCAGTTAGGTTTGGCCCAAACCAATGGTAGTCTGGGCACCCTGGGGGTCAATGGCAGTAATACTATGAGTGGTACTACTTCTGCCTATACCGGTGTGAGGCCCACTACCAAAGCTCACAAACTCACCAGGCGACCCGTGATCGATGGGGAAGTTTTAGCAGATTCGGCTTGGTCAGACATACCAGCTTTTGGCGATCTTACCCAGACCCAACCTTATGCCGGTCAGCCTATATCTGAAATGACCGAGGTAAGGATCTGTTATGACAAAGAGAATTTATATCTGTCCGCAGTCTGCCACGATAAGACACCGGAAAAAATAATCATCTCAGACTCCCGACGCGACGCTTCCCTCGATGCCACTGATGCATTTTTGTTTATCCTTGATACCTATAAAGATGGACAGAATGGGTTTGTGTTCGGTACCAATCCGGCAGGGATTGAATATGATGCGCAAGTAGACAATGAAGGCCAGGGCAGTGTCAATGCCAATCGTCAGCAGGGCGGCCGCATCGGTGGTATCAACCTCAATTGGGATGCCTCCTGGACTGTAAAAACAAAGGTGTCCGCCATAGGCTGGTCAGCAGAGTTTGCAATTCCTTTCAGGACATTGCGGTATCTAAGTGGGAAAGATCAAACCTGGGGTGTCAACTTTCAGCGTAACATACAGAAGAACAATGAAGCTGCTTTTTGGTCTCCCATCCCTGTGGAGTTTAATCTTCATCGCCTTTCTATGGAGGGTACCCTAACCGACCTCGAACTTCAGAGTCCGGGCAATCTCAAAGTGATACCCTATGTCCTGGGCAATGTGACGGCCAATAACCTGGTGTCCCCCAGAAAAACGAGCACCGATGCCAATGTCGGGGGTGATATAAAATACAGCATTACCCCGAGTCTTACGCTCGACCTCACGTACAATACGGATTTTGCTCAAGTAGAAGTGGATGACCAACAGGTCAATATCGACCGCTTCAATCTTTTTTTCCCCGAGAAAAGACCTTTTTTCCTGGAGAATGCAGGCCAGTTTGGCGTTGGGAGCCCCGGGGAGGTAGAAATGTTTTTTAGCAGACGCATTGGGATCGGGGATGATGGTTCTATCGTACCCATCGTCGGCGGGGCTCGGCTCTCTGGCAAAATCAATCATACCAATGTCGGTTTTCTCTCCATGTTTACTGATCAGGTAGAGTCCAACTCCATTGCAAAGAGCAATTATACGATTGCGCGCGTGAGCCACGAATTTGCCAAACTCTCCCGCATCGGCGCTGCTTTCATCAACAAAGAAAACCTGGGACCCGGCGAAGACCATTATAATAGAGTGCTGGCCATCGATGGCAAATGGGGCCTCGGCAAAAAAGCCCAGCTCACTGGGTTCCTGGCCAAATCCTCCACCCCGGGTATCGAAGAAAATGATCATTCCTTTAAACTAAACTATAATTATGAGTGGAATAAACTCAATGTGGGTGCAGGTTATAGTGAGCTTGGCAGTGGATTTAATCCGGAAGTTGGATTTTTGTTGCGCAATAGCTTCCGCAAACCCGAAGCCAATATCCTATACCATTGGCGCATGAATGGCAAAGCAGGATTGTTGGAGCTCAGACCTCATATTTCTTATCGCAGCTACTGGAATTACGGCAATAAAAAACTGGAGACCAGTTTTCTCCATATAGACAATCATTGGGAATGGGAAAACGGCATGGAGGTCCACACCGGAATCAATTTTACCACCGAAGGGGTTTTCACGCCTTTTGAGATCGCCACTGGGGTTATCGTACCGGCGGGGTCATATTCTCACAACGAAGGTCAGTTTGTATGGATGACGAATACCAGTAAAAACATATCCTTTAATGTACGTGAAGTCATCGGTGGTTTTTTTGGCGGTCATCGGGCCAGTACGACTTTTGGATTTAATGTCCGCCTCGGAGACAAGTTTACCTCCGAGTGGGGTCTCAATAGCAATATTGTGCGGTTACCCTATGGTGATTTTAATACAACGATACTTCGATCGAGGATATCCTATTCTTTTACACCCAGATTATATGTCCAGAGCCTTACCCAATTTAATGATGTCCTCGACAAATGGTCTTTCAACCTGAGGCTGGGATGGTTGCAGCAGTCCAATACCGGTTTGTTTTTGGTATTTAATGAAAATCGGGGCCTGGATCGATTTGATAATCGGAGTTTTACGGTGAAGTATTCGAGGATGTTTGATGTGATCAGGTGATGGGTGTCCGGTGGCGCTTTGCCATTGGTTGATTGCTATGGGAAAGCAAGGAATATCAAGGAGGGAATATAGAAATAATAAAGTGTGAGTGTTTGGCTGTGCCTGGAGTTGATTGCGACGAGGACTGCACCACCTTCCTCACCGCTCCATCACTACCCCCATCACCTCGCCCACCATCCCATGCCTCACCTCACTAGCCCTCAAGCTCAACTTGCTCTGACCAGACGGTACCACGATATTACCAAGCTCCATCATCCGCCATTCCTTTTCATAAGCTTCTTCGCGTTTTCCGCAATGGGACACCCTGGCGTCTGTGGACAAGTTTTATGCATAATTTGATTCAACAATGCTCGACAATTCCTTTTGAAGGGGATCCATTTTTAAGGTAATCAATTTGTTTTTTTTAGATTCTGGAAGGCTTATTTCCAATTGATACATAGTATGAGTTAGCTCCGCCGCTTGTACTATAGATATTGACGAATGATTCTTATTTAAGATTCTTTCAAGTTCTTTATAAATAGAGTATGCGGCAAATGAGAGGCAAATATGGGCTTCTATCCTTCTTTTTAATCGGTGATATATGGGTCTTATTCTTAAGTCTGTTTTAGACATCCTAAATGCTTTTTCTATATGCCAAAGATTCTTGTATTGCTCAAGTATTATCGAAGGACTAATGGTCGTATTTGTGATATAACCTTTTAGCCCGTCCCATTGTTTATCAGCATTATACTTATCATAATCTATCTCAATATCTACTTTGCCTTTCATTCGTAAGTATTTGTTGTAGCCTTTATTGTTAATGTTCTGCTTGGTAAGTTTTCCAGATTTTACTTGTTTTTCTAAACGAGACAGGCCTCGTTTCCGGGTGTGTTCGTCCTTTTTGGCCCTTTTTCAGAATACGATATTATAAGCCTATTGCCGTCCATTTTGTGAATTATCCTGGTTTCACCATCATTCAACTTTAAGGAAAGAATTTCGTTTTTGATAATGTTTTTTTTTCAGACTTAGCTCTTGCTCCTATAATATAACTATACCCAAGACCTGCTAACGTATCAATATTTGCTTTAGTTAATAGGCCAGCGTCGGCTACAATGATTGGTTTCGCCAAATTGAATTTTTTGTCAACTTGTCAATAACTGGGATCAATGTATCTCCTTCGAATATTTTTCCTTCGAAAAGATCATAGCCGATAGGATAGCCACCTAGGCCTACTAATAAACCAAGATATATCTGAGGTAAGTGATGTTTGCCATCCTTAGAGAATCCGCTCATTCGAAAATCATCTTCTTCATTAGACTCAAAATACAGAGTCGTCATGTCATAAAATACTATACCTATCTCTCCTTCGAGAGTCTTTAAAGTGTGTTGATATGAAATCTGCTCAACTTGTTCTTTTAATGTATCATTTAACTTGTCTAGAAATCGATATACCTGATCAAGACCAATGGTTACTCCTTGATATCGGTAGATGTATTCTATTGTTTTTAGCTTGCTCAGTGGAAAAGCTAAACGGGCTATAACCAATTGCCGGAATAAGTCTTCTTTGATAGCATTGTAGCCGATGGCGTCGTATATTTTCAAAAATTAACTCAGGCCCTATAGTCCTAATTTGCATGTTTTCTATAGTGTCCAGGTAATTTTCAAGCTGTACATCCTGTTCAGAATTGAATAAACTTGATTGTCCAACCATACTGATTACATCAAGCTCGGCTTTCTGGACTAAATTCTTTATTTGATCTTCTCGGTCAGAACTGCCAACAGTCTTTTCAACTTTATATCGGCCCCCAACCTTAGATATAATCTGAACACTGATACTACCAGATTTATTCTTCTTTTGTCTAATGAACACCCCTAAAAATAAGCCCGGACACCCGTTTCTCAAAAACAATAACTGATTATCAATTACTTATCTCAAAAAAATGCTCTAGTGCGGAAAACAGGAGGACTGCACCACCTTCCTCACCGCTCCATCACTACCCCCATCACCTCGCCCACCATCCCATGCCTCACCTCACTAGCCCTCAAGCTCAACTTGCTCTGACCAGACGGTACCACGATCTTACCAAGCTCCATCATCCGCCATTCCTTTTCATAAGCTTCTTTCCTGATCACCCGGTCAGGGCTGGGGGTCAATGGTGGATCAAAGGGTACGATGATTTTAGCGGAGGCGACAGGTGCCTCATTGATATAGGTAGTGATGATGGAACCGGTATCTCCGGCCGGGCAGGTATATTTGAGGTAGGCTGTAAAGGTGGTCGGAGTATCGCTGATGATGCTCCAGCTGATCTCATCTTCAGTCGTGGCCCAGTGTTGGAGCCAATCATGTGCCCAGCCATGTCCTTCGGCATAATGGAGGCTGCCGGTAAAAGTAGATTCATATGCAGGGAGCTCGATATAAGAGGTATTTACGTTGACCGGTTTGATGGGCTGATAATCCTGGGTGGCTGATGAAAACCAGGATTGGTACAGATTGGAAAGAGTCGATAAGGTGATCGAGTCGGTGGCTGCGAGATTTACCAGCTGTTGAGGGTCTGAAGACATGTCATAAAGTTCAGCTGCCGCAGATTTCCATACCATACGATATCGTGGGGTACGCACAGAGCCTGGTTTAGGTTTGAGCTCTTTTTCTAAAAAAGCCACATGGCTAAAAATTTTGCGATCAGATAAGGTATCTGTTTTATTCAATATTATTCCACTCAGATCTTTACCATCGATGGGTTTGCCGGCAAGGGTATTTAAATGACAAAGGGTCTGTAAAGTGGGGTACCAATCGATATGGGCTGCTATCTGGTCAGTGCTGGTACCTGCTTTGATCTGACCTGGCCAGAGGACCATCGACGGTACCCGAACCCCGCCTTCGTCTACCTGG